>RPRC01000151.1 GCA_003857395.1 Geobacter sp.
AATTTGCCGAAGAAGCAGCTTTCCTCTGGCATCGCCGAATCAGGGCCGTTACCGCGCCGCATTTTTCATTCGAGGACCTGGTGAAGCTTGACGAGCGATTGGAAGCTCACATTGACGGGCTGCGTGTCGCAGGAGAGGCAGGCTGGGCCGCCTGTGACAAGAACCTTGGAAGCGAACTGCCGGAGGAATACTTTGCGCCTTCCGTGCTTGCCTTTGAAAGCGGTAAGGCAGACCGTATTCAGGCGATTCTCGACGCAATCGGCGAGGACCCGGCCAAGGCCCGCGCCCTCATTTCCGCACTCGGTTGGATTCCCTACGAACAGGCCGAACCACGCATCAGAAACCTCCTTACCTCCGAATCATCGTTCCACAGGTACATCGGCATTGCGGCAAGCGCCATCCACCGCCAGGATCCGGATCGTCACCTGGATCAAGCCCTTGAAAACAATGACTTGCTGCTGATAGCCCGTGCTTTGCTGGCATACGGCGAACTGGGCGGGGAGATCAGGCTGAATAATTTCAGTCTGCGAAACAACCTTTCAGACGATGACGATGGGATACGCTTTTCTACAGCATGGTCCGCGGCTCTAACAGGAAATAGCAATGCAATTGAGGTATTGAAAAACTTTGTCGTGATGAAGTCCGCTTACGGGGAAAAAGCCTTGAACATGGCTTTGCGACGTATGGAACAGGCGGCGACTCTTTCCTGGCAGAAACATCTTGCGAATGTAGCTGAAACGATCCGGTTGGCCGTTATCGGCGCCGGCATAATCGGCGATCCCCATCTGGTTCCGTGGCTCATCGAGCAGATGAAAACACCGGCGTTGGCCCGTGTTGCCGGCGAAGCGTTCACCATGATTACCGGTGTCGATATCGATCAGGAAGAACTGAGAGGTACGTGGCCGGAAGGCTTTAATGCAGGGCCGAGTGATGATCCAGACGACGACAACGTGGCGATGGACGCCGACTTGGACCTGCCTTGGCCGAATATCGAATCGATAAGGCGATGGTGGGACAGGAACAAAGGCAATTTCCCGGACGGCACCCGTTATCTTCTCGGCAAGCCTGTTTCAGTGGAGCATCTTCAGCATGTTTTAACAACCGGCCTGCAAAGACAACGTGCCGCTGCCGCTCTGGAGCTGGCCATCAAGCAACCCGGTCAGCCTCTCTTTAATGTTCGGGCTCCAGGCTCCAGGCAACGGGAGATGTTAAAGCAGAAGGAGGCATGATGAAGAAACAGGTTAATTTTCAGAGGTTAGCTATCCCATGAAGGAATTGGCGATCACCGGTGTAAACGCCATAACCGCAATAGGCCATGACGCAGCCATAACCGCGGCCGCCGTTCGGGCGGGAATCTCACGCTTTTCTGAATTCGACGATTATCTGGACGGCAATGATAACCCCATAACCGTGGCTCGAATCAGGGGGATTGATGACGACAGGGATTCAGTCGCGCGAATGGATGCAACTGCCGCTCTTTGCTTAAAGAATCTTCTCAACGAATTTTTTCAGAATGCAGCACGACGACCTTCGCAGATCCACCTTTTCCTGGGTGTCTCCTCGGAAGAGCGGCCCGGCCCACGCTATGAAGAAAGATGCACGTATCCGCTGCAGAGAATCGTGGAAAAATCGATGGACATGCCTGATATGCAAGCAATCCCCCAAGGTAACGCATCCTTGCACTATGCCATGATACAGGCCGGACAGTTGCTCGAAAACGATCCCGCAGCCCTGTGCATCATCGGCGGCATCGACTCATTACTAAGAGAATCGACCCTGAACTGGTTCGAGCAGGACAACCGTCTGAAATCCTCAAGCTACGGCCGCCAACAGGGGCTGATTGCCGGGGAAGCAGTCGGCTTCATGGTCATCGAAGACCCGGCTCGGGCAAGTCAGGCAAACAGGCCGGTCCTGGCACGCATCACCGGGTTTGGGCAGGCGGAGGAGCCAATGCCGCGCGCCTCGCATTCCACGAGCAGGGGCATGGGACTGACAGAAGCCTGCCGGAAAGCGCTCGATGGCGGAAAGGACCAGGACATCCGCACTGTATTCGGCGACTTGAACGGTGAAAACCCCCGTGCTTTGGAGTGGTGCATAACCGAATCACGCAGTTTCAAAAACAGGGATCACCTCAGGCAACTCTGGACACCGGCCAATTGCTTCGGTGATATCGGCGCCGCCAGCGGCGCGGTGCTGGCAACTATTGCTGTGCAGGGACTTGTTCGAGGGTGGCTGAAGGGCCCTGTCCTTACATTCTGTTCGGACGATCACGGCTCCTGCGGGGCGCAGGTGTTGGAAAAGGGTTCATCACAGTAAGGGAACGTGTCGGAAATACTCTGAAATAAATATTAATGAGGTTAGCATGGAAAGCACAATCAACCTGGATGGTCTGGAAAGCACGTTAGGCGAGTTGAAATCCAAGCGCTGCGAGCAGCGCTTCAAGATATTTAGCGACTACAAAGAAGCTTTTGGCGACAGGTTCGACGATCTTGAATTCCTGAATTATAAAACTGGCGGTGTTGTCAAAGGTGCTGAGCTTCGTGAAGTCCAAACCGGCTGCGAGATATATGAAAGGTTGGGTTGGGACAGTGCTGCCCATAACGAGGATGAGTTTCACAAATGCGGGTGTAAGCAATTTGATGAACAGTTGATGTTTATCTCGGAAAAAGGCGACTCTCTCTCCAATACTGACTACCGCTTGACACTGGCTGATGGCAGAACAGTAAGCGGCAGGACAGATAACAACGGTAAAACCAAACGCATCAGAAGCTCCAACAAACCCTTGGCCATTGAAAGAGCGGAATTCTTCGTTCCCGAAAATATTCCGCGATGTCCAGGAAAAGAGGTTACTTGTGGACCAAATAAGGCAGTAAAACGTATCGAAATTGATGGAATTGTGACCACGATGGAATACCTGGGCAGTTCCATGAAGACGGTAGTTCTGAAAATTAACGACCGTCCTCTTACCGACGGTGAAATCACCATGGCGCGGCTAGTCTTCAAAGATTCAATCAATTACTCTTCAGTCAGAATCCATAACGAAGAATATCTCCCCTTTGGCTTACAGGATGATCGGGTTGCAATGACTCCCAATGGTTCAATGTACTTCAACCCAAAAAAGTTCATATTGGATTTTTCACTCGAAGATGATCAAGGAAAAATCTGGTTCATGCATGAGATGGTGCATGTCTGGCAATATCAACTGGGCTACTCGGTTACCTGGGCCGGATTTTGGATTGCTGTAACAGGAGGTTACTATAATAAGCGTGCTTATCGATTTGACCGTTCAGACTATAAGGATCCGAAGGACAGCAGCAAGGACAGCCCTGACGTTGACAAGACTTTGCCTGACTTCAATATGGAACAGCAGGGTGACATTATTGCTGAATACTTTGGCGCCAAGCACTTGGGGGTTCCGGAGTTACAAATAAATCTGTCCTTCTATGGACGCGTTATAAAAGAATTTATAAGGAGTCCCAAAAATGCCTCGCTTTTGCCAAATTAGCTTGTGCTGGCTGCTTTTATTAATACCTGTTTCAGTTGTCGCTATGTCACGTCAATTCGATGCCGATGCCGTCGTTACCATGCAAAACGGAAATCCCTGTTTTTCCTATCCTCCAAATGAAGAAAAGTTGTTTGGTTACCACCTTAGTGTTTCGAAAATTGGCCGTCATAGTGCTGTTGAATGGGATATCCAGAAATTTCATTATGACAAATTGAACATGCCCGAACCGAATAGTCCGGAGCACTGCATCGAATATGGCGTCGTGAATTATAAATTGGAAGTTAAGCAGGCCGCTGAACCTCTGCTGCCAGACACGCCGTATCGTGTCTTTATCAGTGTTGCAGAAGCACCTACTGATCAGCGGTATCGTTACTTGCGTAAATTTGCTGCTGACTTTTGCATCAGCAGCAATGAGCAAGGAGAGCCGGTTATTGTTAGTGCTTTGATGGATGATACAGGTGAGTGGCAATGCCTGAAGCCGGGTGAGTCTCCGAAGCACGGTTTCTGGCAGAAGCTGTTTGGTAAGTGAGAAGGAACTGACTGTTGTCATACTTGCGGAACATGGGACGCAATTGTTGGAGTGTAGGCATCTTCCCTACGGCAATGGCAGGCTAGAGAAGCATTCCCTCCATTTATTGAATGCAGAGTGAACGCACAATGGAATTACGTTCTACGAAACCAGGAGGTACGACAACATGGGAAAATCGACGGTTTTTGCAAATAGCCAAGGTATTTCGAGCACTGATAGCGGAGCTATTGTCATAAGCGGTCCGGATGTCTGCCTTACCCCGATGGGTAGTTCCCTTGTACCGGTGCCCTATACAAACATCGCCAGGTCCGCCACTCTTAAGGGTGGCACGAAATCGGTTAAGGTCAACGGCTGCATGGGTGCCATAGACGGATGCTGCTACAGCACAAGCATAGGGGATCAGCCGGGCAGCGGCAGGGGAGTCTTGTCCGGGACAGTGGGAGACAAGGCTGAATTCATCAACAGCTCTTTTGATGTCAAGATTGAGGGCAAAGGGGTATGCCGTAATTCTGACCCCATGACGCAAAACAACAAGAATGCCATTTAATCTCTAAGCCACATTTTAAGGGAGCATCAATAATGGGAGCAAACGACGATGCCAAAAATGATTCGACCGGTACAAATGTATCAAACGCGACTAAAGAAGAGGTATTCCGCTTCCGGGTGGTGGAACATATTTCTTGGGATTCCTACGATGAGAAAAAAAAGTGTTTCTTAGCAGGCCATAAGAATAATAAACCGATTGCGGGAAGAGAATTCAAAATCAAGATGCCGAACGGCAGCGTGATTACCAAAACAACAGATAAAAATGGTGTTATCGAACTTACCGGAAATAAAAAAAATGACAAATTTGAGGTTATTTTTGAACCTGGAAGTGACGAATCGAAAGAGAAACACAACATCTTTTACAACAAGAGTGCGCCTGTAAAAAAAGAGGAGAAGGACACTCTAATAGTAAAATCAGACCTGATGAGCGGTGGTGATCATCAACTCAGTATTTTACGCTTTACCGTGATTATTGACTCACACATGCACATACAGAGCGCGCGATGCGCTCCGATTAAGTGGGTGCAAAACTTAACATTTTTAACCAAAGGCATGCCGCGTAAAACCATAGAAGGGATTCCCATAAAAGCCGGATATTGTATTGAATTCCTTAACATAACCATTCCATTGACATGGTTTTTTAAATTGCCGTTTACAGGAAGTCCAATTAGGTCACTGCCGGCACAAGGGAAAAGATCAACCCGGGAAAGTGGCGATGATTTTATAAAAAAAATTGATAAAGCCTATGAAAATTACTTTAAAAAACAGAAATTGTACTCAGGTTTATCCAGGCTGTTTATGCCTGCTGTCGTCATGACTATGGATATGGAATACGCCCATATTGACGGATATTACGGCTTAAAAATATATAACCCGTTATATGAGACTAAAGATGCTGCGTTTATCAATAGCATGCAGACAGAGACAAAAAGAGACAAAGTTGACGGGTATGACGACCTTAAAATTTACAAAGCAATGTACAAGGATAAAAAAGAAAAAATAAAGCCAAAAGGTTACTGGTTTCCTGTGCATGGCAAATGGGTAAAAACTACTGAACTTGTTAATTTATATCCATATGAAACAATGGTGCCGCAATATGTGCCAATCACTACACAACATTTTGAAGAAATCGGCAGCCGCAGCGAAACCAGGTATGTAAAAATAAGTGACGGAAAGATTACTGCGAGTCCGATAAATATTGAAGATTATAAGCAAAACCTAGGTAAAGAAAAAATTGAAGTTGATGCGAAAATTGATGCGACAGTGACAAAAAGTAATCCGTTCCTTTTCGGGTCTTACTTCGATGCCAATCAGAAGAAAACCATACTGGTCAAAATTGACGCAGCTCCGGTTCTCACCTCAGAACAGGAAGTGAGTATCTACGAGCAATGGGAAAGGCAATTGCTGTACACCGAGATTTCAGCCCTCAAATATCCCCTGAGACTGCTCCCCATGTTCCACTACGACCCGCGCCGCTGGCAAACATACGGAATAAATGGGAATACCTATCCTCTGTCGCAAGTCACGGGTGACGGACTGTATCTCGGCTTCAAGATGTACACCGCACAGGGTTACAAACCGCTTGATCCACGGCTGCCGATAATGAAAGAATTTTACGTCAAATGTTGCAATGCCGATATCCCCATTATGAACCATGGCACGCCGGGTGGTGCATCAACCTATGAAAAGAAAGAGTATCTCAACTTTTACCACTTGAATGACAGTGCAGGAGACAAGCAAGCGCAAAAGCAAGAAGTTCTGACGAACAGTGACCCTGATGAATTTTTCGACACACACTATGTTTCCCCCCATGCATGGGAGAAGTTGCTGGAAAAAGAAATAACGCTTTATGATGATAATGGCGCTATCAGTGACAAGGCAAACATGAAAAACCTGCGTCTTTGTCTTGCCCATTTCGGCGGACCGAAAGAAAAAGGTATGGAGTGGAACCAGAAAATCATCGAGATGATTTGCAGCGGAAATTATCCAAACCTGTACACTGATATCTCGTCGTCTTTTGCCAGTGATGATTTTCGTAAATATTTTCAGGATATTATCGCCGATCCGAAAAATGTAAAACTGAAAGATCACATCCTGTTCGGCACCGATTGGTATATGTCACTTATGTATAAACCGCCTTTTTCGGGCAAAACCTTCAGACAATATTGTGAAGTCACAAAAGATTGTCTGGATGAAGTTGATCGGAGCCTCTGGCCCAGATTTACTCAGATAAACCCCTACAACTTTTACCGGCTGGATGAAAAGATAGAAACGTTAGCGGAAAATATTATTAAGAAAAGGGATGATGAAGATGTTTTGAACATTTTAGGTGAACTCAAACAAAACAAAATGGAGGAAATCCGCACTGAAGCTGCTTATCTAAAAGTCGCCAATAAAGACTATGGAACGATAAAGGAGACATCCATCATATGCAAAGCATAATCAAAACGAAACAAAATGTGATCAGGCTGCGGAGTGTAATGATCATTTTTATAATCAGCGGCTGCCTGTTTTCAACCAACGGTTATGGAGGAAGAAAGATGGAATACTTGTACGACATAAAAGAAGCTACAGAACTGAAACCGCAGGGATTTGAAGCAACCGGAGGCCTTTTGGGAACAAAATTATTTGGCGGTTACGAAAACATATATCTGTTTCCACTCCCGCAGGCCAACAGTGTAGGCAGCACCCAAATGGGCAACGCCATAACACAGATTTCATTCCCCGGCAAACGCATCAGTTTTGACAGACACTTCAAAAACGCTGTAGAAGATATGGACGCCGGCGAAGTTTTCCTTCCGGTTGTATCAAAAGACGTTATCGGCATCGGCCTGCCTCGGAAGTTTCTGCTTTTTGATTTCAAGAAAAAGATCCATCGCGAATTCAAAATCACCCCATCTATATCAGAAACAATAGCAAAAGCCGTTATCGTTGATGCCAGAAAAAATCTGTTTTTATTTGAAATATCCGGACACTCAGGCAACTCGCCCAATCCCTGGGATATCTCGAGCAGCCTGATGCTGATGGACTTGAACGGAACAGAACCCAAAGTGGTCAAGGAAATACCGGTTGCGAGATATTTCCAGTGGTATGTAGTGGGCGACAAGAATTTTCTGTATCGCTATAAAACGCAGCAGTTGCAGGTATTCAACATGAACATGGAGCCAGCCCAACACCCGCTAGCAGATGCAATAAATACACATAAAGATAAAATTAGTTTTCTCAGGGTATCTGCTCATCCTTCACTCCCTTTTGCTCTCCTCTGGGGTGGCAAGTATGATGAAGTAATTATTTCATGGGGTACAAATAGACTAAAATCTCCAGTTAGCTTTTTAGGTAAAAAAATAACCGCCGCAAATTTTTTATTTTCACCTGATGGCAAGTGGGTTGTTTTTGAAGTAGAAGGCGAGCCAGATTATAGCACAAAAAAAACCTACGTCATGCCGGTCTCCGAAAAGTACCCACACTACCTGGGCTCACCAATATTGATTGTGAATACCTATTTTAATGACAATAAATACGCCTGGACCAATAACCCGGTCAGTTTTGTCGGTTCTAGCGACACGGATATCTTCCGTTGTGATCTGGAAAACCGTGATTTCCCCGGCAAGGACAAGATGTCATTCCATGACTACATTGTGCAGGAAGATTTAAAAAAGCTGGCCAAAGAGAAGCGGCAGGGGTTGGGTAAATAATCGGGGGCTGGAAACGATGAGCTTCATGGGCATTGCCGGAAGCATAAAAAGGGCCTTAGTCATGGCTGCATTTGTGGCTGCTGCGCTCTTCCCCGCTGTTCATTTGTCCATAAAGGGGGAAATCAGGAATTTGAACTGGTAGCCAGGAATACAACGCATGGTCACTTCGTATGTAATACGTAAAACATGCATATTAAAACACATAAGGAGCTGAAAAATGAAAAACAAACTCGGAACAATTTCGGTAGTGCTAATGATTATCACATTGTTGACAATTTTAACAGGATGCGTGCCCTACACACATTGATGGGAGTGGTCCGGGGCTGGTTTGACTTTCTGATATTTCGGCCAAACATAATCATCGAATGAGATGTCTTTTCACGACTATATCGTGCGGGAAGACCTGAAAAACTGACACGTGAAAAGCGGCAGGGGTTGAGGAAATAAGGACGTGGGACTGGGGATCGGGGACTCTGGACTGGTTTTTAGCGAGCTACGCCCCTTCGGGACGATTTTTCCAATGAAAATAACAGCGCTTGGACGACCGACCCTGTCGGCTTTGTCGGGTCCAGCGGCGAGAATATCTACCGCTGGGACTTTGAAAACCAAAATTTCCTCGGCAAGGCAAGATGTCGTTCCATGATTACATCGTGCAGGAAGACCTGAAAAAGCTTGCCAGAGAGAAAAGGCAAGGGCTGGGTAAATGATGGAAGGCAATGCTGAAATATGAGTTTTGAATTGTGAGTGTCTGTTATGACATCAGCATCAATATGCACGGGAGAACTCTATGAAGCCAAGTAATCCGGTCACCTCATGGCATGATTTGAGAGTGACCCAATGAACTTCATCAATAACACGATATTTCCCGCGCTTGCCTTTCAATCGACTGATCAGCATGGGCAGTCTTTCCACGTCGTGGTCATGCGTGCCACCCTGGACATACATGATGATGGTGCGGTTAGCGTGTCCGAAGAGCAGCAGCCGATAGTCCTGACCGATGAATATTTTGCTGAGGTCAACAAAAGCAGCGTCCGGAAGGAAAGCGACCTGGTGCACTTCAAACCGAAGTGCGATGTGATTGTCAATGCCACCGCACATGCTCCGGGAGGGGTGCCCTCGCTTGGATTCGTGGCCGGCGTTAAAATAAACGGCCCGCCCCACGATAACGGTGATGCCGGGCCGCTGATCCTGGAGAAAAAACTCCTCGTCACGGGACCGCGATACTGGGAGAAAGGACTGCTGGGAAAGTGGACCCTCAATTCACCTGTCTCACCCATTCGCTCATTACCGCTTCGCTATGACTATGCCTTTGGCGGGGAGTGTCGGGTTGCCCTCGACGACCCCGGCGGCAAACAGGTCAAGGCGGAATTTCGCCTGACTCCGGAACAGCGCACCTGTCATCCCGACGGCCCGGATTCGGTTCCGCTTGCCCACACCACCTGTGAGAACAATCCTCTGGGCATAGGTTTCGTTGAGGATTGGTACCGGAAGGCGAAAAAACTCAATACAATTCCGGCGCCGCAGATCGATGACCCGAAAAACCCGGTTACGATCTTTGGCAAAAACTATCCTCCTCAGGGGTTCGGCATCATCACCAAGGCCTGGAGGCAGCGCCTGGCGTTGGCCGGGACCTACGACGACGCCTGGCTTGAAACGCGTTGGCCCGATCTTCCCGAGGATTTCGACATGTCGTATTGGAACGGCGCACATCCGGATTTGCAGGTTCCCCACCTTGACGGTGGCGAGGAGATCAGGCTTACCAACCTGACACCCGGGGGCCTGCTCAGCTTTACCCTTCCGGGTGATACGCCGGTTATGGCTGTTCGTTTTGAAAGCGGCAAGACATCAGCTGTTCCGTTGAAGATAGATACGCTTATGATTGATCCGGATTTGATGAAAGTCAGCCTTGTTTGGCGTGTCGTCATGCCGACTGTCCCGGAGATTCTCTTGATGGAAATAGGGGCTGTTCTTTGATCGTGGCGGAATAAAAACCCCCGGCGGGATGATCCCAGCGGGGGTTTTCTTTTTCTGATGGAGAATGATACCTTCCAAAGCTATTGTCGGTCAGTTTTCATGATGCCGGCTCACTACCTGCCAGACTCTTCTCAACCACCTCGTACACATCGCGAGGCAGTTCGGGCAGCGCTTGGATTCTTCGCAGTTCCTGGAGCATGAGGGACTGTCGAGCCGGGTCAAATCTCTTCCAGCGGGTGAGCGGCGTGAGGAGCCGGGCCGCGACCTGCGGGTTGACCGGGATGAGGCGCCGCAGTTGCTCGCCGAAGAAGCGGTATCCGGAGCCGTTCGCATCGTGGAAACGGACCTGATTCGCCTGAGAAAAGACCCCGACCAGGGAACGAAAGCGGTTCGGGTTGCTGAGTTCGAAGGCGGGATGCCCCAGCAGTCTCTTCACTTCGTCAAGGGCCTCGGGCAGGGTAGAGGAAGCCTGCACCGAAAACCATTTGTCCACCACCTGGCGGTCGTCCTGCCACTTTGCGTAGAATTCAGCCAATGCCATGCTTCGCTCCGGGCAGTCGCAGGAGGCCAGCGGGACGAGGGCGCCCATGACATCGGTCATGTTATCAGCCTCCCTGCATTGGCGCAGGCAGCGCGCTGCCATCTCTGCGTCTTCCCCTGACAGCAGATAGGCCAGACAGAGATTTGCCAGCCGCCGGTCTCCGGCGCGGCCGTCGTCCACGGCATAGGGGGTAGTGCTGCGGCATTCCTCCAGGACCGAGAGGAACTCTGAGCGTAACTGCCCGGCGAGACCCCGTCGGACAAACTGGCGAGCCTGGTGGATGGCGGTCGGATCGACCACTGTCATCAGCTCCGCCAGGTATGACTCGGAGGGAAGGGTAAGTGCCTCGGCCAGGAACGCCCGGTCCTTTTCCCCGCTGGTCAGGCTTGCCCGGAAGGCGCTAACGAAGCCGGTGTCGAGTCGCAGTTTCCGATCTGCCTGCAGGTCCTCGACCAAGCCGAGGATGAGCTGCACGGCCAGTTGCTGCCCGGCTTCCCAGCGGCAGAATGGATCCTTTTCGTGGGCCATGAGAAGCACCAGATCGTCGTGGCGATACGGATAGGAGAGGTGAACCGGTGCGGAGAAAGTCCGCAGCAGCGCCGGAATTGGTTCTTCGCTGAGTCCGGTGAAGACAAAAATTTTCTCTGCCGTCGTGATCTCCAGGATACGGTTGGTCGGTCCGGTAACTGTTTCGCCAACAAGGGTACAGGGAAGTTCCCGGCCGTCACGATCAAGAAGCCCAATTGTCAGGGGAATATGCAACGGTTTCTTGTCCGGCTGTCCCGGAGTTGGCGGACAATCCTGCCGGACCGTGAGGGTGAAGGTGCTGCTACTGGCATCGAAGCTGCCGCCAAGGTCCAGGCGCGGAGTGCCGGCCTGTTCGTACCAGTGACGGAATTGCTGCAGGTCCTTACCTGAGGCGTCCTCCATAGCGAGTACAAAGTCTTCCACCGTGACTGCCTGGCCATCGTGACGTTCGAAGTAGAGATCCATCCCCGTGCGGAAGGCTGCTGCCCCCAGCATGGTGTGCAGCATGCGGATGACTTCGGCGCCCTTGTGATAGACGGTCATGGTGTAGAAGTTGTTGATTTCCATGTAGGAGTCGGGCCGGACCGGATGGGCCATCGGACCACCGTCTTCGGCGAACTGGTGGGTACGGAGCAGGCGGACATCGCTGATGCGTTTTACCCCGCGCGATTCCATGTCGGCGGAGAATTCCTGGTCGCGGAAGATGGTCAGCCCCTCCTTGAGGGAGAGCTGGAACCAGTCGCGGCAGGTGACCCGGTTGCCGGTCCAGTTATGGAAGTATTCGTGGCCGACCACCTCTTCGATGGCCTGGAAGTCGTCGTCGGTGGCGGTTTCCGGGCTGGCCAGTACGTAGCGCGAATTGAAGATGTTGAGCCCCTTGTTCTCCATGGCACCCATATTGAAGTCATCCACCGCCACGATCATGAACAGGTCCAAGTCGTACTCCCGGCCGAACTTTTCCTCGTCCCAGCGCATGGCTTTCTGCAGGGAGCGAAGGGCATGGCCACACTTGTCGCGGTTTTTCTCCTGAACAAAGATCCGCAGGGTCACCATACGACCGGAGCTGGTGGTGAAGTTTCCTTCGGTGCAGACCAGGTCTCCGGCCACGAGGGCAAAGAGATAGCAGGGTTTGGGAAAGGGATCATGCCAGACCGCGAAGGAGCGTCCGTCGGGAAGCTCGCCGCTTTCCAGCGGATTGCCGTTGGCAAGAAGCAGCGGATATTTGCTCCGGTCAGCGACGATGGTGACGGTATAGACCGAAAGCACGTCCGGCCGGTCCGGGAAATAGGTAATGGCGCGGAAACCCTCAGCCTCGCACTGGGTACAGAACATGCCATTGGAACGGTAGAGTCCTTCGAGAAAAGTATTGTCCTGGGGACGGATCTCGGTGGTTACCTCCAGGGTGAAAACGGCAGGGACAGCGGTAATGGTCAGGCTTTCCTTGTCCACCGAATAGCAGTCGCTCGTGAGAGGAGTTCCATCGAGCGTGAGTCCTGACAGCGCAAGTCGGTGACCATCCAGCCGAAGTGGCCGCATTCCCTGTGCGGTAGCATAATTTGCCCTGACGGAAAGGCGGGAATGGACTTGGGTGGTTTCCTCGCCCAGTTCAAAGCGGAGGTCGATGGTGTCAACGAGATAGTCGGGTGGCGAATAGTCTTTGCGGTAGATAGTGGCATGGGCTGCTTCGGTCATGGGTGCCTCGCGGTTTGTTTTCGAAAATGTATAGCAGAAAATCAAGGTTATGTAGGGGCAAACCTTGTGTTTGCCCTTTCAATGGGCGATCACGAGGATCGCCCCTATACGATTCTGGTAAAAATCAGGCATTATGTGACAGGCGGCGAATACCTGCCCTGCCAGCGAACGAAAAAGGGCGGGTTTGAAACCCGCCCCTACGTTATTTTAGGTAATCATGTACAAATTGCAACTCACCTGTCCCTACTTCGGTACCTTCTCCCAGTCTTTCAGGAACTTCTCGATCCCGATGTCGGTCAGGGGGTGCTTGGAAAGCTGGGCAATGACCGAGTAAGGGATGGTGGCGATGTCGGCACCGATCAGGGCAGCGTTCAGGACATGGATCGGGTTGCGGACGCTGGCCACGATAATCTCCGCCTCGTAGCCGTAGTTGTCGAAGATAGTGCGGATCTCGTCGACGATTCCCATGCCGTCCTGGGAGATGTCGTCGAGACGGCCCACAAAGGGGGAAACGTACGACGCGCCGGCTTTTGCTGCCAGCAACGCCTGGAGGGGGGAGAAGATCAGCGTGACGTTGGTTTTGATCCCCATTCCGTGAAGAGTCTTTACTGCTTTGAGTCCTTCGGAGCCCATGGGAATTTTGACCACGATATTGGGGTGGATGGCTGCCAGTTCCACCGCCTCGCGGATCATGCCCTCGTGATCAAGTGCGACCACTTCCGCGGAGATGGGGCCATCGACGATTTCGGTAATTTCTTTAAGAACTTCGATAAAATTGCGGCCGGATTTGGCGACCAGGGTCGGATTGGTGGTGACCCCGTCCAGCACTCCAAGGGCGTTGGCCTCCCGGATCTCATTTACGTCGGCGGTGTCGATAAAAAACTTCATCTGTTTCCTCCTGATTCTTTTGCCTGTGTTGATGTATGTACACTATCCTGCTGGTATTTTTCCAGGCATTCCGTTGAGCAGAAATAAATTTTCTCGCCATTGAGCTTGCCGATGACAGCATCTTCCCTGGTTACGTACACCCCGCAAACGGGATCTTGGAATGTCTCAACTTCTCCCGTTTTACGGGGAATCTCTGCCGAGCTTTTTCGGAGAAAACCTTTGATGAGCCGATAGAGGGCATATGCGATAACGAGGAATAAAAGCAGTCTGGGCATGTGGTCTTCCTAAATTTTTGTCACCTGCTCTCCTGGCGGCAGGGCACGGAGGAGTTCGGCAGCGGTCTTTCCGAAGAGGGGGTGCGTTTGGTTAGGGGATATCTCAGCCAGCGGTACCAGCACAAAACGTCGATCGTGAAGTCGGGGATGAGGGATGGTCAGTGTCTCGCTTTCCATCACAATGTCATCGTAGATGAGCAGGTCCAGGTCCATGGTACGTGGACCTTGGGGAATCGTTCTTTCCCTCCGGAATACCTCATTCTCGATGCGCTGCAATTCGGCGAGAAGCTGGTGTGGTGTGAGTGCGGTTTCGAGCCGGAGGACGGCGTTCAGAAATGGGTCCTGGGATACGGGTCCAACGGGTTCTGTGTCATAAAAGCCCGAGAGGGCGGTGATGCGTGATTCAGGGATCTTTCCGATTTCGGCGATTGCTCTGAGGAGATTCAATTCCCGATCGCCAAGGTTCGATCCGAGACCAACGTAGCTTACAAATTCCATGATTTCGAGTAGACCATAAATGAAATTTTTCGTCAACAATTCAGTAGCTAAGCTGAATTTCACCCACAGCTGAAACCGCAGCCTCCTAACGCATTCGATAGTCCCTGTCCGGATTGAAGATCATGTTGAGTAAACCGCTGGTTATGCTGAACAGCAGGGCCCCGAAAAAGGCGTTCCAAAAGCCCTGCACAAAGAAGCCCTTGACGAGCCAGGAGGCCAGAGAGAAAAGCATGCTATTAATAATCAGGGTAAATAGGCCGAGGGTCAGGATATTGATCGGCAGGGTGAAGAGCAGGAGTATTGGGCGGAGAAAAGCGTTCAGCAAACCGAGCACCAGAGCGGCAATTGCCATGGTCTGCCAGCTGTCAACGTGAATTCCTGAGATGATATTCACCACCACCACGAGTGCCAGTCCGTGGATTAACCACCTGATAAAAAATCCTCGCATGCTATTCCCTCCTATTATCTAGCGTCCATCCGGAAAGTCTCGGCAGGGGCCGGGCTGAAACTTCCCCGAAGCCTCTCGGGTCTCTCATTCTACCGGTACCGTGTCTCTCTAACGAGGCGAATTCTCCAACAAGTATCAGTCATCATGGTACAAATGTCCAGTAATCCGGACAGAGGGAGAGAAACTAATCGTTTACAGACTCTGGAAGTGAGTTATCCTGTCATAAGGAGCTTGTCTCCACCTGCCGGAACCGGGGCTTTTTCCTTGACGGCGTATTCAATTTCGCGGATAGATTCTTCTGCATGAGGATCGATTCGTATCCGGGAGGAATTCATGAACAGGCACTGGAATATATCAAAAGGGTATTTGCCCTCTGAACATGATGGCTGTGCCATTATCTGCTATTGCAACAAGGTTGGTCGGCCGACCCATGGCAACCTGCAGCGGACAATTGAGGCGCTGGTGAAGATGGGTCACCGAGCCGGGGAGATAAACGGAGAGGGTGACGGCTGTGGTGTTCTGACCGATATCCCGCGTCTGCTCTGGCGGGAGGCACTGCAGGAGGCAGGACACGCAGGGGAGTTGGCGGAGTCACCTTCTTTTGCCCTCGCGCATTTACTGGTGCCGCGCGAGGCCCTGCAAACGGGCTCCTCGGTGATGGAAGATCTCTTGCGACGCTTTACCGACAACGGGCTGGAGATCTTGACGGAACGTCCCGGACCGGTCAGGAGCGAGTCTCTCTCTGCAAATGCGCGTCGTTCGGAGCCATTATTCTGGCAGATCGCTCTCCGTTGTCCCGACCCGAAACGAGCCCCTGCCCTTCTCGCTGCGCTTTCCGTGGAAATCGAAAGGGACACTCCGGTGCATGTTGCTTCCCTGTCCGGGCATGTTGCCGCCTACAAGGTTCATGGGGCGCCCGAGATCCTGCCCAAGTACTATCCCGAATTAAGGCGACGCGATTTCCTCTCTTCTCTCACCATCGGCCACAGCCGCTACTCCACCAATACCCTGCCAACGGTGTTGCGGGCCCAGCCCTTTGGACTGCTGGCGCATAACGGTGAAATCAATACCATTGAAAGGCTTCGTGATGAGGCATGGATGATGGGAATCGACCTCCCCCATGGCGGGAGCGACTCTCAGGATTTGAACCGTTTGCTGGAAGGACTCATGTTCCGGCACGGCTTTTCGCTTTTTGCGGCCATGGAGATGGTCTTTCCACCCATTTTCAGCGAGATGGATCGGATGCCCGCGGAACGCAGACACATGTATGAGCTATTCCGACGTTTCCTCTCCGCTTCGGCCCAGGGTCCGGCAGCGGTTATCGCCCGTTGTGCCGACCGCTGTGTTTTCAGTGTTGATGCCCTGGGTCTTCGCCCTCTCTGGTTCGGTGAGACGGAAGAGGAGATCTTCGCTTCTTCGGAGCTGGGGGTTGTGCCCCACAGCGAGATCCTTTCTGATCCCCGCCCTTTGTCTCCGGGGGAAAAGGTC
>RPRC01000152.1 GCA_003857395.1 Geobacter sp.
GTTTCCCTGAAGACTTTGCCAGGATTTTCCCAGGTCGGCGGCGGCACCTTTCCCCTGTTGGAGATTCCCACCAGCCTGATTTCCGTCTCCGTGGCTGGATTGTCTGCCCAGCAGCTGGAGCAGAAACTGCGGACAAGCCCCCTGCCGATTATCGGCAGGATCTCTCAGGGTGAATTTCTCCTCGATCTCCGGACCCTGGCCAACCAGGAGATCCCGGAGATCATCGTGGCCCTTCAAGCCCTCGCGACGTCATTGTGACTCCTCCCCTGACACAAATGACGAAAGTCTGGCGCCGGAGCCCGTGACGTCGGCTCCGTTTCTTATTTCACCAAAAAGCCGGCCCCGTTTCACGACTGACCGGCTGTACGCATAAGGAGAAATCATGACACTCTACACGGAAGAATGGATGAAAAAAAACTATACCTGCAGCGGCTGTTCCTGGAGCGGAACCGGCGGCGATACGACACGCGGGATCCTGTATCGTGGGACATTCCTCGAACTCAGCTGCCCGACCTGCTCGGAGTTTCTTGATGTTCTGATTCTCCCCGCGGAAAAAGGCTGTGCCCATTCCCGGGAAGGACTTACCGAAGAGCAGCTTCGGGCAAAGGAAGAGGCGGATGAGCAGGAGCGGCAGTTCCGGGAAAAATGTCTTGTTTCGGCCGACCAGCTCCCGGACCTGCCCGCTGGCAAAATAACCCTCAGCTGGGACATGGAACAGGACCAGACCCAGATTCGAAACGACGATACCGTTATCTGGAGCGAACCCGTTACCTACGAAGGATTCGACCGATTCGAGCAGGTTGCACGGATCCTGAAGGAGAAATATGGCAGCCGCCTGATGGATCTTGCTCCCACCGACCGCAGCAAATTGTTTCTGTATGGAGATTACGAACCGGCCCTTGCCTTCCTGAAAAAATTGCGGAAAGAACTTTTCGGCGTTGACGCCGAAGCCTGATCTTCCTCGTGAAACAAACGCGGGAGGCATTCTCTCCGGTAAGCCTCCCGCGCAGTTGTTCCTTATTCCTCGCTGAATCCACGTTTGAGTCCATCAGTAGGCTTTGGAAAATCTGTTACGGAGTACCTTTCAGCCTGTCCAGCAACGCCCTGATGAATTTTTTCTTTTCCTTCAGCATGTCACGATATTCTCTGTTATCGGTCGCAGCGGTCTCGGTGATGAGTTCGGAGAGGGACGATTCAAGGATTGCAATGAGGCTGAGAGTTTCCTGTTCTGTCAAATCAAGGCGTGTCATGAGTGCTGCCTCCTTTCCCCTGCGGTTGATTTTTTCGTGCCCTTTTCTATAGTATAGCAAATCCCTGCACAACAGCCATGCCAGGCCCCACCTACCTTTCTTCCAGACGGTTGGCAGCGGGTATAAAGGCCTTGCCTGAACGGAAGTGCCATGGTATTTTACTGCCCAATCCAGGGAGGATGTGCATGAAGATAACGATTCTCGGCAGCGGAACATCCACCGGCGTTCCGATGGTCGGGTGCCATTGCCCGGTCTGTACCTCCTCCGACCCGAAGGATACGAGAACCCGAGCTTCCATCCTCGTCGAAATTGCAGGAAAATTCATCCTGGTCGACACCTCGCCCGACCTTCGACGACAGGCTCTCGCAAATGCCATCCCTCATGTCGATGCAGTGCTTTTCACCCACACCCACGCTGACCACATTAACGGTATCGACGACCTGAGGGGCTTTCACCTGCTTCACAAAAGAATTATCCCCTGCTACGGCTCCAAAGAAACTCTCGACCTGATCACCAGTAATTTTTCCTATATCTTTACCGGTGCATCGCAGGGCGGGTACACTCCTCTCCTGGAACCCCATCAGATCAGTGGCCCTTTTCATCTTTTCGGACAGACAGTACTGCCCATTCCCTTGGTACACGGCTATTCCTATTCCACCGGCTACCGAATCGGGGCAGTCGCATACCTGACAGACTGCAGCCGGATACCCGACACTTCCATGCACCTGCTGACCGGATTGGACATCCTGATTCTTGATGCCCTCCGCTACACGCCCCATATCAGCCATTTCAATATTGACGAGTCGCTGAAAGTTGCGGAAACGCTGAAACCGCGCCGAACCATCCTGACACACCTGACTCACGAGGTCGCCCACCGGGATTGCGGAAAACTTCCGCCGGGTGTAGAATTTGCTTATGATGGCATGATCCTTGAATCAAAAATTGCTTCCATTGCCTCCGACAGGCGATGGTAGGAACAAACAATGGAAGGTTACGATGCGAAAAGACATTCGCCTGCACGGAAGCACTGAAGGAGGCATCGAATACTACGTTTTCCTGGCCGGGTCCGAGGTCTGTGAGCGTTTTTCCTACAGTTTCGGTGACGGAGAGCAAGACGAAGTTCGCTTCTTTTCACCGGGCAACGAATTCGTCATCGGGAAAAAGTATATCAGCCACCGCGGAAACGGGGGCTCCTTCTGCGAATACATGTTCGGCATCGACCAACCGCTAGCCGACCTGGCAAAAGGGGACGTACTGAATCGACTCACCATGTACGGAGCCCATTACGGCGAAGAGAGCGGCAAACTCCAGTTCACGGACCGGACGGAAAGCTCTCTGAGTTATGACAAGATTTTCTTCGACGGCAATGCTGTCTGCAATTATTTCTTTTTCACCAATTCCGCCCTTTTCAGCGGTGCTCTCAAGAAACAGCAGAAAGAGTTGGTGCGCATCTTGGGCAAGACGATCAAACGCTCCGAAGCAGTCGGCAGAGAAGACGATAATCTTCTCATCGAAGAAATTCTTGACCTCATCCAGGACCCGAAAGCACAGCTTTTCCTCTTCAAACTTATCAACAGCAGCCACCGCAAGTACCATGACCTCTTTAAAAACCTCTATTATGCGAATAAAAAAATCTCCGATGAAGATTACGCAAAAATCACCGAACTAGCTGCTTCGCTCGGAATCGACAGTTACCAGCAGGAGCGTATCCGTGTCGATGTCATGTACAAACACCGGAACAACAAATCTATTGTCGATGGATACAAGAGCATTCTCGTTTCCTGCCATACGAGGGGCATGATCAACAAGATGGAGAACGCCCGTCTCACGCGACTGAAAACCCTGGCGGTACGTAATAAAATTCCCGATGCCCTGTTTTACCCGCTGGACGAAATGCTGAAAAAGGACAAGTGGATCGTGGCAGAGGAAGAGCACGACTACCTTGCCGAAGTGCGGCAGATTCTTGAGGGAATGTTTCTGCGGGAACGCAATATCGACAACCGCATAAACAGTGAGGATATGCTGAAACTTCTCCACGCAAAACAGCGGGCCGATGAAAACCGCGATCACGCATTCGAGGAGATTCTCCTCGACTCCGGCAGAAGTTGCGACGAGAGAATACGGGACGGCGCCGACATGGCGCTTCTGGAAGAATTCTCTTCAATCATAACCTATTTCGACCGTTACGATTCCACCTCCTCCACCATCAACAAGATCGCCTTTATGGAAAACGTCCGTATTTCCGAGGAAATGATCCGGAGTTTTCTTGGCAGCAAACGGGAGTTCGATGCCCTGAAAGAGGGCCTTTTCGAAGAGCTCTTCGTTGAAGGACTCTTCATCAATCGCTATCTCGGAAAATACGGCAAAAGCAAGATAAAGACCCTCCTCAAGGGACTCCAAAAGGTCGAGGATAATCGCCTGACCATCTCGGCCCTCCTTGCACAACTCCATGCCCTTGACAGGGAAGAAAGCCTTTTCCTCCTGCTGAGAGAGAATGTCCGGGAACGGATCAGAAACTTCTATTCCCGGTACACGACACGGGCACACCAGGAGGAATTGAAGCAGGAGGTGAGCGAAGAGCTCCGTGCCAGGAAACTCCTGACGGTGGACATTCCTGACGCCCTGTTTCGTGAAACCATCCTTACTATCAAGAAGGAGGCAATGTACCTCCATACCATCTTGCCTTCTATTATCAATGATAAAAACATCTCGCTTCGGGAAGATTTCCTGGAAAATTCCGGACTAGATCGCTTCTTTGTGGAAGAGCTGGAAAGGGAATATTGCGATTTAAACTGCCTCGACCAGGATGAACTTTCCAGAATTCTCCGGGGCCAATCCTGACGCCTGCTCCCTTCATCCCTATTCAACCATTCACCAACGCCCCGCTCCTATTCCCATCACTATCTTGACTTTGCCGATACTTTACCTCTAAGATATCCAACAGAGTACACAATCTACTCACACCTGATAAATCACTAGTACTGGAACGCGGGCACTGCAAGCCAAGCCTGTCCGCGCATTGCAAAAGGAGTCTCCGATGGGGCAACTCAAAGAACAGCTTCTCAAGCTTCAGGATAAAATCTGTCGGTACGGAAAGGAAAACCTGGAAGAGATGTTGTTCGCTACAGCCGAGGGAATTTGGCTTGTGTCTGAACTGGACCAGGTACGTATCTACCTTGAGGACCTGACGAACGGTACGCTTTCCTGCATGTTTGCCTCCGGCCCTCATTCCGACAAAATCAGGGAAACCTCCTTTCCCCTTGTTTCCCAGCAAGGGTTGGTCTCCACCGTTTTCGCGAATCAATCCGCGGCCGAGCTCAAGGACTGTCACAGAGAGAGCCTCCCGCTGGATATAAAGCTTGCAGAAGATTTTTCCATTGCAGCAAGTTATCTTCTCCCCATCGTAAGTCACGGGCGCTCCATTGGCGTCATCTGTATTGACAACGAGACACCGGGAGAAGTACTTGCCGAGCCGGGCAAAGAGCTTTTGTCAGTATTCGTCGACGCCATCGCTACCAGCCTGAATGGAGCGAAGAAATACCAGCAGCAGATTTTGCTGACAAGACGGGTGGAGGAATTCAAAAAACGGGAAGCAGCCGCATTCATGGTCAAGTCTGCAGTCCAGCTCATTGATCGCCTTTCTTTGGCATCGGTACTCGTTCCAACCATCGACAACCTCGGCAAAACGCGCATGGAGGTTCTCGCCAGTTATTCCTCGGACCCAAGACTTAAAGCCCTCTATGATGAGCTCGGCTCCATCAGGCTGGGAAAGGGCAGCTCCCTGGTCGCCAAGTTCGTGGGTGATGACGGCCTGATTGCCGACGATCAGCTTCTGCAGCCGGTCTTTATCTCGGACCTTACCCAGCAGATCCTGCAGAAAAGGGCCCTGACGGAAAAAATGTCCCTCCGCTCCCTCTACATGGTGCCTCGCTATGAACCCGAAACGCGCAAGATCATCTGCCTGGTCAACTACTTCACGCGGGAGAATTACCAATTTACCGATTTTGAAACGGGAATACTCCAGACCCATGCAGAGATGGTAGAAAGGGTCCTCCGTGAGATCGGTGATGAACACCTTGAAATAAGGGTGCTCGCGGAAATAACCGCTCTTCTGCAGGAGCGCAACGAAGAACTGCAGACCTTTCTAGACAAAGTGCTTTCAAAGGCCACCAAGCTGATCGGTGCCGACACCGGCAGCATTGCCGTAGTGCAGGAACTGGCCGGAGAGAAGCGGCTGGTTGTGGAAGACAGTTCCGGAACAATCATCGGCGCAAAAAACAAGCAATGGCTGAAGAGAGAGATCCCCGCTTTTCTGATTGGCGGCCCGGAACTTCCAAAGGAAGAACGCAGCCTGACTGGCTATGTGGCCTGGACAAAACAACCGAAGATTCTTGCAAACGTGGAAGAGGAAATCCAGGGTGAAGGCTTTCACCGATCGATCAGTGATATCATCCAGAGCGAAATAGCCGTTCCGATCATCTGTGATGACGTGGTACTCGGGGTAATCTGTCTCAATTCCCTACAGCCGGGCTACTTCACCGAAGAGCACAAAAGGGTGCTGCAGATTATCGAAAGCCTGACCTCGCGCCACATCTCCGACATTCAGCAGATCGAAACTCTCCAGAGCCAGGTGGCAAGACTCACGAGCGATGTCGCGTACAAGGATCCACTGGTATCGTCCTACCGGCTCGGCAACATCATCGGCAACAGCCGGAAAGCCCAGGAGGTGGTAGATTTTATCAACGCCGTGTGCCCGCCCATTTTCAACCGCATCGCCTACTGGAGCACCAACGTTCTCCATGAGGCCACACTGGGGCTTCCCTCGATCCTGGTGCTCGGCCAGACCGGCTCCGGGAAGGAATTTTTCTTCAACAACCTTTACAACAAGCTCAATGAAATGTACCGGGAGCAGATCAATCCCGCCGGGGAACTCCCGGTAAAGAAAACCAACATTGCCGCATACAGTGGAGAGCTCACCTATTCCGAGCTGTTCGGTCACAAAAAGGGTGCGTTCACCGGTGCCTACAGCGATCGCAGAGGAATATTGGAAGAGTCACAGGGGGGGATCGTCTTTCTCGACGAAATCGGTGATGCCGACCCGAAAACACAGGTGCAGCTTCTCCGTTTTCTGGATAACGGCGGATTTATCCGCCTTGGAGAAAACATCGAGCGCTTTGGCCGAGTGCTCCTTGTTGCGGCTACCAACAAGAACCTCCAGGAAGAGATCAAGGCTGGGCGTTTCCGTGAAGACTTGTACCACCGGCTTTCGGAGCTCTCGGTCCGGATCCCTTCCCTCAGTGAGCGCCGCGAAGACATTACCGATCTGTCCACCCATTTTCTTGGCAAACTTTACCGGACCTATCGCAACAAGGATGCTCCCTTGGAGGATGCACCAAAGCTCAGTGAAGACGCCAAAAATCTCCTGGTGAATCACCGCTTCGAGGGAAATATCCGCGAATTGCGCAGTATCCTGCTACGGGCGCTTTTCTTCCGTACCGGGAAAAATATCACGGAAGAAGACATCCTGCGGGCGATCAGAAATGATTCTCACGAATTGCAGGAAAGCACTCATGACAGGTTTCAGGACCAGCTTGCCGCAGAAATACTGGCATCAATCAAAGACGGAAAAGATTTCTGGGAAGAGGTCTACGAACCCTATACGAAAAACCGCATTCCCAGGGATGTAGTGGCTCTCATCATCGAAAAATCCCGGCTGGAAGCGGGCAGGACCATGCCACAGATTGCACAACACCTGAAAGCGATCAGCGGTGACATCCACGCCGACACAGTGGAAAGGAAGAAATTTTTCAAGTTCAAGAATTTCCTCTACAAGACCATCAGGGTCTAGGTGGCATTTCATCGGATGCAAAAAAACTTTAACGGGATATGCTTATGAGGTGCGGTTCAACATGTATGATGGGGAATGACTATGAACATGGACCTTCTATTTGCAAACATGCGAAGCTGGTTTTATGGTCAACACTTCAGTTCGGGGGCATTTTTCGGGGGAATCATCCTTGCTGTCGCTGTTGTCGCAGTAGTGCTGTTGCTCTGCAGACCTCCCAAGGTATAAATCGGGAGATTCCTTACCAGGCCAGCAGTGCCCCTGAAGTGACACGTGCAGAGGTTCCGGGCAGGCGAGGGCATAGCCACTATCAAGATGCTCTGAATGGCAGCGACACATCCCCTCAGTACTGGTATCCGAATTCGCCTTTCTGCGCTTAGATCGTATCTTTCTTGCGCGGCAGGAATGTCAGGGCTTACTCCGAACAATTCCTCTGCTTCGCAATCTCATCCGTATGTATTGCATGGCCGGAACATTGCGCTACACTGGAAACAGAAAGCGCATCCCTTGCGAAAGGAGAACTGCCCAATGCCGGAAGAGAAAAAAAGCAGGCAGGAGAGACTGCGGAGCATTCTGCTGGAAGAAAAACGGCGCCTTTGGAGCGAACTCCGCAGGGAGCTTTTCCGTAACCAGGAAAAACTTCAGAGCCAGTTCGACATCCCCCAGGATATCGGGGACCTGAGCATGCTGGATGTCCTTTCCGACACCGGCATTGCCCTGGCCGACGTCATGCGGGAGCGCCTGACGCGGATGGAGGAGGCGGAAAAAAAGCTCGCCGAGGGAACCGCCGGAATTTGCGACGACTGCGGCGAGGAAATAGACGAAGATAGGCTCCGCGTGCTCCCCTACGCTATCCGCTGCGTCAGCTGCCAGGAAAAACATGAGGGGCTTTCTTTCCCTCCCAAATCGACCATCTGAAAAGAATATCAACAAGGAAAGAGTCCGTGGTCTTACCCCTCGAAAGGAGCGACCCGGATGCCCTCCTCGCTCAGACGCCGGCGTATCTCCCTGATCATGGCAACTCCTCCCGGCGTATCCCCATGCACGCACACGGTCTGGAAAACCAGGGGAACGATACTACCATCAATAGCAGCGACACACTTCTCCTTAACCATCCGCACAAGCCGCCCAGCAACGAGGTGCGGGTCATGCAGGACCGAGCCCTCGCACGTCCGCGGAACGAGTGTTCCGTCAGCAGCATAGGCCCGGTCGGCAAAGGCCTCTTCCATAAAAAACACTCCGAGTTCCCGCGCCGCCGCCGTCATCTGAGACCCCGCAAGACAGACCATGAACGCCTCCGGGGCAATGTCCCGGATAGCAGAGGCAACCGTTCGTGCCGTAGCTCCGTCAACCGCGGCCCGATTGTACAGGGCGCCATGGACCTTGACGTGACGAAGGGGCACTCCCGTTGAACGGCAAATTGCGGAGAGGGCGCCGATCTGGTAAATAAGATCGGCCCGCAGTTCCTCAGGATGGATGGTCATGTCGCGACGCCCGAAAGAATGGGGGTCAGGATACGACGGGTGGGCGCCCACGGCGACCCCGTACCGTATCGCCAGACGAACGGACTTCTCCATGAGCAGCGGGTTTGATGCGTGAAAACCACAGGCAATGTTGGCCGAGGTAATGAGCGGCATAATCTCAGTGTCACTATCACGAGAAGAAACCGTACGCCCCTCACCCAGGTCGCAGTTCAGGTCAATACTCACCATCGAATCCCCCCTTATTCCAATTCCATATCAAGGCCCTCTCTGCGTTGGCTCGTCCTCAGCTGCTCAACGTACTCTTCAGTACGCCTCGCAGTCTCAATCCTCGCCGCCTTGAGATCATCCTTGATCTGAAATTGGTAGTACCAATCACCCCTTGGAATCTGCTCCGGTCAGTCACTGCCAGGCACCCCCTGCCAGTGCCGAGCGGATTCCCGCCAACAATTCTTCCTGCAGCCTCAGAACCCTGACCGCTTCGCTGTCGCTGCAGCGGACAAAGCGCACCCGAGTGCCCTGCCGTGCCTGAACGAGACGAGAGAGGTCCGGGCCGATAACCGCGCCGATCTTGGCGTAGCCCCCCGTTGTCTGATGGTCGGCAGTCATGACAAGAGGCAGGCCATCACCAGGCACCTGCACCGCTCCGGCACACAGGGCGTCCGAAACGATATCCGCCCCGTATCGGTGACGGACCGGCGGGCCGTCGAGACAATATCCCATCCGGTCGTTACGAGGAGTAACGGTATAGACAGAGCTGAAGAAAGTCTTGATGCCCTCCGGTTCAAAAAGGTCGTCCTGCGGACCCGGAAGTACCCGAAGCCGGATTTCTTCAGGATATTCCGGCACAAGATGCGCGGGAAGAAACCGTTGCGCGGCCATGTCACCACAGTCCAACCCGCACGGCACGCGGTCGGCGGCCCGCAGGGCTCGCCCGCCGTAGCCTCCGATCCCAGCCCGTAGAGATGTGGAACGGCTCCCCAGAACGGTCGGCACGGCAATTCCGCCGCGCACCGCAAGATAGGCCCGACAACCGCTCACCGCATGGCCGAATGTCAACTCTCCACCCGGAGGAACGGAAAACGCCGACCAGGCACGAATCGGGACCCCGTTCAGCTTGCAGCCCATGTCTGCTCCGCAGACAGCCAGATAGGATTTGGTTTCAAAGCGGAAAGACCCGCCCAGCAGCGTCATTTCCAGGATCGCGGCATCCGGCCCGTTACCGGCGAGAAGGTTGGCCACCCTGGCGGCCCGGGAATCCATGGGCCCGCCAGGGGAAAGCCCGAAGGCCCGGAAGCCGAACCGCCCCCGGTCCTGCACAGTGGTTTGAAGCCCGGGCTTTATCACGCTGAAAAAACTTGCTGGCCGCTCTGCAGGAAGGGAGCTGGCGACGGGGTCAGCGGCTTCCTCCTGGCTGCCCGCCATACGCTCAAAAACGGCACGGTCAATGGGGTCGAAGCAGATCCTGTCTCCCGCGGAAAAAAGGAATGGCTCAGACCTGAAAGGATCGAATAACCGTAGCGGAGTGCGACCGATGATACGCCATCCGCCCGGGCTTTCAAGCGGATACACACCGGTCTGGCTTCCGGCAATTCCCACCGATCCGGAGGCAACCATTTGCCGGGGCGTCTGCAAGCGAGGTGCTGCAATCCGCATCGGCAGGCCGCCAAGGTAGGGGAACCCGGGCAGAAAACCAAGCATATAGACCGGATAGCTCGCTCGCGAGTGCAGGGCAATAACCTCTTCCGGGGAAAGTCCGTTATGGCGAGCCACAAACTCAAGATCAGGGCCGAACTCGCCTCCATAGCAGACGGGAAGACGAACAACCTGCCCCCCGACGGCTGAAGCCTCTCCGGAATTATCTCTGCTGGCGAGGCTGACGACCGTGTCCCGCAGAATTTTCCTGGACAGGAGCAGAGGATCGAACAGTATCAGGAGAGAGCGAAAGGTAGGCACCATTTCCAGAATTCCGCTAAGATCCAGCCTTCTCAGGGCAGATGCAAGCCGCCGGACCCTGACGTTCACCGCCGGGTCAATACCGCGTCCCATCTCCGCAACGAGCCCCTGCTCTCCCATTCGCAGCAAACGGAGAGGCAATTCTGTATCTTCGGAAACGATTGTCATGGAGTCTGTTTTCGGTTCCATTAATCTGGCCCGACAAAGCGGATTTATTTTACAAATTTTTACTGGGAAGGGGGGAAATCTGCTGAACGACAGGGAGAGATAGTACGTTTTTTGGCAGCTCATTACAACGATGAAATTTTCAGAATCAAGCCGGCTAGAGGGCCCCCGCCTGGGTCCCCATTTCGTAACCGGCAGAACACTCCAGGGCAATGGATTTGTGGAGAGTTGGCGACGATATTTCCATGTGCGGAAACTCTTCCATGTCGACGGGACAGCACCAGGCAATGCGGTTCTTTCCTGAAACCTTGGCATGGTAGAGTGCCGTGTCCGCCGAGTGAATCAGACTTTCAAAATGCTCGGTATGCTGGGGCTGCCGCGTTGCAATACCCATGCTCACGGTAACCTGGCCAAAGTGCGAAGAGCGGTGGGTAATTCTCAAATCGTGAATTGCCTTCATCATCCGTTTTGCGGTAAATATCGCACCTTCCCGATCCGTCATGGGCAGGAGAACACAAAACTCCTCACCACCATATCTGCTGACCAGATCACTCGGCCGCATGACCGCCGATTCGAGGGCGGCAGCCACTTGCCGCAGGCAGTCATCACCAGGGATGTGTCCGTAGGTATCGTTGAAGAGCTTGAACCAGTCAATGTCGATCATGATTACGGACAGCGGCTGCCCTGACCTTGACTCCAATTTCCACTCCTTCGAAAGGGACAACTCCAGGAAGCGGCGGTTGGCGATCCCGGTCAGAGGGTCCAGGTAGGAAAGCTTCTGCAAATACTCAACGGACTCCTGCATAATCCTTCTCTGCCCGTCAACATGAGAGGCGTCCCGGAAACTCTCCAGACGCATCCGGAATACAATCCGTGATATGACAAAAGCAAGCAGAGTAGAAAGGGCCACATTGAGAAGCGCGGAAAGCAAGATGTGAGATTCAGGCCGAAAATAGAACGCAGAAAAGACAAAACTGAGCGATCCGAGGGCATAAAAAAGCATACTTCGACGGGCATCCTGAAAAAGGAAGCAACCAGTGATTATAACACCCAGCAGATACGGCTCGATCCCCGGCCTCACCACCAGAAGAGCGCCGGAAAAAACGCCTACCCATGCGAGGGAAATGCTGACCATCGCGGTATCCCAGAAATAGTGGCAGGAAGGCAAACTGCCTGACTTCTCACGGGTTGCAAAGAGAAACACCAGGAGGAACGCACAGAAGGAAACCCGGGAAATGATTGCCATGCCTGAAAGGCTTCGGAAGGAAGCGGGGCGAAGGGCCACGACACTGCAATCAATGATCATGAGCAGCAAAGAAGCAGCGAGTATCAGTACTGCAAGGATCCTCTCCCGGTAAATGTTATCTGCCGTTACGGCATCCCGAAAGAGAACGGCCTCAGAAGGAGTTGGGACGACAAAACTCACTTCCCAGATTTTGTTCAGCATTTTCCACATGGATTGCTACACTTTCTTCCCGAACATGCCGGCAATAAATTCGATCTGTTCGTACAATATCGCTCTATCCATCCCGTCAAATCTCGCATCTGATACTATCTGTGGAAAATTCCAGGTTTATGTTTTGCGCTACCTGATTATGCTGCGACAGCAAGAGCTAAAGTGAATGATGTAAAATAATTTTCTTCTTGGTTGAGGAAGCATAAACTTAGAACATGTTAACTATTTTTTCCAAAGAATAGCACCCTTTTCTGGAACTTCAACTGCAAAAATAAAATATATCTATCTCGCAACATTTTTTCCATGAAACATAGCTGGTGGCTTCGCAAAAAGGCATTCCCCCGCAAGTGGGGAGGGAACTGTTTGGAGAATTTGCGAGACTATCATAGCTGCCAGAGACAAGAAAAGCAGGCATTGCCAATTCTCATTACCTGACCGGAGTACCCTTGCAGCTTCGGCAAATTTTCGTGATAGTGCTCGGGAGCTTGCGGTTTTCATGACATATCGTACACTTCCACTAGTCACTGATTTCGTGCAGGGAGGATTCATGAAGCTGTTCTTCGCTGGTTCCATCAGAGGAGGAGGGGGATACCTCAAGGTTTACCGTCGAATCATCGCGCTTCTCAACACCCACGGCGAGGTCATTTCGGAATTCATGAATGACAACGGATCGTCGGAAACAGAGGGGAAAAAACATGATACTGCCATCCACACCAGAACCACCGAGGCCATACGACATTCGGACCTGGTAGTCGCCGAAGTATCGCACCCCTCGATCGGGGTCGGGTATGAAATTGCCCTCGCGGAGTCTATCGGCATCCCGGTCATCGCACTATACCATCGTGGATCAGAATATCACCTATCGGCCATGATCGCCGGCAACGAAAAGATCGTGGTTCTCCCATACGATACCTTCGAAGAACTCGGCACCCTTCTGGTGAAACAGCTGGCGCCCCATTCTTCCTAATCTTTGCAGGCATCTGCCACTTCCCGGCAAAGCTCTTCTCCCTGCTCACTATACTTCGGTGAGAAATGAAACGGTGTTACCCGTGCCGCCCCCGCCTCCCGTGCAAGTGTACCGGCCTGACGGGCAGTGAGGTGATACTTTTCCCGTGCCCGCTCCACATCCTTCTGCAGAAACATCGCCTCAATAAAGAGATAGTCGGAACCGGCGGCTAGTTCTTTGATGCGGGAAATATTCACCGCACTGCCCACGACATCGGTTACATAGGTGATTTTCTGCCCCGGCACAATCCGCAAGACCTCCTTTTTGAGAACTCCCAGCGCCATGAATCGCTCTTGAACAGCCGTACCGTCCCGCCACCAGACCCGAAACAGAGCAGCATCAGGATCTCCGCGGAGCACGGCTTTCTTCAGCTCGGTCAGCCAAGGCCCGACCGGGAGCCCCTGCCTCTGGAGCCGATCCTTCATGATATTTACGTGATTCTTCTCTTCCAGGCTGAAGGCAAGGCAGGGAATTTTATGGTCAAGGCTTACGCAACGAACCCGGAACGTCTCGTCATCCAGAAGCACACCGCCCGCGGATGCAGACACCACATCCTGCTCACGGGAAAATCTGTTCCGGCAGCGAAACCGAGCGGAACGAAGCGTCACTCCATTAAACTCACTGGCAATGATCGTAAAATCGACCGGATAATTCTCCACCAGATTCCAGGTATAGGAGGCAAGGCGGTGCTCCACCTGGCCGATGAAGCCGGGCGGGCCATAGAGGTGGAGCCGTTTGTCACGGGCGAGGAGGATGCGCACCATCCGATCAAAGCCGTTGAAGTGGTCCATGTGGGTATGGGAGACGAAGACATGGCTGACACGGAGGATCTTGCGCGGCGGCAGAAGATGCAGATCTCCCAGGTCGAAGAGGATAGCCCGCTTCTCAAACAGAAAATCGATGTAGAGACCCGGGTCGTCAAAGGGACCGTTCACCAGACTCGGGTGAAAAAGGGGTTTCATAAGGTGGCTCCTCTGTTTGACGGATTCCTTTTTCATTATACAGGAAATAGCAGGTCTGCCAGTCAGGAATGATGACAGAGCGCACGGCTGCTGCACTCCCTTGCGACAAGGGAGTGTGTTGAGAATAAAGATCTTAATTGTTGCCGCCATCCTTTTCCGCGGCGAAAAGTTCGGCACCATCCAGCTCTACCGCGAGCTTCCCCCCTGCGGCCTCAAGGAAGCGGTGGAGATGATGGCCCGCAACACCCATCCTCCCGGAACCAGAACGACCGCGGCCAGCCAGGATCGAGCATATGTAATAGCCTGTGCTTGACTTGATGTCCCCGCGGGCGTATTTTAGGGCTCATTAATTGTCGCACTGCATGTTGTGCTGCTCAGGTATTTTCATAGGTCCAGAAATTCGGAAATCTCTTCATACCATTCCGAATTTTCCTGAAAGAAGCATGCGTTACTACAATAGGAGTTGACAAGGTACTTTTCCCCATGAAGCTTCTACCAATCACGCCAGCAAAATCCTTGAACAAGGCCTACCTCAAGCAAAGTCTCAAGCGCGACCAGATAGAGCTGTTCAAAGCCAACCTTGTTCGTTTATTCGAGCGAATCCGCTCTGACGAGCACGAAGAGCACCTGAAGAATATTGTTTCTGATTTTCTCAAGGACACCTGGTACAAGCCGACCTTCGAAATAAATACCAGCAAAAGGACCGATCTGGTCATCCATACCGGCAAATCCTCCGACGATCCCGTCGGCGTCATCATCGAGACAAAGAACCCTGCGAACCGGTCGGAAATGATCTCCTTCGATCGGCCCAACACCAAAGCTCTCCACGAACTGCTGCATTACTATATGCAGGAACGATATCTGCGGGATAACAAGGAGATCAAACACCTCATTATCAGTAATATCTACGAGTGGTACATCTTCGACGCCACCGATTTCGAGCGGTTCTTCTTCAACAACCAGAAGCTGGTAAAAAGCTACAATGATTGGAATGATGGCCTGCTTGTCAGCATCAACACCGATTGGTTCTATCAGGAAATCGCCCGACCTTTCATCGAGAAAGAACTGGATGAACTCCCCTGTGCCTATTTCAACCTCAAAGAATACGAGCGGGTGATCCGCAACCCGGACAAGGTCGATGACAAGAAGCTGACCAACCTCTACAAGCTCCTCTCCCCGCCCCATCTGCTCAAACAACCGTTCGCCAATGACAGCAACTCACTCAACAAGGAATTCTACAACGAACTTCTTCACATAATCGGCCTTGTAGAGGTGAAAGAAAAAGGGAAAAAGCTGATCCGGCGCAAAGAAGAAGGAGAGCGTAATGACGGGTCACTGCTGGAAACCACCATCAATGTCCTGAGGATAAGAAACAAGGTTGGTGCTGATCGGGCTGAAACCGGTTCTTTTACGAAAACTGATGATCCCCTTTTCGAAACCGCCCTGGAACTCTGCATCACCTGGCTCAACCGGCTGCTGTTCCTCAAGCTTCTGGAAGGACAACTGATCGCGTTCCACAAAGGGGATCGTGCCTATACCTTTCTCAATGGCAACCGCATCGATGATTTTGACGAACTGAACGAACTTTTTTTCGAAGTACTTGCGGTGCGTGTTAATGAGCGAAGTGCCTCGGTGCGCGAAATGTTCGGCACCATCCCCTACCTGAATAGCTCCCTTTTCGAAGAAAGCGACCTGGAGCGTCGGACCATTCGCATCAACGAGCTAAAGAATCGTTTGGATCTACCCCTATACGGCTCAACGGTGCTGAAGTCCGGTAACGGCAAACGTCTCACCGGCAGTAAGAATACCCTTGCCTACCTCTTCGAATTTCTGGAAGCCTACGATTTCTCCAGCGAAGGAAGTGCTGAAATCCAGGAACAGAACAAAACCATTATCAACGCCTCGGTTCTGGGTCTGATCTTCGAGAAAATCAATGGTTACCGGGACGGCTCCTTCTTCACCCCCGGCTTCATTACCATGTATATCTGCCGCGAGACCATCCGCCGGTCGGTACTGCGTAAGTTCAATGAAAAAAACGGCTGGGCATGTGACGATCTTACCGGGCTCTACAACAACCTGGACAAAATCAGCATCAAAGAGGCCAACGAAACGGTCAACAGCCTGAAGATCTGTGACCCGGCTGTTGGTTCCGGGCACTTTCTGGTTTCGGCACTGAACGAAGTCATCGCCGTAAAATCCTCCTTGGGGATACTGGCGGATAAAGAAGGCAAACGGTTGCGAGGATATGAAGTAACTGTCGAAAACGACGAACTTATCGTCATCCACGACGAGCAGCTTTTTGTCTACAACTACAAGGACCCCGAATCCCAGCGGGTACAGGAAACGGTATAACCTGCTAACATAGGTAACAAATAAACCTGTGGACATGGGTAACACGTTAAACTACAGGGCAAGGAGGATGCTTCTATGCCCTGGAGAAAGACGGAACCCATGAATGAACGTCTAAA
>RPRC01000153.1 GCA_003857395.1 Geobacter sp.
CAGGCGGTGTACAAGTCGTTCGACCAGATCGACAATGCACCGGAAGAGCGAGAGCGTGGTATTACTATTGCGACTGCTCACGTCGAGTACGAGACGGACAACCGGCACTATGCTCATGTTGACTGCCCGGGTCATGCTGACTATGTCAAGAACATGATCACCGGCGCCGCACAGATGGATGGTGCAATTCTGGTTGTTTCAGCAGCTGACGGCCCAATGCCTCAGACTCGCGAGCACATTCTTCTTGCCCGTCAGGTTGGTGTCCCGTACGTCGTTGTGTTCCTGAATAAGGCAGACATGGTAGACGATGAAGAACTCATCGAACTGGTAGAACTTGAAATCCGCGAGCTCCTTTCGGCCTACGATTTCCCCGGAGACGACACTCCTATCATCAAAGGTTCCGCTTTGAAGGCTCTTGAGGGAGATACCGGCGAACTCGGTGAGCAGGCAATCTACAAGCTTATGGATGCCGTAGACAGTTATATACCCAACCCCGAGCGTGCCATTGACAAGCCGTTCATTATGCCGGTGGAAGACGTTTTTTCCATTTCCGGCCGCGGAACGGTAGCTACCGGTCGTGTCGAGCGCGGGATTGTCAAGGTTGGTGAAGAGGTTGAGATCGTCGGTATCCGTCCGACCCAGAAGACCACGGTAACGGGCGTTGAAATGTTCCGCAAGTTGCTGGATGAGGGACGTGCCGGTGACAACATCGGAGCACTTCTGCGCGGTGTCAAGCGCGAAGATATCGAGCGTGGCCAGGTGTTGGCGAAGCCCGGTACCATCACTCCTCACACAAAGTTCAAAGCGGAAGCATACATCCTGACGAAAGAAGAGGGTGGACGCCACACACCGTTTTTCAACGGCTATCGTCCGCAGTTTTACTTCAGGACAACAGATGTTACCGGAATAGTCGATCTTCCTGCCGGAACAGAGATGGTAATGCCTGGCGACAACGTTGCGGTTACGGTTAATCTGATTACCCCGATCGCCATGGACGAAGGTCTCCGTTTTGCAATTCGCGAAGGTGGCCGTACTGTAGGCGCTGGTGTTGTGAGCTCTATCATCGAGTAAAGGTTGCCAGCGGCAGGTCTCGCATCTGCTGCTGCTTTAGCTAAAAGGGACAAACAAATGAGAGATATTATTACCCTTGGTTGTACTGAGTGCAAGCAGCGTAACTATACGACAACAAAGAACAAGAGAAATACCCCGGGGAAGTTGGAGTTGAAAAAGTATTGTCGTTTCTGTCGCAAGCATACTCCTCATAAGGAAACAAAGTAGGCCTGTACCGCTGATGATTGGTGTACGGTTTTACTTTTATGCAGGCCAGTAGCTCTAACGGCTAGAGCACCGGTCTCCAAAACCGGGTGTTGTGGGTTCGAATCCCTCCTGGCCTGCCATTTTACTTCTGTGACTATGATTACCGTAAGGGGTTGCATGTGTTAGCCAAGACAAAAAGTTTCCTTGATGACGTGAAGGCAGAACTGCACAGGGTGACATGGCCTACCAGGAAGGAAACGATATCCACTACCTGGGTTGTCGTGTTCATAGTTCTTCTGATAGCGTTTTATCTTGGGATTTGTGATGTAATTCTTGCACGAATAATGAAAGTCATTTTGAGCTAAGGTAAAAATCATGCCGAAAAAATGGTACGGGATACATACGTATTCCGGTTTTGAAAATAAAGTCAGGCTTTCCCTTCTGGAAAGAATCAAAAATCTGGATCTTGAAGAGTTTTTTGCGGAGATTCTTATACCCGCCGAGACGGTGGTTGAGTTGAAAAAGGGCGAGAAAAAAACGTCCTCCAGGAAATTTTTCCCCGGATATATTCTCGTTAATATGGAACTGAATGATGAGACCTGGCACGTTGTGAAGGAAACATCAAAGGTTACTGGTTTTGTCGGTGGGAATACTCCGGTTCAGATCCCTGATGAAGAGGTGTTCAAGATCACCAAGCGCATGGAGGAAGGGGCTGAAAAACCAAAGCCGAAAGTCCTTTTTGAAGTGGGTGAAACTGTTCGTGTCGTTGACGGTCCGTTTCTTAATTTCTCTGGGGTTGTGGAGGATGTAAAGCCCGATAAAGGAAAATTACGCGTCATGGTTAGTATTTTTGGCCGTGCTACTCCTGTCGAACTGGAGTTTATGCAGGTCGAGAAGAGCTAGAGGTTACGATGAACTGTTTGGTCACGTAATCTGGATCTTGGTAGGGATGACAGCCGAAGATTAACACACTGATAAAAGGAGTTCTCAGATGGCGAAAAAGATTACCGGATATATCAAATTGCAGATTCCGGCGGGGAAGGCAAACCCTTCACCTCCCGTTGGTCCTGCGCTCGGCCAGCACGGCGTTAATATAATGGAGTTTTGCAAGGCCTTTAATGCAAAGACCCAAGCTGATGAAGGGACCATCACTCCTGTTGTCATAACTGTTTTTGCGGACAGGTCATTCAGCTTCATCACAAAAACACCGCCTGCATCAGTTCTTATCAAAAAAGCGATTGGTCTTGACAAAGGTTCCAGTGTTCCTAACAAGGACAAAGTTGGCAAGTTGACCAAGGATCAGGTTAAGGAAATTGCTCAGAAAAAGATGCCGGACTTGAATGCAGCAAGCCTCGAGGCCGCAATACTGACAATTGAAGGCACTGCCCGCAGCATGGGCGTTGAGATTGTTTGAATAAAGAGAGGGTGAAATCTAATGTCACAATTTTCTAAAAAACAAAAAGAGGCCCGTGCCAAGGTTGACCGAACGCGCACCTATTCCTTACATAATGCTCTTGAGATCGTGAAGGAAAGCTCTTACTGTAAATTTGACGAGACAGTTGACCTTGTTGTCCGTCTCGGGGTTGACCCACGACATGCAGACCAGATGGTCCGTGGCGCGGTCGTTCTTCCTAATGGACTTGGAAAAGACGTCAGGGTTCTGGTCTTTGCCAAGGGCGAGAAGGAGAGGGAAGCCCGTGAGGCTGGTGCTGATTATGTCGGTGCTGAAGATCTGGTCGCAAAGATTCAGGAAGGCTGGTTCGAGTTTGATATGGCCATTGCGACCCCTGACATGATGGGTGTTGTTGGTAAAATCGGAAAACTCCTCGGACCTCGTGGCCTTATGCCGAATCCAAAGGTTGGTACGGTAACCTTTGATGTTGATAGGGCTGTTAAGGAATGTAAGGCAGGCAAGGTAGAATACCGGGTCGAAAAGGCTGGTATCGTTCATGCGCCTGTTGGTAAAATCTCTTTTGAGATCGATATGCTCAAAGGAAATGTCGTTGCACTGATAGAAGCACTTATCAAGGCAAAACCTTCGGCAGCAAAAGGAACCTATATTCGGAAGATTTCACTGTCTTCTACAATGGGCCCTGGTGTTCCTCTTGATGTTGCTGATGTGTCAGCTCAGTTAATATAGTTTCCGGCTTAATCGCCAAAGTCAAAGAAAGCAGGTGCCTGGAAGTTTACACCTTCGGGCTTAAGTGAATTAGCAGCCTGCCGAGACTTGCGGTTCGTAACTGATGACTTAGTACGCTCCAGACTTTGGCGGGGTCATTATGATCCTTACATTACAAAGAAAGGAGGGAGACGCTTGAATAGGGAAAATAAACAACAAATCATCACCGAATTTCACGAAAAGCTGAAAAGTGCAAAGGCAGTTTTTTTGGCTGATTTCCGTGGAATGAACGTTACTCAAGCAACAAAATTGAGAAACGAGCTACGAAATGCTTCTGTAGAATATAGAGTTATCAAGAATACCCTGCTCGAGCTTGCATCAAAGGGGACGGATAAAGAGACTCTTATTTCTCACTATGCTGGTCCGACCGCTATCGCAATAAGTTACGATGATCCGGTCGCTGCAGCAAAGGTTCTGACCCGTTGTGCAAAAGAGCAGCAGGCAACCTTCAAGCTTAAGGCAGCCGTACTCTCGGGTAAACCGATTTCAGTTGCGCAAATTCAGGCACTGGCTGATTTACCGAGTCGCGAAGTCCTTATTGCCAAGATGCTTGGTACCATGAATGCGCCTATTACCAACTTTGTTGGTACTCTTGCTGCTGTTCCTGGGAGTTTCGTGCGAGCACTTGATGCCATCCGGGCAAAAAAAGAAGGAAACTAAAACAATAACCCGCTACCAACGTATATAAAAATATTTGGAGGAAATGAAAATGGCTGAAATTACCAAGGCTGATGTAATTAGCTTTATTGAAAACATGTCGGTACTCGACCTTTCTGAACTCGTAAAAGAACTCGAAGATAAATTCGGTGTTTCTGCTGCGGCACCTGTCGCTGTTGCTGCTGCTGCCGCTCCTGCTGCTGAAGCAGCAGAAGAGCAAACAGAATTCGATGTTATTTTGAAGGCTTGCGGCGCTAACAAGATCGCAGTTATCAAGGTTGTTCGCTCTCTCACCGGACTGGGTCTCAAAGAAGCAAAAGACCTTGTTGACGGTGCCCCTCAGCCTGTTAAGACTGCTGTCGCAAAAGAAGAGGCTGAAGATACCAAGAAGCAGCTTGTTGAGGCTGGTGCAGAAGTGGAAGTTAAATAACTCTTACAATATCCTTTCCTACCTGAGCCAAGGTTGCTTCGTGCGGCCTTGGCTGTTCTATTTTCGTTGAGAAGACCCCAATAATTAAACGTTAGCCTTGCATCTCGCGTGAAATATTTTACCCTATGCGAGGAAGGGCAACTCTTCTCAGGCACTCACCAAAGGAGAACATATGGCTTATTCAATTGCGAATAACCACCTTTTGCGTAAGAACTTCGCCAAAATTAAAAAGATTATCGATATTCCAAACCTGATTGACATACAGAAAAATTCCTATAAACGCTTTCTCCAAGTTGATGTGCCTGCCGAAGCGAGGAAAAATCACGGGTTAGAGGCGGTATTCAGGAGTGTCTTCCCGATAAAAGATTTTACTGAGTCATCCTCACTCGAGTATGTTTCATATTCTCTCGGGATACCGAAGTATGATGTCGAAGAGTGTCACCAACGCGGTATGACCTATGCTGCTCCCATGAAGGTTAAGGTTCGCCTGGTCATTTGGGATGTTATAAAAGAAACTGCTGCGCGTGCTGTGCGTGAAGTAAAAGAGCAGGAAGTTTATTTTGGTGAGATCCCTCTGATGACAGAGAACGGTACCTTTATCATTAATGGAACCGAGAGGGTTATCGTCAGCCAGTTACATCGCTCCCCAGGCGTTTTCTATGATCATGATAAAGGGAAAACACATTCCAGCGGGAAAGTACTCTATTCTGCGCGGGTAATCCCGTATCGTGGATCTTGGCTGGATTTTGAATTTGATCACAAGGACATACTTTTCGTTCGGATTGATCGCCGCAGAAAAATGCCTGCAACGGTGCTTTTAAAGGCCCTTGGCTATACTGCTGAAGAACTCATCAATTACTACTATAAGAGTGAAACTATCTATCTCGGTGAGCAGATGCGCAAGGCTGCTGATCCTGAGTTGCTCATCAATCAGAAAGCTCATTTCGATATTACTGACCCCGAGACTGGCGAGATCATAATCAAGGCAAATCGCAAATTCACCAAGGCCGCAATCAAGAAGATGACGGACCATGGTATCAAATATATTCCGATTACCGATGAAGATATTATTGGCAAGTTTGCTTCGCATGACATGGTTGATCCTGCTACCGGAGAAGTTCTGGTTGAGTGTAATGAAGAAATCACTCAGATAAAGCTGGACGATTTAAAAACACGTGCAATCGAATCCTTTGAGATTCTTTTTATCGATAATCTTCATGCGACATCTTCTTTGCGCGACACTGTCCTGTTAGACAAAATTAGCTCAACTGATGAAGCACTAATTGAAATCTATCGCCGCTTGCGTCCGGGGGATCCTCCGACGTTAAAGAGCGCGCTGGCGTTATTCGATAACCTTTTTTCGAACCCGGAACGGTATGATCTCTCGCCGGTTGGCCGACTGAAGCTGAATTACAAACTTGGGCTGCAGGTTCCTCTCGAGTGTCAAATACTTACGAAACCGGACGTCCTTGAAGTTGTCCGTTATCTTATCGATCTTAAAAATGGCAAGGGCTCAATTGATGATATCGATCATCTTGGAAATCGACGAGTCAGGGCTGTCGGTGAGTTGCTGGAAAATCAGTACCGGATCGGCCTTGTGCGCATGGAGCGGGCAATCAAGGAGCGAATGAGTCTCCAAGAAGTCGAAAACTTAATGCCCCATGACTTGATCAATTCGAAACCTGTTTCTGCAGTTGTAAAGGAGTTTTTTGGTTCTTCGCAGCTTTCTCAATTTATGGACCAGACCAACCCTCTGTCTGAAGTTACCCACAAACGACGTTTGTCAGCTCTCGGACCTGGCGGCCTGACTCGCGAGAGGGCAGGGTTTGAGGTTCGTGACGTTCATCCGACCCATTATGGTCGTGTCTGCCCTATTGAGACGCCAGAAGGTCCAAACATCGGTCTGATCGCTTCACTTTCAACCTATGCCAGAATCAATAAGCACGGTTTTGTCGAAACTCCCTATCGAATTGTCAAAAGTGGGGCTGTTACCGATGAAGTTCGCTTCTTCTCTGCCTTGGAGGAAGAAGGCCACGCAATTTCGCAGGCTGATGCTCAGGTTGATGAAAACGGAAGATTTGTTGATGATTATATTTCCGCACGAAAGGGTGGGGAGTTTGTTCTCATCGGACGTGATGAAGTTGAATTAATGGATGTTTCACCTCTTCAGTTGGTATCTGTTGCAGCATCTTTGATTCCTTTCCTTGAAAATGACGACGCAAACCGAGCGCTCATGGGCTCCAATATGCAGCGTCAGGCTGTTCCGCTCCTGCGTGCTGATTCTCCTCTTGTCGGTACCGGGATGGAGCGTATTGTTGCCAGAGATTCCGGTGTTTCAGCAGTTGCTCGACACACCGGAGTTGTTGAATCTGTCGATTCTTCACGTATCGTTGTGAAAATTGATGAAGAAGAATATGACGAGACCGGAACAGGGGTTGATATTTATAACCTGATCAAATTCTCACGATCGAATCAAAATACCTGTATCAACCAGAAGCCTGTTGTTAAGGTTGGTGACCATGTTACTTGCGGTGCTATTATCGCGGATGGTCCCTCCACGGAAATGGGAGAGCTTGCACTTGGCCAAAACATCCTGGTCGCCTTTATGCCCTGGGGTGGATATAACTTCGAAGATTCAATCCTTATCTCAGAGAAACTCGTAAAAGACGACCGCTACACTTCAATTCATATTGAAGAATTTGAGGCTGTTGCCCGGGACACAAAGCTGGGCAAAGAAGAAATCACTTCGGACATCCCGAATTTGGGTGATGAAGCGCTTAAGGATCTCGACGAGTCCGGCATCATCAGGATCGGTGCTGAGGTGAAGCCTGGTGATATCCTTGTTGGCAAGATAACTCCGAAGGGCGAAACTCAGCTTTCTCCCGAGGAAAAACTTCTCAGGGCAATTTTTGGTGAAAAGGCCGGTGACGTACGCGATACATCGCTGCGAGTTCCCCCAGGTGTGGAAGGTACCGTTATCGGTGCGAAAATCTTTTCAAGAAAAGGCTCTGACAAGGATAGTAGAACTGAAAGTATCGAGAGGGCTGAAGAAGAAAAGCTTCGCAAAGATGAGAAAGATGAGATTGCAATTATCCATGTTGCTGCTGAGCGAAAACTCAAAAAACAGCTTGTCGATAAAATCTCTGCTGTGTCCCTTGAAGATCGTGAAGGTAAAGTCCTTCTTGAAAAAGGGCTAAAAATTACAGAAGAAGCACTTGCTGGGATACCTATCGACCGTTGGGATGAAATTTCTGTCGAAGATGCCGATGGTGTCGAGGAAAAGGTTGCTCAGATACTGGCAACCCTGACGCAACAGGTTGAACTGATCAATTTTGTTTTTGACGATAAAATTCAGAAACTGAAGCGCGGGGACGATCTGCCCCCTGGCGTTATCAAGATGGTTAAGGTTTATATCGCCATCAAGCGTAAATTGCAGGTTGGGGATAAAATGGCCGGAAGGCACGGTAACAAAGGTGTCGTTTCACGCATCCTTCCTGAAGAAGATATGCCGTATATGGAAGACGGTCGTCCCGTGGAGATTGTTCTGAATCCGCTAGGTGTTCCTTCTCGTATGAATGTCGGACAAATTCTAGAGACTCACCTGGGATGGGCAGCCAAGGGAATAGGTTGGAAGATTGAGGAAATGCTGGCGAAAAACTCCACATCCGATGCTCTTCGTTCCTTTATATCTGAAGTTTACGAAACACCTGAAATGACAACTTTCCTGGCAACTCTTGATGAGAAAGAGCTCTGCGCTGTAGCGAAACGCTTGCAGAGAGGGGTTCCGATGGCATCCTCTGTTTTCGAGGGGGCATCAGAGGAAAAAATACGTGGACTCATGGAAAAAGCCGGTTTTGCTTCGTCCGGTCAGGTATCTCTTTTTGACGGCAGAACGGGAGTACCGTTTAAGCACAAGGTTACGGTCGGGATAATGTACGTGCTCAAATTGCATCACCTTGTTGATGACAAGATACATGCCCGTTCTATTGGTCCCTATAGTCTGGTAACCCAGCAACCCCTCGGCGGTAAGGCACAATTTGGTGGGCAACGCCTTGGCGAGATGGAGGTCTGGGCCATGGAGGCGTACGGTGCTGCCTATGCACTCCAGGAATTTCTTACCGTTAAGTCTGATGACGTCGCTGGAAGAACCCGTATGTATGAGGCGATAGTAAAAGGAAAACATACCCTCGAGCCGGGACTCCCGGAATCGTTTAACGTTCTCATCAAAGAACTCCAGTCTCTTTGCCTTGATGTCGAGTTGCTGGAGATCGATGAAGAGTAATAAGCATTTAAATACTTACACAGAAACGTCCGGCTAGTGAAATGTGTCTCCGGCGCCCCTCAATGTTTAATTGAGGGGCAAGCCAGGACATTGAAACGATATTGATTGCTCACCGGGCTTTAGCCCAGAGTGTTTGCCAGCTCCTAAACAAGGAGGAAAGAATTTTGGAAGATTTTTTCAGTTTTTTCGAGAAACCTAAGGATCCGTTGCATTTCTCGGCCATACGCATTTCTATTTCATCTCCCGAGAAGATCAGGGAACGTTCTTTTGGTGAAGTTAAGAAACCCGAAACGATAAATTATCGTACCTTTAAGCCAGAACGCGATGGCCTATTCTGTGCTAAAATATTCGGTCCTACCAAGGATTATGAATGTAATTGCGGGAAGTACAAGCGCATGAAGCACAGAGGAATCGTCTGTGAAAAGTGCGGAGTTGAAGTAATCCCGTCAAAGGTACGTCGGGAGCGACTTGGTCATATAGACCTTGCAACCCCGGTTGCCCATATCTGGTTTCTTCGTTCCCTTCCCTCACGAATAGGGAACCTTTTGGATATCTCCCTGAAGGACTTGGAAAAAGTACTCTATTTCGAAGCGTATGCCGTTACTGACCCGAGAAATACCGGGCTCATTATCGGTGAGGTGCTGAGTGAAGATCGCTATCAAAAGCTTAAAGACGAATTTGCCGGTGATTTCGAGGCCGGTATGGGTGCAGCAGCGGTACGTGTCTGCCTGAAAGCCCTTGATCTTGACAGTTTGTCGGTCCAATTGCGTACCGAGATGATCGATGCCACGAGTGAGGCAAAAAGAAAGAAGATTGCTAAAAGACTCAAGGTTGTCGACGCTTTTAAAGCATCAGGTAATAGGCCTGAATGGATGATCCTGGAGTGCATTCCCGTTTTGCCTCCTGAGTTACGCCCTCTTGTGCCGCTCGACGGGGGAAGGTTTGCAACGTCTGACCTTAATGACCTCTATCGCAGGGTAATCAACAGGAATAATCGCTTGAAGCGTTTGATGGAGCTACAGGCTCCTGAAGTAATTATCCGAAATGAAAAAAGGATGCTGCAAGAAGCCGTTGATGCTCTGTTTGATAATGGGCGTCGTGGTAGGGCTATTGCTGGTCCGAACAAGAGACCCTTGAAATCCCTTTCGGATATGCTGAAGGGTAAATCTGGCCGCTTTCGCCAAAACCTCCTTGGAAAGCGTGTGGACTACTCCGGCCGATCTGTTATCGTTGTCGGTCCTGAACTTCGGCTACATCAATGCGGACTTCCCAAGAAGATGGCGCTCGAGCTCTTTAAGCCGTTTATCTACAACAAACTTGAAGAACGTGGATTTGTAACCACGATCAAAAGCGCAAAGAAAATGGTGGAAAAGGAACGCCCGGAAGTATGGGATGTTCTGGAAGAGGTAATCAAGGAGCATCCGGTAATGCTGAACCGTGCTCCTACCCTGCATCGTCTTGGTATCCAGGCGTTTGAGCCGGTTCTTATTGAAGGAAAGGCAATTCAGCTTCATCCCCTTGTGTGTACTGCCTTTAACGCCGACTTTGACGGCGACCAGATGGCAGTCCATCTGCCACTTTCCATCGAGAGTCAGGTGGAAGCGCGCGTTTTGATGATGAGCACCAATAACATTCTTTCACCAGCGAACGGCAAGCCAATTATTGTGCCTTCCCAGGATATGGTTCTTGGTATTTATTATATGACCCGCGACAAGTACTTTGCGGAGGGTGAGGGAAAGATTCTCGCATCACCCACAGAGGTTCGTATGGCGTATGATGCCGGTGAACTTGACATCCATGCGCGGATAAAGGTGCGGATGCGGAATCTCGCGTCTGATGAAAAAACGCAAATAGTAGAAACAACAACAGGACGGATTCTTCTCAGGGAAATACTTCCGGAAAACGTTCCTTTCTCGGCCATTAACAAGGTAATGACAAAAAAGGAGCTCACGAACCTCGTTGATGTCTGTTACCGCCTGGCTGGCAACAAAGATACCGTTATTCTTGCGGATAAGCTGAAAGAGATTGGTTTCCGCTATTCAACTGAGGCCGGCATTTCCATCTGTATTGATGATATGGTAATCCCTGACGGAAAACCGCTAATCATCGAAAAGGCAACCGATGAAGTAAAGGAAATCCAGAATCAGTATACGGAAGGCCTTATTACCGATGGTGAGCGGTACAACAAGGTTATTGACATCTGGGCAAAGTCGACTGAAGAGATTGCCAAAGAAATGCTTGATAATCTTTCCCGTGATACGGTTATTTCTCCCGAGGGGAAAGAAATCAAGGTACCATCTTTTAACGCAATTCACATGATGGCTGATTCAGGCTCCAGGGGATCGGCTCAGCAGATTAGACAATTGGCAGGTATGCGCGGACTTATGGCCAAGCCATCCGGTGAGATCATTGAAACGCCGATTACCGCTAATTTTCGTGAAGGATTGACGGTTCTGCAGTATTTTATTTCTACACACGGTGCCCGTAAGGGTCTTGCGGATACTGCACTCAAAACTGCTAACTCAGGTTACCTGACTCGTAGATTGGTCGATGTTGCGCAGGATGCAATTATTACAGAGGTTGACTGTGGTACTATTGATGGTCTGCTTGTTTCATCACTGACCGAAGGTGGTGAGATAATAGAACATATCGGTGACCGCATTCTGGGTAGAGTTGCACTCGACGATATCCTTGATCCTGTTACCGATGAGATCCTGGTTCCTGCCAATATAGAAATAGACGAAACACTTGTTGCTAAAATTGAAGAAGCAGGTTTGGAAAAAGTCAAAATCCGTTCCGTACTTACCTGTCAGAGCAAGCGTGGAATCTGCGCGAAATGCTATGGACGTGACTTGTCAAGAGGCCACCTCGTTAACCTTGGTGAGGCAGTTGGCGTTATCGCTGCTCAATCTATCGGCGAGCCTGGCACACAGCTTACCATGCGGACGTTCCATATTGGTGGCACTGCCTCACGACACGCTGAGCAGACATCGCTTGAGTCACGAAACGAAGGGGTAGTTAAGTTTATCAACATTAATAGTGTTACAACCGCTGACGGAAATTATATTGTAATGAACCGTAACGGTGAACTGGCAATTGTTGATGAAACCGGCCGCGAGCGGGAGAAATACTCTGTCGTTTATGGTGCAAAAATCAAGGTGGCTCCTGGCGCGCAAGTCAAGGCGGGCGCGTCTATTGCTGAATGGGACCCGTATACCATGCCTATTCTTACGGAGGTCACCGGTCGGATCAAATTTGGCGACATCATTGAAGGTGTTACTGTTGAAGAGCAAGTCGACGAGGTTACAGGCTTGTCCCGTAAGGTCATTATCGAATCTCGAGATGCTGACAAGAGGCCGCGAATCGCCATAAAGGACGATTCTGGCAAAACAGTAAAGACCCTGGAAAGTGCTGTTGGTCGTTATTTCCTCCCTGTGGGAGCAAATATTTCGGTCCAAGAAGAATCCTACGTGAATGCTGGTGACATTATAGCAAAAATACCGCGTGAAACGACGAAGACGAAAGATATCACGGGCGGCCTTCCGCGAGTTGCAGAGCTCTTTGAGGCACGCAAACCCAAAGACTATGCTGTTATTTCCGAAATTGATGGTGCTGTATCGTACGGTAAGGATGCAAAGGGTAAACGAAAAGTTGTCGTAACTCCAGAACAGGGTGAGGCAAAAGAGTATCTCATACCTAAGGGTAAACACATAAGTGTACATGAAGGTGATTATGTAAGGGCAGGAGAGGCTCTGATGGATGGCTCCTCCAACCCTCATGATATCCTCAGGGTAATGGGTGTAAAAGAGCTCGCTAAATATCTGGTTGATGAGGTTCAGGAAGTATACCGGCTACAAGGCGTCAAAATCAATGACAAGCACATTGAGACCATTGTCCGCCAGATGCTTCGGCGTGTGCGAATCAAAGACGTTGGAGAGACAAGTTTCTTGATCGATGATCAGTTAGAGAGAAGTATGTTTGAGGAAGAAAATGAGAGAGTGCTTGCCGGCGGCGGCAAACCGGCGATGGCTGAACCGCTTCTGCTGGGTATTACGAAAGCATCACTTTCCACCGAGTCATTTATTTCAGCCGCATCCTTTCAGGAGACAACAAAAGTCTTGACACAGGCAGCCATTGAAGGTAAGGTTGACAACCTTCGTGGTCTGAAAGAGAACGTAATAATGGGTCGACTGATACCTGCAGGGACAGGCCTTGCAAGATATCGGAATCTTAAGCTTATAGTTGAAAACGAGCGCGAGATTGAGACGGTGGGCCAAGAAGAAAATATAGAACAAATCAGCTAAGAGAATAGGTTTTTGCAAGAAAAAAGCTTGACAAGAACATGTTATTTTGATATTTTTGTCCGGTTTTCGCTTCTGTCGAAGGCTATGTTCTTCGCCCAGATATTGCTGTATTTAGGAGATAATTGCTAATGCCAACCATAAATCAGTTGATACGCATCGGTAGGGAAAGTAAGAAAGATAAATCTACAGCTCCGGCGCTTAAGTGCTGTCCTCAAAAGAGGGGGGTTTGTACGAGGGTTTATACTACTACCCCGAAAAAGCCAAACTCGGCACTCAGGAAGGTCGCGAGGGTCCGGCTGACTAACGGGCTGGAAGTCACCTCGTATATTCCGGGTGTTGGCCATAACTTGCAAGAGCATTCCGTTGTGCTGATCAGGGGTGGTAGGGTTAAGGACCTTCCTGGTGTGCGCTATCATATTGTTCGTGGGACACTCGATTCTGTCGGTGTTAAAGATAGGAAGCAGGGTCGTTCCAAGTACGGTACAAAGAGACCGAAGTAAAGAGCTGAAGTGAGAGGTTGATATGCCCAGGAGAAGAGAAGTAGCTAAGCGAGTCATTTTGCCTGATCCCAAGTACGCAGATAGAGTTGTGGCAAAGCTCATAAACATTTTGATGTCGGATGGGAAAAAAAGTACAGCTGAGAGGGCTTTGTATGGAGCTCTTGAATTGGTTGCCAAGAGAACAAGTGAGGATCCTATAAAGGTTTTCAAGAAGTCGCTTGACAATATTCGACCAGTGCTTGAAGTCAAGTCGCGTCGTGTGGGCGGCTCAACGTATCAGGTTCCTGTGGAGATCCGGGCGGAGAGAAGGACGTCACTTGCGATGCGCTGGTTAGTGAAGTATGCGGATGCCAGGGCAGAAAAGACCTTGACGGACAAGTTGGCTGGCGAGATTGTTGATGCGTACAATAATCGTGGTTCTGCTGTTAAGAAGCGCGAAGATACACATAAGATGGCTGAAGCGAACAGGGCATTTGCTCACTACCGCTGGTAGTTTTATTATAGATTTGTCCTTGAGGAGTTTTTTGTGGCACGTTTAGTACCTTTAGAGAAAACGCGAAATATTGGTATAATGGCGCATATTGATGCGGGGAAGACGACAACTACAGAGCGTATTCTTTACTATACCGGTGTATCTCATAAAATTGGTGAGGTCCATGACGGGACCGCTACCATGGACTGGATGGAGCAGGAGCAGGAAAGGGGGATTACAATCACCTCCGCTGCGACAACCTGTTCATGGAAAGATCATCGAATAAATATTATTGATACTCCGGGCCACGTGGATTTTACAATTGAAGTTGAGCGCTCTTTGCGTGTGCTTGATGGTGCAGTTGCTGTATTCTGTTCGGTTGGCGGTGTTGAGCCGCAATCTGAAACAGTTTGGAGACAAGCTGATAAGTATCATGTCCCCAGGATTGCCTTTATAAACAAAATGGATCGTGTTGGTGCTGACTTTTTTCGTGGTGTAGCCATGATAAAGGATCGTTTGAAGGCCAACCCCGTGCCTATACAGCTTCCGATTGGTAAGGAAGAAAATTTTGTCGGTGTCATTGATCTTGTTGACATGAAAGCGATTATATGGGATGACGAGTCGCTTGGTGCAAGCTTTAAAGTTACAGAGATCCCGGAATCAGAGCTAGACCTTGCTGTTGAGTATAGAGAGAAACTGATTGAAGAGTTGTCAGGCAACGATGATGCTTTGATGGCTAAGTATCTTGCGGGGGAGGAGTTAACTGTTGCTGAGATTCGCTCAGCTATCAGAATCAGCACGATAAATATTCAGATCTGCCCAGTTATCTGCGGTTCAGCATTTAAAAACAAGGGTGTTCAGAATCTTCTTGACGCTGTTATCGACTATATGCCAGCCCCGACCGACATTCCTCCTATTACCGGTGTTGTGGAAGGATCGGATGAGCCGGTTACTAGGGAAGCCTCGGATGATGCGCCTTTTTCTGCGCTGGCTTTCAAGATTATGACCGATCCGTTCGTTGGTCAGCTTTGTTTCTTCAGGGTCTATTCCGGCTTTATATCCGCTGGCTCGTATGTGTATAATTCGACAAAGGGCAAGAAGGAGCGCATTGGTCGAATCCTTCAAATGCATGCCAATAAGCGAGAAGAAATCAAGGAAGTTCGTGCTGGCGATATTGCTGCAGCCGTTGGCCTGAAAAGCACGACAACTGGTGATACTCTCTGCGACGACAATAAGCCGGTTATTCTTGAATCGATAGAATTTCCTGAACCAGTTATATCTATTGCGATTGAGCCAAAGACAAAAGCCGACCAGGAAAAACTTGGCTTGAGTCTGCAAAAGCTTGCCAGCGAAGATCCCTCTTTCCGTGTAAGGACTGATGAAGAAACTGGTCAAACAATTCTATCTGGTATGGGCGAGTTGCATCTGGAGATCATTGTCGACCGTCTCATGCGTGAGTTCAAGGTTGAGGCAACGGTTGGTAAGCCTCAGGTTGCTTATCGCGAGACTATATCGAAGAAAGTAAAGGTTGAGGGCAAGTTTGTCAGACAGTCTGGTGGTCGTGGTCAGTTTGGCCATGTCTGGCTTGAGATTGAACCTCAGGAGCCTGGTGTCGGCTATGAGTTTGTTGATGCCATTAAGGGTGGAGTCATCCCTCGCGAATATATTCCCGCAGTTGATAAGGGGATTCAGGAAGCGATGGAAAATGGCGTGCTGGCAGGTTTCCCGGTCGTTGACCTTAAAGTTTCCCTGGTTGATGGTTCTTACCATGATGTAGACTCTTCGGAAATGGCTTTCAAAATTGCCGGCTCTATTGGTTTTAAGGATGGCTGTTCGAAAGCGTCACCTGTTCTTCTTGAACCGATTATGTCGGTTGAGGTTGTGGTTCCGGAAGAGCATATGGGGGATGTAATCGGCGATCTTAATTCTCGTCGAGGTCGCATCCTCGGCATGGAATCTAGAGCTGGTGCTCAGGTTATATCTTCTATGGTTCCTCTGGCAACCATGTTTGGTTACGCAACCGATCTGCGTTCTGCTACCCAGGGCAGGGCAACATATACCATGACATTTGATCATTATGAGCAGGTGCCTAAGTCGGTGGCAGAAGAAATAGTCGCGAAAGTGAAAGGTTAGAGTTTCCTATACGAGGAGGGATACCAAGATGGCGAAGGCGAAATTTGAGAGAACAAAGCCGCATGTAAACATAGGAACAATCGGTCACGTTGACCATGGCAAGACAACGCTGACGGCTGCAATAACGAAAGTGTTGGCATCGAAAGGCCAGGCGGTGTACAAGTCGTTCGACCAGATCGACAATGCACCGGAAGAGCGAGAGCGTGGTATTACTATTGCGACTGCTCACGTCGAGTACGAGACGGACAACCGGCACTATGCTCATGTTGAC
>RPRC01000154.1 GCA_003857395.1 Geobacter sp.
AATTATGGCGGCTTTTTGGTGTTCTGTCATGATCCCCTGGGTCACGTAGTCATCGAGGGTAAAGATCAGCAGGGCCTTCTTCCGGATCGTGAAAACCGGTGCCGGGACAACCGGGGGCAACAGCCCCTGGAAGCGGCTGCCGGTGCCGGGGAGCTCGGCGCTCAGGAGCGGCTTTGACTCGTTGCACTCGGCCCCGGTGCCGGTGGCAACCAGCCGGATGATCCGCTCCGCGTCCTGTGGGGTGATGGTGTGGCCGGTGTCCTGCCGGCCGACTCCCAGGCGGTCGCTCCAGAGTTTTCCGTCCTGGTTGAGCATCAGCTCGATAACACTGTCGTCGGTCAGAAGACTCCCAACATTCGGTCCCAGGGCGGTCTTGAGCATGGTGATCAGCCGTTCGGAGCTGGTGTCCTTGATGGAGATGGTTTTGCTATTCTGCATCATCACTTCCCTCCCCTTCTTTGCCCTGGAAAAAATCCCCGGGTTTAAAAAACACATCTTCCGGAAGATCATCGAACAATGAGCGCCCGGACTGTAACCTTGATCCCAAAGCCTCCAGGAATTTCCGGTATCTCCGGCCTCCGGCCTTCTCGGCGGCTGATTTCTGGTCATCAGGCAGCTCCAGGGTGTTCGTCAGCCAGGCCCTGATGAACAGGGAGAGCGTCTCCCCAATGATTTCCTCATTTCTCTCGATGGCCTTGACCCGCCGTTCAATCCGGTCGAGTGAGCGGCCCAGGATTGCATCTTTTTTGTCGGACGCCTTCGGAAAAAGGAATTCCCTGACCGCCGCCTCGATTATATCCGTTTTGGAGACCCCCCGCCGTTGTCCCTGGAGCTTTTCCAGGGATTCGTACAGGTCAGGCGAGAGCCTCACGGAACAACTGACCTTTTTTTGTGATGATGTTTTCAAAATGCGATCCCCTTGTCGTGTTCGCTTTCTTCTCTTTCCGTTTCTCGTATCTGGGCCAATACCAGGATATTTTGCAGATAATCATCCTCCTCCTCGGTTTCAGCGTCTTCTGAGGCTACAGACTCTTCGAGTTTTTCTATTTCTTCTGCCTCATCCGCCTTTTCAGAATACGGCTCCGATGCTGAATCGGCACCCCGATTCGTCCGGACGCTGCTCATTGTTTCAGGAGTGCCGGTAAGCCCGGCCGGATCTTCCGTCAAAGTGGCTCTGTCCGGCAGTTCGACTAGACTGCACACATCACTTTTATCCGGGGAAGGGACGATCCGGCGGATGAAATTCCTGTCCTTGTAGTAGAAGAGCTTTCTCGCCCGGATCGGTGGATGGCCAGCGACAAAGATTATTTCATCCTCGTAGGGTAGAATCGAAACCTCACCCGACGTCATCAAAGGCCGTCCGGTCTCCTGGGTGCTGCAGGTCATGTTCTTGAGCCAGGGGTTCAGACGGTTCCCGGAATAACTCTGATTGGTGACAATCTCGGTTTTCTGCCCCAGCATCCGGCTGATAAGCTCCGCCGTCTCATTATCGTTCGGCGTGAACACAATCCGGATATGGCAGTTGTCCATGATGCTGTTGTTTGGGCCGTAGGACTTTTTCAGCTGGTTCAGGGACTGGACCACCAGCAAGACCTTCATGCCGTATCCGGCCACGAAGGCCAGCGCCGATTCAAAGAAGTCCAGGCGACCGAGTGCGGGAAATTCGTCCAGCAACAGCAAAAGTCTGTGCCGGTAGGCGGCTACCGGTTTTCCATCCTTGAATTCCAGGGATTCGGTCAGGGTCCGGCCAACCTGGTTGATGATCATCCTCATCAGGGGCCGGGTCCGGCTGAGATCCGACGGCGGCACCACCAGATAGAGGCTTACCGGGTCCTCATGGTGCATCAGGTCGCTGATCTTGAACTCGCTGACCCCGGTGTTCGCGGAGACGATGGGATCCCGGTAGAGGCCCAGGAAGCTCATGGCCGTGGAAAGGACCCCGGAACGCTCGTTATCGGACTTGTTCATCAGTTCCCGTGCCGCTGCCGCAACGACCGGATGGGTAGCCGTTTTCCGGCCGGCCAGGTCAACCCAGCCATTGTTCAACTCCGGGTCGTGTTTCGCGGTGAGCATCGACACGATGGTCTGATCGATGCTCCGGCTGGGATCGGAAAGGAAGGAAGCAACCGAGGTAAGGTTTTTTTGTTTGATCTCTCCGGCATAGAGGGTATGCAGAATGGTCCCGACCAGCAGGGCATGGCCGGTTTTCGCCCAATGATCAAGCTGCCCGGTCCCTTGCGGGTCAACCAGGATGTCGGCGATATTCTGGGCGTCGCGGACTTCGTTCAAGGTCCCTAAGCGGATTTCCTCCAGCGGGTTATATTTGACGCTGCTGCCGTCGGCGGCCGTGGGATCGAATTTCATGACCCGGTTTTTCAGCGCCCTTTTCCGATAACCGGAGGTAACACCCCAGTTTTCCCCCTTGATGTCGGTGACGATTACCGAGTGGGGCCAGGTCAGGAGCGTCGGGATGATGATCCCGACACCTTTGCCGCTCCTGGTCGGGGCAATGGTAATGACATGCTCCGGGCCGTCATGACGCAGGTAATCGCCGGTTGCGGATTCACCGATGACTATCCCCTCACCGTTCAGCAGCCCGGCCTGCTTCAGGTCGTCCACGGAGGCCCAGTCAGCGGTACCGTGGCTGGTGGGAATCTTCCTTCTGCGGGCTCTGACCAGGGACAGATACACGGCGAAGATAACCCCGGAGATGCTCCCGAGGTACGAAAACCACAACGCGTTTTCAAACTGCCTAGGCGCATAGGCACCGAAATGAAAGTACCAGAAGAGAAACTTCCAGGGGGCGTACACAGGCCAGCCCTTAAGTACCAGCAGTGGCGGTCCGAGTTCGGGCTGATAGGCCAGCCACTTGGCGATAAACTGGGTTGAGGTCCACAAGCCCAGGACAAATACGGCTATGATCAGCAGGCTGGTGAACAGGAGAAACTTGGTGGGCTTCATGGATCATCCTCCTCTTGGCATTCCCGGAAAAGTTCGTCGTCTTTCGAAACCACGGTAAGAAGCTCTCCGCACTCGGGGCAGCAGTTTTCCTGGTACGGAACCGCTTTAATGCTGATTTTCATGGTGCAGCCAGTGCAGGTAAGTTTCTTGTCCGGCCAGAAATTGACGACGTTAGGCATGTTTTTATCCTTTCCGTTACCGCTCGCGGTCCTTGTCTATAGGCGCTGTTTTCATATCTTTCTGGAGCAGAGACTTGTTCAACTTCTCCAGAAAGTCACGCTTCAAGGTGATTCCCTGCGCTGTTTTAGAGGCGATCCCCAGGTGTAGAAGTGTTTCAATTCTTCGTTCTTTCGCCCGGTTCAGTTCCTGGTTGAAGCTGCTCCCTGAAAAATCGCCGCACGGTACTCTCCCGGCCGCAAGCTCCCTGTCGAGCCAGGTCGGAGTCGTCGAGGTAATCTGAGCATCAAGATCAGCCGCCGATTCAAGCGTGACTTTAAGGTGTTTCTCGCCGTGCTCCTGAAGGTGTATTTGCAGGTCAGCCGGGATGCTCCAGGAGTTCTCCCCTACCCTTTTGACTACGCCACGTCGTTCCAGGGCCTGCAGTCTTTTATGGTAATTCTCCAGGTATTTTTCGACCGTGACGCCTTCGGGCAGACGGTACTTGTTGACCTGCAGCCGGTGCTTTTCCCGGCTGTAGATGCCGTCATTGGCCGCCGCTAGTTCCAGGATCTTTTGATCGGAAACACGTAACTCTTCTGTTCTGCCGCTGATCGAAACCGTGACGATTGCTCCCGGCTTTGCCTCCCGGCCTGGGGTCTCTGCTTTTTGCGAAAGCGGCACGTAATAAACCCGGTTGTCGGTCGCCGATACCACCAGGTATTTCTTGTCATGCAGCTCGTCGGCAAGCCCACTCGCCACAACCACGCCGGTAATGCTTTGCCGGTCTGTATGCTGTGGATCGAAGATCTGTTTTTCCTGATTATTGCCCACGGAAAGACTCTGGTGCATGGTCTTGATGATGTCGTTTTTCATGCCTAACTCACGCAGGGTCTTTTCAAAATCCTCCTGCAATTTCCAGACACCGGGCTTGATCTCTCCGGCCAGCTGCAGAGATTCCAAAAACTTCAATCGCTGCAGCTGTACCACTCTTTTGAATTCCGTGCAGCCGTTTCCTCGTCCAGAAGCTACGCGCAGATCGATGGCGTTATCCGGACTTTTCGTGGCAATTGTTTTCAATTCACGATCAAGGTGTGTGAAGGCCTGCCGTGCAATCTCTCGCGTTATTCCGTTTTTGATTTCCAGTTCCGTGCGGAGTCCCAGGTGCTCGTTCGCGATCTCCCGGGCCCGGTTGCGGACACCGTTTGCTATGTAATCCCTGCTGATGACAAGGTCTTTTCCGTCTTCGGAAACGCCCCTGATGATGATGTGGGCGTGCGGGGTATCGGTGTTGAAATGGTTTACCGCAAGGGAGTCAAGCCGTGTTCCGAGGTCGCTTTCCAGCTGAGCTACCAGGTCTCGCGTGTAGCTGGTGAGGTCAAGGTTTTGGGAGTTTTCCGGGGAAACAATGAAGCGGAAATGATGCCGGTCTCCCGCCGCTTTCTGCTGCCACTCGTCAAGTAAATCGGCGTCAAGGCTGCCTGCCTTGTTGTAGATCTTCGGCTGATTCTGATCAATTCCTTCGACACCTTTTCGAGTAAAATAACTGCAATGGTCTTGCAGGGATTTGAGCCCGTTTTTTGCCGAGATATGGCGCACTATCCGGGATTTGACGATGACGCGTTGCGAGGCTTCCGACGCGTTTCTGACAAACCGGTGTTTTCCGGTATGACGCCGGGACGCTTGCTTGACGGTGCGCACCATCTCCCGTAGAAACAGGGCACTGGCGGACGTTTTGTAGTGCAGACCGGCGTCACTTGTGACGCGTTTTTTGGTTCTGCCGAGACTGATGGTGATGTCTGAATTATCTTCAGGTTTTTCATGGATTTTAATAATTCTGGGCATCGGGTAACCCCTTGATATTATTGCGAGTGATTATTTGCCTTACAAAATATCGGTGAGACTTTAGTAGGTTATGGTTTTCTTGTCCTACACGTGCATGCGTGTCGGACAACAATCAGGTGCTATTTTGGATGGATACACGCCAGTGTAGTGCATCCTTTTATCTTGCCTTAAGGTTTTGGAAGGCATTTAAAGGCCATTGAGCTCCCCTGCCCTGGTTGTGCCGGGGAAGAAAAGCATGGCTCCGTCGGCGGTGAATATGCACTCGTTGGGTTGCTTGCTTTTTGAAGCTTGGGGCGCCTTGGCCGGCGGCGGATTGGAGACGGCGACGCGGTACGGTGCTCCTGCTGCTTTCAGGATTTTATTGACGTACCCCGGGCCTCTCCAGGCGGAGCCGGTGTTGTATGCTGAAAGGGCTTTGAAGAGCACGAGGTACTTGTCTTCGCCGGTGTTGTTCCGGCGGTAGAAATCGGCCAGGATGGTGGTGCCGATGGTGATGTTGCGGCAGGGTTCGAAGATTTCCTCCAGGGTAAATTTCATGGTTTTAAGGTGGCAGCTGTTGACCTGCATCAGACCCATGTCCAGGTTGTGCCCTTGCGCAAGGAGGTCGGCTGCCATGTGGACGGCTGCTTGCTTTGATTTCGGAGCGAAGCTTTTCTTCAAGGTATTGTCGCCGATGGCGTAGGGGTTCCCTCCGCTCTCGACCCGGATGATCGCCTGTGTGGTTGACGGAGCAACGGCGGGGCCGCATTGGCTGCACAAGGACGTGATAAGCAGCAGGCTTCCTACTATCATTCTTCTCCCCTCCCCTCTTCCTTAAAGGTCAGCACCGGACGGACCGTGCCGATGATCAGCGAGACCGGGACATCACCAAAATACCGACCGTCAAAGGAAGTCTTCAGGCCGGTGGCGATGGCCAGGATATGATTTTCTCGCACTGTCCGGCAGCCCCTGAGAACCGGCAAGGAACGCCCCCGGCTGTCAACGGCGTACACCGGGCCGATCTGCTTGCCGTTCAGGGTGAGATTCTTTTCTGAAACGCAGAAGGTATCTCCCGGCAGGCCTGCCACTGTCTTGAACAGCGGCCAGCCCGTGGGCAGCCATTTTCTTCCGTACAGGTATTTTTCATAGCCTGGCGGGCACTTCAGCAGGACCATATCTCCCCGGTTCAATGGCTGGTGCAACGTTTCCCTTGTGTAGAGACCGACCGGCTCGCTTTCGGACAGGTTCAGCCAGTAGCGGGGGCCGATCAGCAACCTGGTTGACTCGATCACTAGGAGGATGACGAAGACCGTTAGCATGATTTTCAAAGGCCGCGTGTTGATGTTCATGTCGCCTTGTTCCTCACATACTCTAGTACCGGTCCGTAAGGTTCGTGCGGAGCTCGCGGCTCAAGGCCGTTCTTCAGGCTGTAGTGTGCGGCCTGGAAATACTCCGGAGCCAATACGGCGGGATCCTCCACGTCCGCTTGGAGTCGCTCCAACCAGGCGAGAGCCCTGACCACCCTCCCCTTCCCTCGTGCCGACAGGAGGATCTCTGCTCCGGGCGTAATCTGGGGAATTCTGTTCGCCCTTTCACCCGGCCAGACTGTCCTCAAAATGTAGAGCATCCAGAACACGGTGCCGTAGTCATTCGCGGCCCACAGTTCCAGCGCAAACAGACTGTCAGGTTTGAAATAGACATTTCTTTTGCTCGCTCCAGCAGAGAAGTGCAGAGCTTCGCTGCGGACCGGGGTTCCGAAGAGGAGCTTCGCGTTCCGGCTCTTTTCTTCATATAGCAGTTGTACCTCTGTAAGAAAGTCCATATTTAAGTATTTATCAAGTAAAATTTTCTAATGCAACAGTTTGTATTATTCCCGGGGTGGTGCTTATATTTGAAGCGATTTGCTAAAGTGATTGATTTGACAAAAGAGATTTCAGTATTTCAAACAAAATGGTGCGGGTTTTACACAGGCAGTGTTGGTAAGTGAGGGAGCACGGGAAAGCCGCTTAGGACGGGGCTTTCCCGTAACAGTTGATTTATATTATTTATTTATCGATAAATAAATGATGGTGTCATTATATGACCAGATTCAGTCTAGAACAATAAGTGTTACGCCAAAAGCCTGACCTTTGGTTTTTGGGCCGGTCCTGGCGCTTGTTGAAAGTTTTGTTTACACGATTATAGTTTAAAAATTGAGCCCGTTGAATCTCTCTTTTCAATTCTGTTTTTTAAAGTAATCATTCACAGCTTTATTCGAAAGGTTCAAAAGCTCTTCTATTCTCCCATATGGAAGTGAACTGAATATATATTCTATTTCAACTTCTACAATCATATGAATTACATCCTTTATAGACTGTTTGTCTGATATTTCAATCTGGGTCTCAGAAGGTTCATGTTCAAATGTAACCTCATCAATACGTTTCCATTTGGGCCTTGTTTCAAGTGCTTTGCCTGCAATCCAAGCATACGAAGGTGCAGATTCCTTGTAATGTTCTTTCATGGCTAATGATGACATAAACATTGCGCCAGCAATTCCTTTGCCAGTTTTATAACTTCGATTGTCCATAAATTTATTAAACAACAAACCAATAATACCCATTAGATTTCTCCTTTGCGTATATAGTAAACAGCTTAAAATCTTGTGAAGACACAGAAAGTAGTTAAACCGCTCTTGCGGAGTGTCCGTAAGCGTATCAGAGTAAAAAAAAGCATTTGAGAAAATGCCCGATGATTCAATTTGCCCTTTGCCCAATGACTCTCTTCTTCTCCTTGATGCATTCTGCCAGGCAATCTAAAAGAGCGGAATCGTAATGTTTCCACTGTGCCGGTGATTTCAGATAATTGGTGAATTTGCCATCAGTGCGGTTGTCATCTGGGGTAAGCATCAAGCAAATGCAGATTCGGATCGTGCCACTGTTGGAAAACTTACGCAATAACGAATACTTTCGATAATCATTTTTGTCGGCAACATATTGATTCTTCATTGCTTAAAATCGCTTTCTAGCACAAAATTAATTCATTACGCTACCACATTAATCCAATTCTTGGTTTACTTTACCAACCCCCATAGTGTCAAAATGGGCCTGCAATTCCGAGAAAGCAGACAAAGAGTTAGCAGCGCGACGCAGAAGGCGACGCGCTTCTGCTATGTTTCCGTTTTCAATCTCGACATCAGCTTGTCGAATATTGTCTCGAACGGTATTCGCCCATATTCCGTAACGGCTTATGGTTGCATCGCCGCCCCCGCAATTTTGATTGATTGCAGCACGCTGGAGACGCCCGAAGAGAGGATCAATTCCGCCATCAAGAAATGCCTTGGATATACGAAACTCACTATCAGAGTCAAACTTTTCAACGATTTTATCCAGTTCATCTTCTCTCATCTTGATAATCTCCCATTCGGTGTAAGATCGATTCCAGGAGTATCTTAAAAAAATGAATCTTTCGGCCCAAAACGGATTCCATAATGTTCTCTAAAAATTAAGGGCAACTTGATAAGTGCCTGACCATTGTCATCTTGAAATACACACCAATCACATAGTTAATTATTTATCGATAAATAATTAACTACGGATGTGCTCAATCATTTGCAGCTTTTTGCCACGGTTATTTATTCCCTTTGTTCTCGAAAAATTCCTTGAAAGCGTCTATGGCGAGGGCAGAGGCGTTTCCATCATATTTCTGATCAGAATAGTGCACAATCTTTTCGATAAGTGAAAGCGGCAGGTTGAAGCCTTTTATTTTGAGGACGTCCTCGCGCAGTGATTTGTGCGGCCGGCCGACTTTCCGTTTGCCCTTCTTGGCAGTGGTGGCTTCCTCGACAGTGGTTGCCGCTCGCCCTTTCACCCGTTCTCGGATTCGTGGTCCCTTGATATCCGCCATTTAGATAGCCCCCCTTTCCTTCATTTCCTCGAGAAGAGCATCAAACTCGTTCGCGGCTTTACTGTTAGGGCCGTCCACTTCCCAGATTGCATCGGCGTTGAAGGCTGATTTGAGCCAGCTCTTGCGATGCTTGAGATAGGTAGCGCAAACTATTGCATCGCCAGCGAATTTAGTGGCCAGCCCTTCCGCTGCTGTCCTGCCCACGGTATCAAAGGTATCAACCGGCGCTTGATTGATGACGATGAAAACCTGAAGGTCTTCGTTCACGCCCCTGACTTCATCGACTACCTGCATGAACAGATCGAGACTGTCCAGGTCTTCCTGGCCGGGTCTGGTGGGAACGATTGCCGCGTTGCAAGCTATCAGCACCTGGCGCATGACATCGCTGTCTCTGGATCCGCCGACATCCACGACAACCAGGTCAAAGCCTTCAGCAAGACTCTTGATCTCCCTGGCCAACCCTTTCGAATAGGATTTTGCCATGCACACGAGTTCCTGCTTATCCAAACGATCTGCCCGATCGGCAAAAAATGTCTCAAGGGATTTCTGTGGATCACAATCCAGGGCCAGGATCTTTTGTCCATCCCTGGCTTGCGATAGCGCAAGATTGCGGGCGACGCTGGTTTTTCCCACACCGCCCTTACTGTGTGATACGGCGATTATTTTTCCCAATTTCAAAATCTCCTTAATTATTTATCGATAAATAAATATTATCATGTTAGCAGTACGTTCCAAATTATTGTACTCTAAAGTCAGGAGCGATTTTACTGGCTCCTGCAGCCTTTGAAGTTGCATCCGATATTTGTGCCCAGTTGCTGACACAGGAGAAAGTTAATTATTTATCGATAAATAATTAAAATGTCTATCGATGTCAAATAAATTATTTATTTATAAATATTTATTCCCTGGTTGAATAGTCCCGCATGGCCTCGGCAACGGCGTTTAAGCAGTTATCCTGTCCATGCTGACAAGAAATGCCGGATAGAGATTTAACGGCATCGGCCGGATCCATACCGCTTCGCAGAGCATAGGACAGAAGTTTTGCCAACCCGTCAAAGATCGCTGCGCCACACCCCCCTGCCCGGCCGAATCTAACAAACACTTCGCACATCTTTCCGGACAGATCGGAGGTTACCGTAACGTAGATCTTGCCGCAATGGGTCTTCATTTCATAGGTTATTCCCGGTAAGGCCTTGGGCCGAGGTTTCTTCGGTGTCATTATTTCGAACCTCTCCACTTGGATAAAATATTATCCAGTTACTAGTCTTCATTCGGCAGCAGTATCGTGATGACGGGTTCGCCTCGATCCCCAGGGTGAAGCAGGGCACGGAGGGCCAGGGAGCTATGTTCACCATCCTGGAACAAATTCAGCTGAAAATCGATTCTGCTTGCCTCGATATATGATTTCCGGCGGAGTGCCTGGTGCATCGTCCAAAACAGATCGTGCAGTCTAGCACGGAGATCATCACCATTACTTCTTTCTTCTTCGGAAGGCTCAATGGATCGGTAGGCGGCCAGGGTAAGAGCCACGGGAACTTTGAAGCCTTCTTCCTCGGCAATTTTCGAGACATCGCTGAGGATGCCGTCAGAAAGTGCATCGGCCCTGGTAAATACGCTGATCAGTTCAGCAGCGGAATTCATTACTTGCATGGCGCACCTATGAATAATTATTTATAGACAAATAAATATTAGTAGTAGTCGGACATGATGTCAATTAATTATTTATAGATAAATAATTATTCTATCACCGTTACCGGGTCTCTAAGCAGATTTATCTCACAGGGTGAAAAGCGGTTACGATCCTTAAAAAAACCGTTCGTCATGGCTCCAGATTTAAGCTCTGCGACATTTTCTTGATTGAACAGCAGCTTATCCTGTCTTTTCCCTGGAGGAAGCAGGAGAGGGTGTTTTATGGCTTTATCTGGCGCTTCTGACGATCTTTTGTGACTGTTAAAGGATCTGGGAGGTTTTTCAGGTTTCTGGACAGGTAAAGTTTTGGCTAAGAAGGGAAGGGGGGTACAATATTTTTTTATCAGGGACCTGTGGCTGTGAACAATTCATCAAAGCGACTGCGCAGTGCCCTTTCAAAGGCCATACCTTCAGCAAGTTCCTTTTCAAAGGCGCTGAGACGTGCGTATACCGCTTTGTAAGTCTCGCCGTCCGGATCGTTGATCATCTCGTGGAATTTACGATCACCATCAAGCTTGTATTTTCGGGTGCGAAGTTCTTCCATATGTTGAAGTTCGCTTTCCTGTTCCTCGATGAGGGCCTGTTCGAGCTCCATCATTTTTTCAGACCAGCTTTTATAACCGGGAGGCTTCGGGTAATGACCAGTCCTCTTGATAATCGTGTAAAACCAGTTGAAGACATTCTGCACAGGCTTACTTTCCTCTTGGTTGTTGTCCACCATGTCGAACCGGCAATACCGCAGCGCCTGGATCATAAGACTCTGGCTCATGCCGGTTTCTTCCAACCACTTTTGCACCTGTTGCTGGAGCAGACCCTTTTCCTGCCAGTAGCCAAACTCCGGATCGGTTTTCAACAGGCCTTCAAGATTATTAGTAGTAGTTTTATTAGATTCTAAACTACTACTATAGTGGCCGGACATAGCGCCGGACAATCCGTGGGTCGTACCGTCGGACAGGCCAAGCGTAGGATAATGCGTGGGGCAATCAGTGGGATATAGTGTGGGACAATCACCTGACCCTGTAAACTCATGGCCTCTTTTCTCGACAAATTGTCTACACAGGCCCTGGTTGACGGTGTAGGTAAAACCTTGAAATGACCTGTTTACATATTTAGTTGGTTTACTGATAAAACCATCTGCGGATAGTACCTTTATACAGTGTTTAACGGTAGAAAAGGGGATTTCCGTTTCATTGCTGATGCGTTCCCTTTGTGAGATTGAATCAGGTTGATTGATTAGATAGAAAAGCACTTTTGCCTGTTTGTGCGTAAGTGCCCAGACAGGGTCAGCGGCTTTATTCTTCCAGTCCGTAGGATAATGCGTGGTACCAACCGTAGGATAATGCGTGGGATGATCGGTGGGGTAACTCGCGGTACCATCCGAGGGACGGACAGTCGGTCGGACAATCGGACGTACCGTCGGCCTATCTGTCGGACCGTCGGTCGTACCGTCGGACATAGCGTGGGGCAATGTACTGTCCTTCGAACTGTCCGGCGCTTTACCCTTCGCTATGTCCGACGGTGCTGTAGCGGTTGCCGGTTCACTTGGACGATTGGCGCCTGATTGAACCCTTTTCATCCGGGCGACAACATCATCCATTTCCTGCGTGTCAAAAACTCTGCTCAGGAGTTCTTCGGTGCCCGTAATGTTTTTGGTCGGGTTAGCCATTGCTGGCCTCCTGTGCCAAGGCCCCCACGGTCAGGATTCCACAAAGCTCGTCGGCAAGCATTCGATAGCGCTTGGCGCCAGTACTTTTGGGAGCGTAGCGAATAATGGTCTTGCCTTGAGCCTCTGCTTTTTGAAATTCAGTATTAATAGGGATCGTAACGTCGAAGGTGAGATCCTTGCCGAATTTCTTTCTGATATGGTCAACGCTGCTCTTGGAAATGCTGGTTCTCAAGTCCACTTTGTTGATCAGGAGGCGTAGAAACCGCAGGTCAGGATTTACGGTTTTGTTCAGGTTCTCGATCAGCTCGATAGCAGCGGTGAGACCGTCAAGAGCGAAGCGACTGCCGGTTTCCACGGGAACGATGACGAAATCAGTCGTCATGAGCGCCTGCATAACGAAAAGGCCCAGGTTTGGCGGGCAATCAATCAAAGTAAAGTCGAAGTTTTCTGTGCAATATTCCCGGATGGCATTACGCAGCAACAGATAGCTTGACCGTACGTCCTGGTAAAGATCCATCTCCAGGGCTGCAGTGCGTGGAATATTCGGAAGACAGAAGAGGTTTTCGTAGGTAGTGGGGAAAATGCAATTCTCTATTCGTTCAGAACGGGAGTAGATATCGTAGAGGGTGTTATTCTCGGGGGTCCCTCCGAGCAGGATTTTCGTTGTATTTGATTGCGGGTCCTGGTCTACTACAAGAACGCGATGTCCTTTGTTCGCCAGGCAATGAGACAAATTGAGAGTTGCCGTACTTTTCCCTACGCCACCTTTGTTGTTGACGACGCAGATGATATGGCTCACAAGCTCCTCCTTTACCATTGCAATGTATCCACTTGTTGGTGACATTAAGCCGTAAAAAGCCCGATTGTCAAGCGTTTTTTTGAAATAATACATAAACTATAGCGGAATGTTTGATAAATGATTGGTGATACCTGCCGTATAAATGTGTATACAATATGATGTAAATACCTGGCGAAATGGGCGAAGTTATCCATTTTTACTTGATTAGCAAATGCTAAGCAACAGTTTTAATCTACAACGTATCGTCTAAGTGGAAGTTAAATGCGGATGTCCTTGACTCTGGGTTGTGCTTTTCGTATAGTACGGATACTATATTATCCGAGGGAATAACGTGAAAGAACGCTATCATGTAAGGCTTGGGGAAAGACGTACTACGGTATGTTTGGATACTACTTTATCCGTATTGCTGAGTTTACATCTGGGGCTTGAGCCTGGCACCATGGGAACCCATTCAGCCATAAGAAGCTGGATGCAGGAAAGAATCGATAGGGTAAATGATCCTGGCCGTATTCGAGTTTCGCAATGGCTGCAAAGGGAGATTGTCGAGGCGTTAATTTCCAAGGATCTTGCGGAAAAATACGGTGATTGGTTGTTGAAAGTTGGATAGTATATTATCCATAACTTTACTGAAGTAAAATGGCTTCGAGTGCCTTCCAGACTTTCCCAGGGAGCATGTAAAGAATTTTGTGTAAATGGATTTGGATTCAGAAGTTCGGTTGTAATTATTTAAACAGCCAAAATCGGCGCAAAAAGCAAAAACTCACACCTTGTTTTGGTTGTTCTTCAAATATTGGCATAACGGCTGCAATATAGTGAAATAAACATCGCCAAAAGGAGGTATTATGTCTGCTCATTTTAAGGCATCAGTTGAATCCAGAAACTTGTGTGAATCTTTGTTCCTGGCATTAAAAAGAAAAATTGCCAAGCTTGAACGCGGTCATACGAAGCAATGGTGTGCTTTATATGAACTTGGTGGAAATAGATTCGCTTATATCAGCCATCGAAAGACCGACGCAAGCATACAGATCTGGTGCGCAGGCGATGTAGATGCATTAAAAAAGAATCCGTATATCAAGGTACTCCCTAGAGATAATATAAAAAAGGGGTGGGAAGAGAGGTTTCCAGCTAGATTCAGCATAGAGAAGGAAAGCCAAGTCCAAGCTGCAGCTGAATTGCTTTTTTCTATTTCTTATAAGGCTTTTTAGCCGAGTGCATTGTGAAAAGCATGAGTTTGTAAAATATATTTTTGAACGTTTCTCAAACGCGGAGGACAAATGAAAAGAACTTTTGTAATTTTTTTTGTAGTGGCCTCAATATGTGGCTGCGCTACTTCAAAAAAAACTTATACTTCAGAAGGAAAAGAAGGATACAGCATAAATTGCTCCGGATCAGTTTTGAATTGGGGTATGTGTTATGAGAAGGCCGGGGAACTCTGCAACGAAAAAGGATATGTGGTTATAGAAAAGAGTGGAGACACGGGAGCCTTGGTTTCCGGTAATGACCTTGGTCTTTACGGAGGCTCGGTCATAAACAGAAGTATGATCATTCGGTGCAAAGACTAATGCGGCTCGGCTCCGTCTAAAGCTAACCGAGGCCGGTGCCCGAACCAGCATAAGGTTGACAGGCACAACGAGCAGCCCTGGGCGGCTATAAAAGTTATTGATTGTTTCCTGTTTTTTCACTCACCCAAGAGCGGATTATTCCGGCGTATAAGCCTTAAAACAGGTTCTACATAACCCCGGCCTGCGCCGGGTCTCTTTTATGCGCTTCCCGATCTCCTACCCTTGAGGCGGGGAAATCCCCGCCTCCTCTCTGCAAACTACACAACCATTCCCAATTCTTCGACTGCTTTTCGGTTCATTATGAAGTCAACGGCCTTCTGTGCCTGGCCGGCCGCGAGGATAACCAGGGACTTGTCATTGTTCAGTTCTTTCAACCAGGACTGAATATAGGCGGCGCTATTATCTATGGTGGCCTGTTCAATGCCTGTTTCCGCGCATAGAAAGGCTGCTGTCATCTCGGCAACCAGCTCTTCCTTGCTGTATTCGTGGCTGACGAAAGCCGTACACTCCGTGACACCTTTTCTGGCAAGCCGTGAGGAATGCCCGGTCGCGTGGCCTATTTCGTGGAAGAGGGTGCAATAATAGCCTTCTTCCTGGTGAAAGGTTTCTTGCGGCGGCATGTTTACGTAGTCATAGGATGGTTTATAGTATGCCCGGCTACCGCTGTGGCGGATCTCGGGGCGCTGCGGCATGGCGGCAATAAGTTCTTCCGCTGCCTGGATGGAATTGAATAGCTTTTCGATCGGAGTGGGTGAGGGGGGTGCTTCGATTCCTTCGGTCTGCTCCAGGTTGAAAACCGTATAGTGACGCATGAAGGGTATGCTTTTATCTTCTCCGGTTTCCGTATCTTCTACCTCGACCCAGTTCCAGAAAACGACCGGCGTCCCTTTTTCGCCTCTCCGGACGTTCCCGCCTTTCTCCAGGGCCTGCTTGTAGGTTAGCCAGTACGGGCAGGAAAAAGCCTGACAGGCCAGGATAAAGGTATTGATGCCCCGATACGGTTTGCCGGTTATAAGGTTTCTTGGCGCATTCGGCCCGGTCAATGGCGTCCAAGGCTTTTTCCAGGGTATCTCACCTTTCTCCAAACGCTCAATGATTTGCTCCGTGATGAGTTCCTCTACCGATTTCTTCATTTTTAGGCTCCTTTTCTCCGGTTTGTAATCAACCTTGTTTTCCCTAGATTTTCTTAAACCCTCTCGGCTCAAGATATTTTGTTTTTTGATGTGCGATTTTTTGTGCCTTGTCCCGTTTTCCCTGAGTTTCCTCTCACCCCTCACCCTGACCGGGGGTGAAGGACATACAGGGATGGGCAAGGCCGGGCGCATCGAAAAACCAATTTGATTGATTACCGGCGAAGTGCTGGACATGGCCTGGAGTGAAGAGATCACGAGGCATGACCGCAATACCGTGGAGGGCGGGACTCGGTGAATAGCGGAACGAAGTGGGCAGGGATGAAGCGAGATGCTTTCATTTTCTAAGCGGGGGATGTTATGTTCGATAAATTATTTATTTATCGATAAATAAATATGCTGATGGGGTGGTTATTTATTTATATATAAATAAATAACCAAGAATGAGGAAATGCCGTTTGAGGCTAGATTTGACCAGTTATTGGTCTGATCCATTTATGACTTGCTACGGGGTCGTTTGGCGGAAAAGCATCGGATTGTCAGAAGGGATAAACAGCTGGTGTCGTAGAGATTTGCCAGGAGGGGGCAGGTGAGGTTATTATTTATTTATTTATCTATAAATAAATATTTGTCGTTTAATAATGTGGGTGTTTGCGGGGAGTTTTGCGGTTTTCTGGCGGGAGACGGGTGGGTGAACGAAATTAAGGAAACGACGCGACGAGCTGTGAGGTGTTTTCAGTCGGC
>RPRC01000155.1 GCA_003857395.1 Geobacter sp.
AAGCATCTCGCCGTGGGTGTAGATGTTGATCCCTTTGCCTTCGGTCTGCTTGAGAAGTTCTTCCAGCATGAGGAGGTCGTGGCCTGAAACGAGGATCGCCTTACCCGCTTTGGTGCCGAGCTGCACCTTGGTCGGTACCGGGTGACCATAGCGCTCCACGTGCCCTTCGTTCAAGAGCCCCATGACCGTCAGGTTCACCTTGCCGCATTCCATGGAGAGTCCGACAAAATCCATCAGGCCGAGGGTCGGATCGGTAGTTGCTGCGAGAGCCTTGTGGAAGAAGGCATAGATTTCGTCATTGTGCTTGCCGAGGATTTGGCAGTGATCGGCATAGGCTGCCATGCCCTTGAGGCCGTAAATGAGGATCTCGATGGCGGAGCGAACGTCTTCGTTCTCGTGGAAGGTGAGGATGCCGTATTGCTCGCCCTGTTTTGCCAGGTCGGCCGCCGGGACCCAGGCCGCGGGTCCGTCCGTGAAGACCCTGGCTCTGATAACGCCATTTGCTTTACAGAAGGCCTCTTCATAGAGGATTCTGGCTTTTTCCTTCATCTCGAAACATTTCTTGATGGTCGCTTCGAGGCGGGCCGGATCGAAGTCCACGTTGGTGACGGTGGCAAAAAGCCCTTCCAGCAGAAAGACGTCAACCTCCTGCTCCTTTGCGCCGAGCTTCCGTGCCTTGTCTGCGAAGAATGCGAGCCCTTTCAGCCCAAAGAGCAGATTGTCCTGAAGGTTTGCAACTTCAGGCTTCTTTCCACAGACACCCTGCACATCACAACCGATTCCCTTTGCCGCTTGTTCACACTGATGACAAAACATGTTTTTTCTCCTGATTATTGGTTTCTTTCTAAGTAGCGTCGTTGTCTCGGTGGCGGTTTTTCCCGCCTGGTGACTAGGACTATACTGTAATCAGGATGACAGACCTTGATCTGTATCAAGTTTTTGTAATTAACCGAGTTCCCTGAAAATAAGGCACTGGCGGGGTATCCGCTGTGGAGTGGCACTACAGCAGTCCTTGGGAAGTAAAGCTGATATAGGTGCCGTCGCCGATGATGATGTGGTCGAGCACCGCGACACCCATCAGTTCGCCCGCTTCCTTCAAGCGGCGGGTAATTTCCCGGTCTTCCCGGCTGGGAGTAGGGTCACCCGATGGATGATTATGTACCAGGATCATGGCCGCGGCTGAATCGCGCACCGCCGGGTTGAAGACCTCCCTTGGATGGACGATGCTTTGATTCAGTGATCCTTCGGAGATCTGTACTTCCCGGATAATCCGGTTTTTTCCATCAAGGAGCAGTACGATGAAATACTCTTTGCAGCGGTCGCGGAACGAGTAGTGAAAGTGCTGGTACACCTGTTCGGGGGAGGTAAAGCGTTCGCCATGAGTCAGCCGGTCGGTATTGAGACGGACACCGATTTCGAGAGCGGCTTTAATGGCAGTGGCTTTTGCCGGCCCTGCTCCCTTGATGCGGCAGATCTCTGCAATTGTGGCACCGGCAAGCGCACGAAGACTGCCGAAGTCCTGCAGGAGCAGGCGTCCGATGTCCACGGCACTCTGCCTGGTTGCCGGGTCGCCGCTGCGAATAACGAGGGCCAGGAGCTCGGCATCACTCAATGCCTGGGCCCCCTGTTTCTGCATCTTTTCACGCGGCCGCTCGTCTTCCGGCCATCCCTTGATTCCACCCGCCATCAGCTACCCCTCCCCTTGTGGCATATCAAGTGTTTGCTTTTAAGTGATAATACATTAAAATAAACACACATTATGATTTGTAGCACGGAACGGAGCGGGGAGGAAGCAATTACTTGGATTCAGCTTTGAGCTAACATCAAAGGCTGATAAGCCATGTCTCTCGGAGAGCTCACACGTGTGCGCCGTAGCTTTAGCGAAGGAGTAGAGAACGCAGAGAAAGTCTAAATCTTCAAAATGTTTTTGTTTCTTTTCTCTGCGTCCTCGAGTGAGCGAAGCGAGCGGGCGAGAGATACGATTTTTTGATTTATACAACAAGAAGCAGGAAAAGCACTCCAACTATGATGCGGTAGACGCCGAAGGGGATGAAGGTGTGGTTGGCGACAAAGCGGATCAGAACCTTGATGCCGATAATGGAGAAGATGAAGGAGACGATAAAGCCGATCAGGAGATTGCCCCAGTCGCCGCCCTGAAATGCCGCGCCGTTTTTGTAGAGATCGTAGCAGGTTGCGGCAAGCATGGTGGGCAATGCCAGCAGGAAGGAGAATTCGGCTGCGGCAGTGCGGCTCATGCCGCACAACAGTCCGCCGATGATGGTTGCTCCGGAGCGGGAGACTCCGGGAATCATGGATACACACTGTACCAGTCCGATGATGAATGCCGAACGGTAGGTAACGTCACCGGCGTCATGGATCGCGGGTTTGTGGTTCCGCAGGTAGTACTCCATGACAAAAAAGGCGATGCCGCCGATAATCAGTGAAATACTGACCACCGAGGAATCGAAGAGATTCTTGACCAGTTTGTAGAGGGCCAGACCGATGATGCCGGTTGGCAGGAACCCGACAGCCAGTTTCAGCAGCAGGTCGGAGCGGGCAATGAGCTTCCGCCAGTAAAGGCAAGCTACTGCCAGGATCGCACCCAACTGAATTGCCACTTCGAAGGCCTTGTGCGCCTCGGTCTGGGGAAGCTGGAGCAATTCCGATACGAGGATCAGGTGTCCCGTCGATGAAACCGGCAAAAATTCCGTCAGACCTTCAACAATACCTAATATGCCTGCTTCAATACCGGTCACACACGCTCCTGAAACTTTCCCTGAGGTAGGAAATAGTTTCCATCCGGAAACTCCGGACGGAAATGAAATAACTGCTGTGCGACAATACTGGAAGCACTTGGGGAAAATCAAGGGGAAATGGAGGAATCGGGATAATTCGTAACGTCAATGTAACATTCCTATAGGATGTGCGGCAAAAATATGCTATGAATAATCGGTTTATAATTCGCCGGGCTATCAGGGCCCGGGTTGTGGAGGAACCCCATGTTTGGACTGATCCCCAAGGAAGAAAAATTCTTCATCTTGTTCAAGGAGTTGGCGCGCAATATTGTAGAAGGTGCACAGCTCTTTAAGGAGATGCTCGACGATTTCAGCGATCCGGTTGCCAGTCAGAAGAAAATCAAACAGATTGAGCACAATGGAGACATTCTGACCCACGACATCGTGAAGAAGCTGAACAAGAGTTTCGTCACCCCGTTTGACCGGGAGGATATCTATGCACTTTCAGGGGCGTTGGACGATATCCTCGATCTGATCGATGCCTGCTCCCAGCGCTTTGTCATGTATAACGTGGAACAGCCCACGGCAACGGCCAAGGAGATGGCCTTCCTTATTCTCAAGTCCTGTCAATCCCTCGAGGGGGCCATTGCACTCCTCGGGAGTAATCTGGAGCAGATCAACCGCTACTGCGTGGAGGTTAATTCTCTGGAAAACGAGGCGGACCGGGTTTGCCGCGAGGCCATCAGCCGTCTGTTCGATGAGGAGAAGGATCCAATTCAGCTCATCAAGTGGAAGGAGATCTACGAGACTCTGGAGCATGCCTGTGACAAGTGCGAAGATGCCGTTAATATTCTTGAAAGCGTGGTCCTGAAAAATGCTTGATTCCACGATGGTAATGCTGTTCCTCGTTATCGCGGCTGCCTTGATATTCGATTTTATCAATGGTTTCCACGACACCGCCAATGCCATTGCCACCTGTATCTCAACTCGGGCACTTTCCATCAGGTCGGCAATTTTCATGGCCGCTGTTCTCAACTTTGCCGGTGCCATGATCTCCACCAAGGTTGCCGCTACGATCGGCAAGGGGATCGTGGACCCGTCGAACGTAACGCAGATGGTGGTTCTTGCCGGCATTATCGGCGCCATCATCTGGGATCTGATTACCTGGTACTATGGGCTGCCCTCTTCCTCCTCCCATGCCATTATCGGCGGGATTATGGGGGCTGTCATCGCGCATGCCGGCGTCTCGGCACTCCACGCTGCCGGGCTGAAGACGATTATCATCGCGCTGGTATTGTCTCCGATCGTCGGTATTGCCCTCGGGTTTTTCTTCATGATAATCATGATGTGGGCCTTCCGGAACAAATCCCCCTATAGCCTGAACAAGGGCTTCAGAAAGCTTCAGATCCTGTCCGCCGCTACCATGGCCTTTTCTCATGGAACCGCCGATGCTCAGAAATCCATGGGTGTTATCACCCTGGCCCTGGTCAGCTACGGCTGGCTCGAGACTTTTGCTGTCCCGACCTGGGTCAAGGTTGCCTGCGCCGTGGCAATGGCACTCGGGACCGCCATAGGCGGCTGGCGCATTATCAAGACGGTTGGCCACGATTTTGTCAAACTGCAGCCTGTTCACGGCTTCTGCGTTGAAACTGCTTCTGCGGGAGTCATCCTTGGTGCTTCCTCCATCGGCATGCCAGCCACCACCACGCATGTCATCACGTCTTCTATCCTTGGGGTCGGTCTTACGAAGCGCCTCTCGGCCATAAACTGGCAGATTGCCTACCGCATTGTCTGGGCCTGGGTTCTCACCATCCCTGCTTCAGCCGCGGTTTCGTACGTTGCCTATCAAACTTTGAGTCCGATGCTGGGAAAATAGCTCTGCCTTCATTCAAGGGGAAATTGGCTGATATCATAGGGAGGAACCCATGGGCTCTTCCCTATTCCAGTTCTTCACCGGTTTCTTTCATCTCTTCCGTGAGATAGGCAAGGGTTTCATCTTTGCGACGGAAGCGAACGATGATGTAGTAGAGGAGCGCATAGGAGAAGAGGGCGGCCGCAAAGCCGATGATGGACGAGCCAATGAGAATTGGTGCCCCGTGAGACTCCAACAGTTCGATGGCGTAGGTCCAGTTCAGGTCTTTCAAGATGATTTTCTCCGGACTGTGGCCGAGGATGGCTTCTCCGAGTCGGTAACTGGCCAACAGAACAGGTACTACCGTAAAGGGAGTATTGACCCAGGAACCGGTCAGGCAGGTTACCTTGTTTATCCTCAGGATAAAGGCTGCGGAAATCGCCAAAATTGAATGAAGTCCGAAGAAGGGGGTGAAGCTGATGAAAACCCCAACAGCGAATCCTGCTGATATATGACCCGGATGGCTGTCCAGTGTCAGGAGTGACCGGATTCTTTTTTTCCACTTAACTGTATCGACCAAAAATCCCTCCTGAAAACTTTTCAAGTCTAAAGACCCCCACCTTCCTTGTCAACCGAATTCCCCTGTCACGTATTCATGACATCTGAGTTCACCAATAGTTGGACGCTGTGAACCACTATCCAGAGGGACTTTCATGCTACCGCGTGCTTCCCGGCAGCGGTATCGGCTTCGACCCTGCTACTTTCGTTCTATCGGCTACCCTGTTTTCACGGATTCAGGTTGACATCTTTACCCATTGGCTATACATGAAAGAAGTCTCCTGATAGAATACAAGGGAATTGAGGGTTCCCTTTCTTCTGGGAGAACCGCTCTTTGTTCCGTTTGAGGCCCCAGTTTCGAAGGTGTCCCGAGTTGCACGGAGCCGATTATCACATGCTTCAGACTCCTGAACACTTCTGCGGCAACCATTTCATATCCCCTTCAGGAGGTCACCGTGAAGGTATTTTCTGTACTTGCAGTCCTTCTGTTGTTTTTCTCGTCCCTCAGCATCGCTGGCGACAGGGCAGTTTCCCTGGAAGAGGCGATACGCCTGTCCCTTGCAAGGAATAACCTGCTGAAGGCAGCCGAACAGCGGGAAATGGCTGCAAGGCACAGCGTTGCCGCCAGCCGCAGCCGCTTTCTGCCCCGCATCTTCCTCGATGAAAACTATTCCGCTTCCAATGCTCCGACCCGCGTCTTTATGATGAAGCTGGACCAGGGGCGTTTTGCCGGCAATGACTTCCAGATCGATACGCTGAATCATCCTTCTTCAACCAGCGACTTCCGGACCTCTTTCAGCTTGGAGCAGCCCATTTTTGACCTGAGTATCGTCTTTGGTTCGGATTTGGTGGTAAAAGAAGCGGAAGAGCAGAGCCTTGCGCTGCAGCGGCGCAGGGAAGAGGTCGCTTTTGCGGTATTCAGCTCGTATCTCGAGGTGCAGAAGGCTCGCACGATGCTTGTCTCAGCGGAAAAGGCAGTGAAGGATGCGGAAGAGCATCGAAGGCTGGCACGGGTGAGAACCGAATCAGGACTGGGCCTGAAGTCGGATGAGCTGCGTGCCGGGACTTTCCTGGCGGAGATGGAACAACAGTACATTACGGCAAAAAATAATGTCGTGCTGGCAGGTATGAGGCTTGCCCTGGTGGCTGGCGAACCGGATGGTCAGAGCCTCGAAATCAACGAGTACCTGACCGGAATGCCTCTCGGACAAGAGAAAAAAGATTTCGTAGCGGTCGCCCTTGCGAACCGCAAGGATCTTAAGGAGCTGGAACTAGCCGCGGAGAAGGCTCAGATTGGCGTCAGTCTGGCCGGGAGTGCTTTCCTGCCGACCCTCTATGGCAATGCCGCCTATCAGATGAACGACCGCGATCTCCCCTTCGGGCGGGACAATGATTCCTGGGTTGCCGGGGTGACTCTCCGCTGGGAACTCTTTGACGGCCTGCGCCGCTTTGACGAACGCGCCCGCGCCCGGTCCCTGGAAAGTTCCGCCCGAGAGTACCTGGCATACCAGCAGCGCGAGGTGTCCTTCCAGGTTCGGGAGAGCCTCTTGCGGCTGGACGAAGCGGAACAGAGGCTGCTGGTTGCCCGTTCCTCGCTGGCAGATGCGGAAGAAAGCGTACGTCTTGTTACGAAGCGTTTTAGCAACTCCCTCGCCACTCTGGTTGATGTTTTGGATACCCAGTCAGCCGTGAACAGGGCCCGGGTCTCGGTGGTGGATAATGACGCCGGATATGCCCTGGCAACGGCCCGGGTCTGGTATAGTGCGGGGATTTTTCTCCAGGAGGTCATGAAATGAATATACTGTCATCGGGTTTTGCTGTTCTCCTTGCGGCCCTGCTGGCAACTTCAGTAACGGGGTGCTCGGACAACGGCAAAGAGGGGAAGGAGACCCATGCTATTGTTACAGGTCTGACGGTGGAAAAAACGATGCTCGTTTCGCTTCCCGAACAGTTCGAGGCATCGGGTACGGTGAAGGCGAAAAATGCCGCCCAGCTTGCGGCCCGCATCAGCGGCACCGTTTCAGAAGTTCACGCGAAAGAAGGCGACCGTGTTCAGCGCGGCAGCCCGCTGGTGACACTGGTAGCCCCTGAAAGCACCGCCGGTGCCAGTGGTGCTGCCCATGCCGTGGAAGAGGCCCTGGCTCGCAAGAAGCTGGCTGATGTGACCTATGGAAGGTTTGCCAGACTCTACGAAGAGCAGGCCGTCACCGGACAGGAACTGGACACCCGCCGGGCCGAACGCGACATGGCCGACCAGTCGCTGGCCCGGGCCCGGCAGGCAGCGCGGGCCGCTGCGGCCGTCGCCGGGTATACCAGAATTGCCGCTCCCCTGAGTGGGGTGGTTACCGCCAGGACGGTTGATCCGGGCAGCACCGTATTTCCGGGGATGCCGTTGATGACGGTCGAGGAAGAAGGCCGCTACCGTCTTGAGCTGGCGGTTCCCGAATCTCTCCAGGGAAAGATAGCCCTGGGAGCGTCCGTTCCTGTTTTCCTGGACGGGAGTAGCGGCAGCGTAACTGGTACAGTGATTGAAATCGTGCCCACAGTGGATCCGGTCAGTCGGACCTTTACGGTAAAACTGGATATTCCCGCCAAGGGGAGGCATTCCGGCCAGTTCGGCCGGGCGCTGTTGCCGGTGGGTGAAAAGCAGGGCCTGATGGTCCCGATAACGGCTGTCATGGAACGGGGTCAGCTGACCTTTGTCTGGGTCCTCGATGACGGGAACATTGCCCGCATGAGGCTGGTAAAGCCGGGAACCGCCTTGGCCGACCGCATCGAGATTCTCACCGGCCTTTCCGCCGGGGAGCGGATCGTAGTGCGCGGCACTGAAAAGGTGACAGACGGGGCACACGTGAAGTGAAAGGGGATTATTATGCCCCATAATCCGTACCCCGTAATCCAATAAATCCTGTCCAGCCTGTTAATTTGAGAGCTTCTTTACTGCATGTGGAGTCTTACATGGATAAACTCGGTATCGCCGGTAAAATCGCCCGCGCTTTCATCGATTCGAAACTGACCCCTCTTATTGTCATTGCTTCTCTATTCTTCGGAGTGTACGCGATTCTGGTGACCCCGAGGGAAGAGGAGCCGCAGATTGTGGTGCCGATGGTGGATATCTACCTGCCGCTTCCCGGCTCGACCCCGAAAGAAGTGGAGGAGCGGGTGGTCAAGCCCTTCGAGGGGAAGATGTGGGAGATCAAGGGGGTCGAGTACGTCTATTCCGCCAGCGGGCCGGGCATGGGGATCATCACCGTCCGCTTTCTGGTGGGCGAGGACATGGAAAAATCCCTGGTCAAGCTCTACAACAAGGTGATGAGTAACCGAGGAATCCTGCCTCCCGGTGCAGGTGAACCACTGGTGGTGCCCAAGTCCATCGACGACGTGCCGATCGTGACCTTGACCCTCTGGTCCGGCCGCTATGATTCCTATACCCTGCGCCGTGTTGCCCGGGAACTCTGCGACGAGTTGAAAAAGAGCAGCAATGTGGCCGAGACCGGAATCAAGGGTGGACTTCGCCGGCAGGTGCAGGTGCGACTCGATCCAGGGAGGCTGGCAGCGTACAACATGTCGCCGCTCCAGGTGATTGACGCCCTGCAGAAGGGCAATGTTTCGGTCCGTTCGGGAACCTTTCCGGGAGATAATCGCGAGTATTTGGTTGACGGAGGCGATTTTCTTGGTGATGTGGAAGCGGTGAAACGCTTGGTGGTAACTGTCCATGACGGACGACCGGTCTATCTCGCCGATCTGGCCGCTATCCGGGACGGTCCAGAAGAAGCGGATCAGTATCTGTTTTTCGGGCTGGGTCCTGCGGCGGGCACAAAGGGAATCAGCGCTGAACCGTGGAGGAATTACCCTGCGGTCACCGTGTCCGTGGCCAAACGGAAAGGGGCCAATGCCACCTGGGTGGCAGAGGACCTGCTGAAACGGGTAGAATCCCTGAAGGGAAAGCTCATTCCCGAGGATATCCAGATTACGGTGACCCGCAATTACGGCGAGTCCGCCCGGGAAAAGAACAATGAGCTGCTTTTCCACATGTTCCTGGCGGCCCTCTCGGTAACGATTCTCATTGCCCTGTTCATGGGCTGGCGTGCCGGAGCCGTGGCAGCTATCGCCATACCCGTTACCCTGGCCTTGACCCTGTTCGCCTTTTCGATCCTCGGCTATACCCTGAACCGGATTACCCTGTTCGCCCTGATCTTTTCCATCGGCATCCTGGTGGATGACGCCATCGTGGTGGTGGAAAACATTCACCGCTACTTCACCACCACCCGCTTCAAGCCGCTGGATGCGGCAATCAGGGCCGTGGACGAAATCGGCAACCCCACGGTGCTGGCCACCTTTGCGGTTATTGCCTCGATCCTGCCCATGGGCTTTGTTGGCGGACTCATGGGACCTTACATGCGGCCCATTCCGGTGGGGGCGAGCATGGCCATGCTCTTTTCAATGCTTATCGCCTTTACTGTCACCCCCTATTACGCCTACCGGTTGATGCAGGGCGAGTCTCATTTCGGCAGCGAAGAACCGCCCGAGGAGTCGCGCCTTACCCGCTTCTACCGGTCAATCATGGGCAAGCTCCTCCACGACCGGAAGATCCGCGCCGGTTTTTTGGTCGGGGTGGTGGTGCTTCTGCTGATTTCGGTGAGCCTGCTGTTCCTGAAAGTCGTCACGGTCAAGATGCTTCCCTTTGACAACAAGAGCGAACTGCAGGTAATCGTTGATGCACCAAGCGGCACTGCCCTGGAAGAGACGGCCCGGCTGGTTTCCGAGATGGGGGATGCCCTGCGCACCTTTCCCGAGGTGACCGATTTTCAGACCTATATCGGCAACAGTGCGCCCTTCAACTTTAACGGTCTGGTCCGCCACTATTATCTGAGGAGCGGGGCTAATCTGGCCGACATCCAGGTAAACCTGGTCGGTAAGTCAGAGCGCTCGGATCAGTCCCATGACATAGCAAAGCGGGTTCGTCCGGTACTGAAGAAGATTGCCGACCGCTACGGCGCCCGTATCAAAGTGGCCGAGATTCCTCCCGGTCCGCCGGTACTCTCCACTTTGGTAGCGGAGGTCTACGGCCCCGACCAGCAAACCCGAATCGATATTGCCGGGAAGATCAAGGACATATTCAACAAAACCCCCGGCGTGGTCGATGTGGACTGGTACCTGGAGGATGACCAGACCCTCTATACCTTTGTCGTGGACAAGGAAAAGGCTGCCCTTTCGGGTATTTCCTCTGATGACGTGGTAAAAACCCTGCGTACCGCACTGGGGGGCATGGATGCGGGGCTCTTGCACCTGTCGGCGGAAAAAGAGCCGGTGCTTGTCAACGTGCGGCTTCCCCAGAACCGGAGAAGCTCGCTGGAAGCGCTTTCTTCCATCTATGTTCCTTCGCCGGGCGGCATTGTTCCGCTGTCCCAGCTGGTCCGTGTGAGCAGGGGAATCGAAAACAAGAGCATCTATCGGAAAAATCTGAAGAACACAGTGTACGTGATCGGGGATGTTGCAGGTGAGATCGAAGCCCCGGTCTATGCCATCCTGAAAATGGGCAAGGAGATTGAAAAAATAAAGCTTCCTGACGGCTACCGGGTCGGCCAGTTAGCCTCCCGGCAGCCATGGAGCGAGGAACGGCCGTCAATCAAGTGGGACGGCGAGTGGCACATTACCTACGAAGTGTTCCGCGACCTGGGAATCGCCTTCGGCGCGGTAATGGTCCTCATTTACGTCCTGGTGGTGGCCTGGTTCCGGAGCTTCACCACGCCGCTGGTGATCATGGCGCCCATACCCCTGACTCTGATCGGAATCCTGCCGGGTCATGCACTGTTCGGCGCTTTCTTTACCGCTACCAGCATGATCGGCTTTATTGCCTTGGCCGGAATCATTGTTCGTAACTCCATCATCCTCATCGACTTCGCCGAACTGAAAAGGCGCGAGGGGCTTGCCTTGGACGAAGCGATCATTGAGGCGGGTGCGGTCCGGTTCCGGCCCATGCTCCTGACCGGTGCCGCTGTTGTGGTCGGCAGTTTCGTGATCGTCTTCGACCCGATCTTCCAGGGGTTGGCGATTGCTCTCATGTGCGGCGAGATTGCCTCCACCACCCTGTCGCGGGTGACGATACCAGTGCTGTATTACCTGGTGGAGCGGCGGAAGGAAGGTGCAGGGAGGGCGAAACTTTACCACCCCTAATCCCTCCTATTGTAGGAGCGGCTGGGGGTGGTTGGAAATAGTGCCGATTTGAAAATGGAATAAGAGGTAAAAGGTGAAAGGAACAAGGTAAGGTGTGAGAGAAGTTGCGGTTTCCAAGGAGGAAAAACCATGTACATTGACCGATTGCTGAGAATCATCGCCGGCGCATTTATTATGCTGTCGGTTTTGTTGGCCGTGAAGGTGAACCTCAACTGGCTCTGGTTCACCGCCTTTATCGGTCTGAATCTGTTTCAGTCGGGTTTCAGCAACTGGTGCCCGATGATTACCATTCTGGTAAAACTTGGCGTGCCGCGATTCCCGAAAGGCTATCATGCAGAATAAGCTCCGGATAACCGTCCTCTGCGAGAACACCGTTGGTCCTGTTTCCGGAACCCTGGGTGAGCATGGCTTTGCCGCCTTGCTGGAGGGCGAAGGGCTGAACATCCTCTTTGACACCGGCATGGGAGAGACCCTGCTGCGGAACGCAGTAAGAATGAATCGCGACCTGCACCGGGTTGAGCAGGTGGTCCTCTCTCATGGACACTGCGACCATACCGGCGGCCTTCTGCCTTTGCTGAGAAATTGTGGCGGTAAGGAGGTCTATGCCCACCCCGCGGTTTTTTCCCGGCGCTACCGGGTCAAGGATAACGGCGAAAGCATTCCAATCGGCATACCCTGCGACGAGGCCTTCCTGCGGGGAATGAAGGCGCGCTTCAATCTTGATCATCGCTTCCGGGAGATTTCCCCTTGCGTTTTCCTCACCGGAGAGGTGCCGCGAAAAACCGTCTTCGAGAAGGGGGACCGGGGCATGTTCCGCGATCCTGAAGGGCGCGAAATCGATCCGCTGGAGGATGACCAGTCACTGGTAATCAAGACCTCGAAAGGGCTTGTCCTGTTGCTGGGCTGTTGCCATGCAGGGCTGGTGAACACCATTGAGCATGCCCGGGAAAAGACCGGCGAGGAGCGGGTCTACGCCGTGATCGGCGGCACTCATCTCAATTTCTGCTCTCCCGATCAGACGGAAGCGACCGTGAGGGCATTGCGCACTTTCGGGATCAGCAAGATCAGCGCAAGCCACTGCACCGGTTTTGCCGCTTCGGCGAGGCTGCAGCGGGAATTTCCCGGCGAGTTCCATCCTGCCAATGTGGGGTATATGCTGGAGACGGGATAAAAAAAGGGGCGACCGTGCGGTCGCCCAAGGAGGGAAAAATAGACGCTTTTGTCAGCTAGTGGACAGGCTTCTTTTTTTCGCTGATTTTGTTGTTTCATGAATTGTGCCAGTGAGAAAACCCCACTATTCGAACGGCGAACCGATTGGCGCCTGTCACACATTTTCGCCAGAAAAAGCAAAGGCCCGACAGGCCTTTTCCCGCATAGGGATGGGCTTCCGGGCCTTTGTCATGGAGACGCCGGGAGTACTGCATAGACACCCATGAACCTTTTGTCGCCTCGGGAAAGAGGATCATGAATGCCTGTTTTTTGAGCAGGATGTGCCTTTTGTCGGGCACAGGATGTCTAGATCAGATCCAGCAGGGCCTTCACCGTCTGCTCGATTCCTTCGGCAGCTTCTGATATCCGGGTCGCCAGCATATACGCGGGGGTGGAAACAATCTTGTGTTCCTTGTCCACCACGAATTCCCTGACCGGGCACTCCACATGCGTGCTGCCGGTCTGGTTGATGGCTGCCGCCGTGCCGGCATCGTTGCCGATGGTAACGGAAGGTGCGTATTCCTTGCCGAGTACCGCCGCGATCAGTGCGGGGGCAATGCAGATGGCGCCAATCGGTTTTCTTGCCTCCGCCATTTCCCGGATGAGACGGGCAACGTCCGGTTGAGTGGCCGCAGCCGATCCTTTGTCAGCAAAGTTGCAGAGGTTCCTGGCCGCGCCAAAACCGCCGGGAAAGATGATCGCATCCAGGTCGGCTGCTTGTACCTGTTTGATGTTTCGGATGGCGCCGCGGGCGATCCGTGCCGATTCCACCATAACGTTTCTCGTTGCCCCCGTTTCCTCCATGGTCAGGTGATTCACTTCGGAAAATTCCATATCCGGAGCCATGCAGACCGCTTCGGCTCCGTTCCTGTCGATTGCCAGCAGGGTCAGCACCGCTTCGTGGATCTCGCTGCCGTCCCTCACTCCGCATCCGGAAAGTACCACGCCGATTTTCTTTTTCATGGAAACTTCCTCCCGTGTAATATTTTATCTACCGATGTCCTCGGGCGATACGAAGTAATTTTAGGCGCACCTGTGAACTTTCGCAAGGATTGATATCACGAGGCAGTGGCGCTGTGAGGAGCCTGTCGGACTTAGGGTAAATATGCTATCCGTCTGGACGGTCCATATTCCGCCGCTTTTTTGGTCAATAGAACAACTATTGCCCTGCAAAATCGACAAAATCTGTCCTCGCCCAGCCTAATGTTCGCTTTGATTTCCTAAGTCCGACAGGCTCCTGGGGGAGATGGCAACAGGGGCTTCTGTCGAGTGATCTGCCGCACTTCGGGGAGAAAAGAGAGGGGTGCGGCGCTAGTGCCATTTATTTCTTTGCTTCGATACTCGCGGCCTTCATCCGGTATTGGATCGTGACCTTGGATCCCACTTTGAGGTCGCCGGTGACCTTGGTATCCTTATCGCGGGCGATCTCCCACTTCTCTTTCCCTTTCTGGATGGTCACCATGTCCGGCTTGACGTCCAGCACCGGACCGGTTACCTGGTAGGTTTTCGGCATGCCGGCGAGAGCAACGGATGATGTGAGAAGCGTGGCGGTGACTAGGGTAGCGAGCAGTTTCATACGAACCTCCGTGTATCAGGGGATGGGATTATGGGCCACTAATACCAGAGAAATACTTGATGTCAAGGAACGGGAGGGAGGCCATATCGAGAAGCAGGGGGGCCGTCAACCACTGCGGCTTTCAGATCCATCCGGTCAGTACGTCAGAAAAATATCAAGCCGAAGGTAAACAGAAGAATGCAAAGCAGGGATCCCGCGCTGATGCAGGCGATGGCGAATTCCTCGTCAAGCCGGTACTGGAGGGCGATGATGCTTGTTGTCAGGGCCGGTGGCATGGCTGTCTCCAGGAGCGTCACTCGATAGGGCAGCCCGTGTTTTCCCACTAGCTCGAAGGTGATCAGCAGCAGAAGGGGGATGAGAAACATCCTCAGGCTGAGGCAGGCCGCAACGGGTTTGATATCCCGCAGCGAGCTGAATTGGACCCTGGCTCCGATGAGGAAAATGGTAAGGGGGAGTGTTGTCCAGCCGAGCCAGCCGAGAACTGTAGTGAAGGGAGCTGAAAAACTGATCCCGGCGATGTTGAGGGCAAGAGCTGCCAGGAGTGCCAGAAAAGGGGGGAATTTCAGGCAGTGGAAAAGACTTTCCTTTCCTCCTGCTACGAAAAAACCAAGGGTAAGGAAAACGGGAAACATGCCCAGCTGGTCGTAAATGACGGCATAGGAGAGGCCGGTTTCGCCAAGGAGCGCATAGGAGAGCGGGTAGCCGAGCAAGGCGGTATTGGGAAAGGTCGAGACAAGAATGAAGACACGCAGTCTTGCGTCTTCGAGCCGGATGATTTTCCCGACGGCATAGGAAATCACTGCACCGGCAAGCATCACGACCCAGGCGATGACCGCAATGTCGAAGTGGGCATGTCGCAGGTCAAGGGTGCCGATGGTCAAGAGGGTCAGGCATGGCAGTGAGAATGTGAGGACATAGCGTACCAGGAGGGTCAGGTGCTTTTCCCGGACTACCCCGGCACGGCGGAGAATCAATGCAAGGCAGAAAATGCCGGTAATGAGGAGTATTTTGTCCATGGGGGCTCCGGTATGATGGTTTTTCCCGCATGTGGTCCGAAGCGGGAATAAGGATGCCAGATGCCTGCTGTAGCAGAAAAATCGTGGCAAGAAAAGCTAAAAATGCCGGAAGCAGAAGCATGCTTGTTACAAGCCCGTCCGTCAGGGTTTCCGGGGGAATTGCATTGACATTCCGATGTTTTTTGGCTACCCTGTCCACAATTATCCCCGAAATTCCAAAGGTTAGGCGAGGTTAAATTTATGAGAGGGTTTCGCTCCATACCCTACATTGTTGTACTGCTGACCCTGATGCTTTCTTCCGGGTGTGAGAGGAAGGAAGGGGTTCTTTTTTACGAATCAAATCGCAAGGGGTCGGCGGATGCGCCGGTAAAGACCGTGCCGAAGGATATCCTGTCCACCCAGCTGGCCTTTACTGCTCTCGTGAAGCAGGTAACTCCCTCTGTTGTCAATATCTCCACCATCAGCAAGAAAAAGCTTGTCCAGCCACTCTTTCAGTTCTCTCCGTTTTTTCACGATTTTTCCGATGGCAACGAACCCCGCTTCCGAAGAGATGCCAGCCTTGGATCAGGTTTCATCATCAATCGTGACGGCTACATACTGACCAACGATCATGTGGTCCGGGATGCCGAAACCATCAAGGTCAAGCTATCGAACGACACCGTCTACACCGGTAAGGTCGTGGGTGGCGATCCGAAAACCGATATTGCCGTTATCAAGATCGATAGCAAGGAGCCTCTGCCGGTAGCGGTTCTGGGTGATTCGTCGAAGCTGCAGGTGGGACAGTGGGCCATAGCAATCGGTAATCCCTTTGGCCTCGACCGAACGGTCACCGTTGGTGTTGTCTCGGCTACCGGCCGCTCCAACATGGGGATCGAGACCTACGAAGACTTCATCCAGACGGATGCCTCGATCAATCCGGGGAATTCCGGGGGGCCGCTCCTCAATATACATGGCGAAGTTATCGGCATCAACTCCGCCATTGTCGCCTCGGGTCAGGGGATCGGTTTTGCCATCCCCATCAACATGGCCAAACACGTGGTGGAACAGCTCATCAGCAAGGGAACCGTCAGCCGCGGCTGGTTGGGTGTTTCCATTCAGCCGGTTACCGAGGACATCGCTGCTTCCTTCGGCCTGAAAAAGGCAGCCGGAGCACTCGTCAACGAGGTTGTCGCCGGGAGTCCCGCGGCCAAGGCGGGAATCAAACAGGGTGACGTCATTGTTGCCATCGACGGTACCGATATCAAGGAAGTCTCCCATCTGCAGCGCCTG
>RPRC01000156.1 GCA_003857395.1 Geobacter sp.
CGCCAGCCTTCTCTCCGTTATGTCCCGGAAGTAGCTGAGCACGGCCTGCTGTCCTTCGAACTGGATTACTCGTGCCTTCACCTCCGTGGGAATGATTCTACCGTCGCTGGCCACCGTAGTAGTCTCGAATACCAGCGAACCATGCATGAGAACTTCATCCATTTTTTCAGAAATTCCGGATGATTGATCTTGTGGGGACAGATCGCGAGGCTGCAGCTCCATCAGTTGTTGACGACTGTAGCCGAGCCATTGGCTTGCCATCTCATTCGCCTCAAGGAGGCCGCCGTCAGGGAGGTGGATGAAAATGGCGTCGGGGGCATTGTCGAAGAGCATTCTGAACTTTCGCTCCGAATGAGCCAAACGTTCCTCCATGCCTTTCTGTACGGTAATGTCCCGCACGATCTCAATGCCGGCAATGATGGTCCCCTGGCTGTCCCGTATCGGTGATGCCGTGAGATGGTACCAGTGGTCGGACTCCCCGTCGCAGATGTATCGTTCCGCCTTGTGAATTTTTCCGTCGGCGAAGGCTTCCTTGAGAGGGCAGTCTTCGCATGGTTCGGTTTTACCTCCATAGGCCGCGAAGCAGTGCTCTCCTTTGAAATCCCCCACCATTTCCTTGAGGATGTGGTTCTGGTAGATGATTCGGAACTCGGTGTCATGAACGGAGATACCGTCGCCGATCGCCAGTATCATGGCTTCATACCGGGCCCTTTCCCCCTCGATGGTATCCTGGATTGCCAGCAACTTTCTGATGTGATAGCGAACCAGCAGGTAGAGACCGAACGAAGTCAGGGCGACATAGGCAAGGCCCTTGGCAATCTCCAGCCAGATTATTTTTGTTGTGACATCGAAAAGATGGATGAGGAGAGTATCGGAAAGAAAAATCCAGGCAGCACCGAAAATAGCATAGGCAGTGACGATGCTGAGCGGGATCCTGTTTTTCGGGTACATGGGGGCACCTCCCGTGCTTGTACTGGCCTATCGTTTGCATAGTAACTGTATCACAGATTTGCTTCGGGTCATGTGACACTCATAAGAAAAATTATGGATATTTCCGGAACCAATTTTTATACCTTGAAATCCTGTTATTCTCGCCTAAAATTATACGATTGTCTTTGCCGTGTACTGAAGAAGTGGGGGAATGAGAGTTTCTTCACTGACAGAGACAACTTTTCATTGTGCAAAAGGAGATGGCAGATGGCTTCACTGGAAGGAAAGAAGGCTCCGGATTTCGAGCTGGAGGGAAGTGACGGCAAAAAGCATACTTTACGCGACTACAGCGGAAAAACAGTTGTTATCTATTTCTATCCGAAGGATAATACCCCCGGATGTACGAAGGAAGCCTGCGGTTTTCGGGATCTTCACCAGGATCTGCAAAAGCTGGAGGTGGCACTGCTGGGCGTCAGTAAAGACAGTCTCAAGTCCCATGACAAGTTCATCCGCGATTTCGGCCTTCCCTTTGTGCTGCTTTCCGATCCTGATGCAAAGATGATGCAGGCCTACGGTGCATTCGGGGAGAAGGTCATGTACGGCAAAAAAACCATGGGGACGATCCGCTCAACGGTTGTGGTCGGTCCGGACGGCATGGTGGTCAAACACTGGCAGACGGTGAAAAAAGCCGAGGATCATCCGTCGGTTGTGGTGGATTTCCTCAGGGAGAGATAAGGTCGTTACTTCCAAGGACAAGGCTTTTTTGCTTTCCCGGGGCGGCGAACTGAACAGGTAAGGAGATTATCTTGACGGCAGCCTCAGGACCAGCCATAACCGGACAACTGTCCACAGTTGCAGAGCTTTTCCCCCTTGTGGTCTATACGGCCATGGCCGTACTCCTGGTGGGAGGGCTGCTGCTTGGGGCTTGGTGGTTGGGGGAAAAGCGCACGGGAGCCAGTAAGGGAGCAGCGTACGAGTCAGGAGTTCTTCCTTCCGGCTCGGCCCGCCTGGCCTATCCGGTGCCCTTTTACCTGGTGGCCATTTTCTTCATCGTTTTTGATGTGGAGTCGGTTTTCATCTTCATCTGGGCGGTGGCCTGGGACCTGCTCGGCATCCCGGGACTTATCCACATTACCGTGTTCATCACCGTACTTCTGCTGGGGTTGCTCTGGCTCTGGCGCAAGGGCGGGTTGGACTGGGGGCCGAAGAAGCGTGAAGCAGTGAAACAGTGAACAGGGAACAGAGAACAGGGGACAGAGGACAGGGAACAGAGAACCGCAAGCATCGAATCCTGAACTCTGTACCCTGCACCCTGTACCCTGCACCCTGTACCCTGCACCCTGAACCTTAAACCCTGACCTTCGAACCTCGAACTGAGATTCTATGCCCGAACAGGAAACCATCTCACATCCCGATATCCTCTTGACCCACCTGGATGATCTTATCAACTGGGGGCGGGCCAATTCCCTCTGGCCGATGTTCTTTGGCCTGTCCTGCTGTTTTGTTGAAATGATGACCTCTTTTACTTCCCGGTACGATATTTCCCGTTTCGGTGCCGAAGTACTGCGCGGCACCCCCCGCGAGGCCGACCTGATGGTGATAGCGGGGACGGTTTTCAAGAAGATGGCGCCGTCGGTGTTGCGTCTCTATGAACAGATGGCCGAGCCCCGCTGGGTTATCTCCATGGGCAGCTGCGCGAATTCCGGCGGCATGTATGATGTGTACAGTGTGGTTCAGGGTGTTAATCAGATTCTGCCGGTGGATGTCTATGTGCCCGGCTGTCCGCCCCGGCCGGAGGCCTTCCTCCAGGGACTGATGCAGCTCCAGGAAAAGATCCGTCGTGAGGAACGTCCGGCACGTTCCGTGTTTCATCTTGGTGGCGGGACCCAGGGGACCACTGCTCCGGTACTCACGGACGGGGAAAGCAAGTCACGGGATACGCGAGGTCCGGGTATGGAGGCGATCGCCATCCGCGGTGCTTCGGTGACGCATCCGAAGTTCTGGATGCCCAGATCAGACGAGATGTGGCGACCCCCCGCGTCCCGGCTGCCTTTTCCGCCCTTCGGTCTTGAGGGTGAGCTGGAGGCGGCCTTCAATGGCCGGGTGAGCGAGGATGTACGTGCCACCGACATGCCCACCTACCGGGTGCCTCCCGACCTGGTGCCGGAGGTGCTGAACTACCTGAAAAATCGCAACGGCACGTCCTTTGGCCGGCTAGAGGACATTGCTGCCGTTGATGATTCCCTTCGCCGTCAGCGGGGAGATCACCAGGACTTCACCCTCAATTACCACCTCCTTTCCTTTGATGTTCCCGGTCACCTGCGGATCAAGACCGAGCTCGCAGGCAGCTACCCTGAACTACCTACAATTACGGACATCTGGCCTGTAGCATCCTGGTATGAGCGGGAGGTGTTCGACATGTTTGGTATCCGTTTTTCCGGCCACCGGGATCTTCGCCGCATCCTGATGCCCCACGATTGGGAAGGACATCCCTTGCGTAAGGAGCATCCCTTCCGCGCCACCGAGATGGCTCCCTATACCACGGAGGATGCCCGCCGTCACCAGCCGCTGCCGGCAGAGGATTTCTTCGACCGGGTTGACGATGAGACCCTGATCCTCAACCTGGGCCCTCAGCATCCCGGTACGCACGGAATTCTCCGGGTGGTTCTCAAGTTGGATGGCGAACAGGTGGTCGACGTGGACACCGATATCGGCTACCATCATCGTGGCGCGGAAAAGATGGCGGAGCGCCAGTCGTGGAGCCAGTTCCTGCCGTACACGGACCGTATCGACTATCTGGCCGGGGTGCAGAACAATCTTGCCTATGTCGGTTCGGTGGAGAAGCTCTGCAGCATAACCGTTCCGGAGCGGGCGGTCGTTATCCGGGTGATGCTGGCCGAGCTGTTTCGCATCGCCAGCCATCTGGTTTGGCTCGGCACTTTTGCCGCCGACCTGGGAGCCATGACCCCGGTTTTTTACACCTTTACCGACCGGGAGAAAATCTTCGAAATTGTCGAGATGATCACCGGCGGACGCATGCACCCGGCCTGGTTCCGCATCGGCGGCGTTGCCGACGACCTTCCCGAGGGCTGGGAGGGGCCGGTTCGCGAGTTCCTCCGCTGGATGCCGGGCCGACTTGCGGAATACGAAGGGCTGCTGAGCAATAACCCGATTTTTACCGCCCGGTTGAAGGGCGTCGGTGTTATCTCGCGGGAAGAGGCGATGGCCTGGGGAATGTCCGGACCAAACCTGCGGGCCTGCGGTTTCGATTGGGATCTGCGGAAGAAAATCCCCTATGGCGGCTATGATGCGTTTGATTTCGAGGTGGCGGTTGCCGAGGGTGGCGATTGTTATGCCCGCTACCTGGTACGGGTCGAGGAGATTAAGCAGTCGCTGAGGATTGTGGCGCAGGCGTTGAAAAACATGCCGGAAGGTCGCTGGATCACCGACGATTACCGCTATGTCCTGCCAAAGAAGAAGGATGCGCTTCAGGATATCGAGTCGCTGATCCACCACTTTGTCAACGCAACACGGGGGATGGCCCCGCCGAAGGGGGAGACCTATTCCTCCATCGAGGCTCCGAAGGGTGAATATGGGTATTTTGTTGTCTCCGAAGGGCTCAATGTGCCGTATCGTGTTCGAATCCGTACCCCGAGCTTTGCCCATATGCAGGTGCTGCCGCAGCTGAGCCGAGGGGGACTGGTGGCGGATCTGCTGGCTGTGCTGGGGTCGATAGACTTTGTGCTGGCGGACCTGGACCGCTAGCGGTCCGGGTTTCCGTACTTCTGAATTTGACGAAAAAGGCCCCATGATCATCTTTCTCTGGACGCTTTCCATTCTTCTCCTGCTGGCAGGAATTGCCGGCACGATCCTGCCAATTCTGCCCGGCATACCGCTGGTGTTTTTCGGACTGGTTACGGCGGCTTGGATTGACGATTTTCAGCGGGTCGGCTGGGAAGTGCTGGCTTTCCTGGCTGTTGTAACGGTCCTTTCCCAAGTGATCGATCTGCTGGCAACGGCCAAGGGGGCGCAGAAGATGGGGGCGGGACGCATCGCCCTCCTGGGAGCAACTGCCGGCCTGGTGGTCGGTCTGTTTTTCGGTCTTCCCGGTCTGATCGTTGGCCCGTTTTTAGGTGCCTTTCTCGGTGAATACCTGATCAAGGGGAATATTCTGCAGTCGGGAAAAGCAGGTTTTGGCACCTGGCTCGGCCTTCTCTGCGGAGTGGCTCTGAAACTGGTCGTGGTAGTTGTCATGCTAGGGGTTTTCATCGCCGCCTATTTTCTGTAAAATTGATTAACCGGCATCGGCAGGCTCAGCAGAAAAAGGATTGTTCATGATTCCAGAATCACTGAAAAATCAACTGAAGGCCCGGGTCGCCGAGGCGGTGACCAACCGTGAGGCGGCCGTGGACGTGATGAAGGAGCTGCAGCGCCACTGTGGCTGGTTGACCGACGAGGCGGTGGTCGCGGCGGCGGAGATTCTAGGCCTGTCGGCCGTGCAAGTGGAAGAGTTGGCTACCTTCTACGAATTGATTTATCGCCGGCCGGTTGGAAAGCGCGTGATCCATGTCTGTGATTCCATTTCCTGCTGGAGCTGCGGCTGCGATGCCATCCTGGACTATCTGAAAGAGCGTCTAGGTGTTGAGCCGGGGGGCACGACCGCGGATGGCTGCTTTACCCTTGTCCCCTGTGCTTGTCTGGGAAATTGCGGCGAAGGGCCGACCATGATGATCGGTGATACCCTCTATGGTCTGTTGACTAAAGTTCGGGTGGATGAGATTCTGGAGCAGGAGCGAAAGGCTGCTGCACTGCTTTCCGATTCTGAGGCCCGGAGAAGTGCGGAATAGATTCTGAAAAAATTCAACAGCACGTATCGAGTCGAAATGGAAAGTGTCCTTTTACCACCGGACAGATCTGACACACCGGTAGCTTTTGCCGACTATTGTGCGGCAGGAGGCTTCGTGGCCCTGAAACGTGCCCTCTGTGAACTTTCGCCCCTTGAGGTGCAACAACTGGTCATCGACTCCGGGCTGCGCGGCAGGGGAGGGGCCGGATTTCCGACCGGTAAAAAGTGGTCCTTCGTGCCGCGCGACCTGCCGGGACCCCGCTATCTCATCTGCAACAGCGACGAGATGGAACCGGGAACCTATAAGGACCGCGTCCTGCTTGAGCATAATCCCTGGCTGCTGGTGGAAGGACTGATCCTGGCAGCCTACGTTCTTGGAGTTCACCATGCTTTCATCTTCATTCGGCGAGGCTATGAGACCCCGGCGGGGAATCTGCGGCAAGCCCTTGCCGAGGCGGAGCGGGCTGGATTTCTTGGTGACAATATCCTCGACAGCGGTTTTTCCCTGAAGATCGATCTCCATGTTTCAGCGGGCCGCTATATCTGCGGTGAGGAAACCGCCCTGATGAATGCCTTGGAGGGGAAGCGGGCTAATCCGCGGAGTAAACCGCCTTTCCCGGCGGTCAAGGGTCTCTGGGGTGGTCCGACAGTGGTCAACAACGTGGAGACCTTGTCCAACATTCCATCCATCATCCGAAACGGTCCGGAATGGTTCCGGGGACTGGCCGCCATTCCCGAAGCTGCAGGCAACAAGCTTTTCTGTTTCAGCGGCCATGTGCGCAACAGGATTTGTGTGGAACTCCCCCTGGGCATGACCCTTGGGGAGATGCTTGACGGACCGGCCGGCGGCATGGACCCGGGACGAAAATTCAAGGCCTGCATCCCGGGCGGTGCCTCTACCCCTTTCTTTACACCACAGCACCTTTCCGTACCGATGGAATTCGACTGTGTGGCCAAGGCCGGTTCCCGTCTCGGCACCGGTGCGGTCATTTTCTTCGATGAACGGACTTGCATGGTTGCCGCCACCCTGAATCTGATCAGTTTTTATGCCCGGGAATCGTGCGGTTGGTGTACCCCTTGCCGCGAGGGACTCCCCTTTGTCCGGGAAGTTCTGACACGGATCGAACACGGGATGGGGGTGCCGGAAGATATCGAAATTCTCCGGGAGCATGTGAAGTTTCTGAGTTTTTCCTTCTGTCCGCTCGCTCCGGGGGCGATGGGTCCGGTGGATGGGCTCCTGCGACATTTTGAAGAGGAGATTCGTGAGCATATCGCAAAAAGGTGCTGTCCCTTCAGAAAATAATAAAGTTTTTCAGCGCTCTGCAGGATGCAGTGATCGTCAGGAGATTGTATGACCAAAGAAGAACGAACAGCATACCATTTTAAATGGGAGGATTTGGGAGACATTGCCCTGGGTCGGCCAAACCTGGGAGATACGACCAAGGTGGCGGTTTACCGCCTGATGCAGTATACCTTGCGGGATGTGCTTGCCACTCGCTATGGCCAGGAAACAGCGTGCGACATTTTGCGGGAGGCCGGGAAGCTGGCAGGGACCGAATTTTGCAAAAACTCTCTCAATACGGAACTCGATTTTAACGGTTTTATCGCCGAGCTTCAGGATCAGTTGAGAATGCTCAATGTCGGAATTCTCCGGGTCGAGAAAGCCAACCTGGAAAATCTGGAACTGGTGATGACGGTGGCTGAGGACCTGGACTGCTCCGGGCTGCCGGTTTTTGATGAAACGGTCTGCGAATACGATGAGGGCTTCATCGCCGGTGTCCTGCAGGTGTATACCGGCAAGGAGTTTCATGTCAGGGAAGTTGATTGCTGGGCAAGCGGAGAGAGGACCTGCCGTTTTGATGCACGACCGGTTGAAGAAAGGTCCTTATGAACGAACAGGAACGATGCTTGCTTCGAGAGCTGACCGAACAGCTGGCACGAGCGGTGCGTGGTAATTTTACCGAAATTGCCCTGTCAGGCTCAGGGGGGCCCGAGGTAGATGCCCTTGCCGATATGATCGCGAAACTTGTCGGAGAGATGAAGGAAGCTCAGGAATTCATCGCTGCCCTTTCACTGGGCAGGCTCGATGTGGACCCTCCGCGACGCAATCACCTGATTTCTTCTTTCAAACAGCTCCACTCCAATCTCCGTCACCTGACCTGGCAGACCCAGCAGATTGCCGCCGGAGATCTCAACCAGCGGGTCGATTTTCTTGGCGAGTTTTCCGTTGCCTTCAATTCTCTTATTGCCTCACTGCGAGAGAAACGCCTGGCGGAAGACCGGCTTCGCTATGTGAGTAATCACGATCCACTGACCGATCTGTACAACCGGAGCTACTTTACGGAAGAGATGGAACGTATCGAGCGGGGTCGTCGCTTTCCGGTCAGTATCATGCTGGCGGACCTGGATGGTCTGAAACGGGTTAACGATACCTTGGGACATGCGGTCGGTGACCGTCTGATTCAGCAGGCAGCCCAGGTGATCCGCCAGGCGGTGCGTGGCGATGACGTGGTGGCCCGAATCGGTGGCGACGAATTTGCGATAATTTTGCCCGGTACCGATACTGCCACGGCAAATGAAGTGCGGAACAGGATCCGTAAGGGCGAGGAACTGTTCAACCTTGAAAACGATAGTTACCTGATCGGTATTTCCATCGGCATTGACACTGCAGAGCAAGGTGGGTCGCTGACTGAAGCTCTCAGAAATGCGGATAAAAAAATGTATGAAGACAAATTTGCCAGAAAACAAGCGGGCGGGCCGGGCCGTAAGGAGGATGAGTAACGGTTCTATGCCGAAACTGATCATCGATACAATTGAACTAGACGCTCCTGCCGGGACCCTGATTCTGGAGGCGGCGCGCAGCGCGGGGATCATGATTCCCCATTTCTGCTACCATCCTGCTCTGGGAAATGCCGGCGCCTGCCGGGTCTGCGCCGTGAAGATTCTCGAAGGCCCGATCAAGGGTATCCAGATGTCATGCATGACCCCCGTCCAGGAGGGTATGGTTGTTTCCACCACCGATGACGAAGCAGTGGCCATGCGTCGTCACGTCATCGAGTGGCTGATGATCAATCACCCTCACGACTGTCCGGTTTGCGACGAAGGGGGCGAATGCCTCCTCCAGGATTACACCATTGCCGCCGGACACGGGATACGCCGCTACCGGGGGAAAAAGCGCACCCATAGCAATCAGTACTTGGGCGAGTATGTTCAGCATGAGATGAACCGCTGTATCCAGTGTTACCGCTGTGTGCGTTTTTATCAGGACTTTGCCGGTGGGACAGACCTGGGGGTCATGGGCAGGGCTGCGACCGTCTATTACGGCAGGTTCTCCGAGGGCAGCCTGGAATCTCCCTTTTCCGGTAATCTGCCGGACCTCTGCCCCACCGGGGTCTATACCGATAAAGCCGCACGATTCCGGGCCCGCTACTGGGACTACGATATGGCCCCTTCGGTTTGCCCGCACTGTTCGATCGGCTGCGCCACCATTCCCGCGGCACGCTATCGTGAGCTGCTGAAGATCATGGCGCGGCGCAATGACGCGGTGAACGGCTGGTTCCTTTGCGACAGGGGACGCTTTGCCAATCATGGCGTAAACAGTCCGGATCGTCCGAGAACGCCGTTGCTGGAGGGGCGGGAAACCTCGTGGGAAGTGGCTCTGGAGGCGCTTTCTGCACGTGTCAGCGCGCTTTTGGAGGCCTATGGCCCCGGTTCCCTTGCCGTGGTCGGCTCAGCCCGCCTTACGCTGGAAGGAAATCTCCAGGCAGCCTTTCTTGCCGCGTTCCTCCAGGCTGGCGCCCTCTGCTATTTTGTTGACAGAGAGCAAGCTGCGGCGACGACCGCAGCCGTCTCGCTCCTGACCAGGGATACCGTCGTTTCCACCGCGGAGGTGGAGCGTGCCGACTGCATAGCCATTGTCCAGTGCGATCTGCGCGAACAGGGGCCGATGATGCTTCTGGCGGTCCGGCAGGCCTGGCGTCGTGGCGCCAAGATCTTTCTTGTCGGGGCTGGCAGTCCGCAGGCGCAGGCAGAATCGGTTTCGGTGGCGACAACCCGGGTTCCGTCTCTGGCCGACATATCCTTTGCCGGCTGCACCAATCCTGTCGTCATTTGCGCACCCGCCAGTTCCGGAGCGGGATACCTGGAGGACGCGGCACGTTCCGGCGCAAAGCTTGTGTTCCTTTTTCCCGGGCCGAATGCCTTTGCCGCAGCCTTGCTGACCCGGGAGCATCGGGCCGTGTCGCTTGCCGAAGCGGTCGGGTCGGGAAAAATCAGAGGGATTCTCGCCTTTGAGGCAGAGATCCCCGAAGAACTTCTGTCCGGCATCTCGCTGCTTGCGGTTGCGGACCGGTTTCCCTCCGAGGCAATGAATAAATGCGATGTTTTCCTGCCGACCACTGCCTGGGTGGAGATGGATGGTACTTTTATCAATAACGAGGGCCGGGCGCAGCGCTTCCGGAAGGTTATGAATCCGGGGCTGCCCATCAAGGGGCTCGACCCGATAGCACTGCATCCGCCCCGGGTGCACCGGAAGATTGCCCCTGGGGGAGACCCCCGCCCGGCCTGGCGCATTATGGCCGACCTGGCGGAGCGGATGGGCGCGAAGCAGGTTGCGGAACCCCTCTCAGGGCGCTGGGAGTTTCTGCGGAATCTGGACCCGGAAGGCGAGGGGCAGCGGATTTTGTAGTAGGGGCAACCCCCTGTGGTTGCCCATGATTTGGGCAGGCACAGGGGCCTGCCCCTACTTGCGATTATTTTGAACGCAACCACAGGAATAACTGCTAACCGATTCGAGTTACGAAATGCCAGCTGATACGCTCGACATACTGCTGCTGCTTGCCAAACTCACGGTCCTCTATGGTGTGGTCATGACGGCGGCCGCCTATCTGGTCCTGGCCGAGCGGCGGCTCCTTGCCTGGATCCAGGATCGCAAGGGGCCGAATCGGGTCGGGCCTCTGGGTCTCCTTCAGCCGTTGGCCGATGTTGTCAAGATGCTGACCAAGGAAGATGTTTGTCCCGATGGGGCAGATCGGTGGCTTTTTTATCTGGCACCCGCCATGGCTGCCATCCCGGCGATCCTGACTTTTGCCGTGATTCCTTTCGGGCCTCCGCTGACCCTGTTTGGCCGGGATATTCCACTTCAGGTGGTGGACCTGAATATCGGCTTGCTGTTTTTCCTGGCGCTTTCCTCCATCGCGGTCTACGGGGTTGCGCTGGGAGGTTGGGCATCCAATTCGAAATATTCTCTTCTCGGGGGCATTCGGGGGCTTGCCCAGCTCATTTCCTACGAACTTTCCATGGCTCTGTCCCTGGTCCCGGTTGTCATGCTGGCCCGTTCCTTCCGTTTGGGAGACATTGTTGCCGCCCAGGCTTCGGTTCCTTTTATCGTGTACCAGCCCCTGGCATTCCTTATTTTTCTGATCAGTATCGCGGCCGAATGCAAAAGGGTGCCCTTTGATCTGCCAGAGGCGGAGAGCGAGCTTATTGCCGGATTCCATGCCGAATATTCGGGGATGCGTTTCGGCCTTTTTTTCGTGGGGGAATATATAAATGTGCTGGTGCTCGGAGGGCTGGCCGCAACTTTTTTCCTTGGCGGCTGGCATGGTCCCTGGCTGCCGCCGCCGGTCTGGTTTGCCCTCAAGGTCCTCGGTTTCGCCTTCCTCTTTATCTGGATGCGCGGCACTCTGCCGAGACTTCGCTATGACCAGTTGATGCATCTTGGCTGGAAAGTTCTCACACCACTCGCGCTGTTGAATATTCTTGCTACCGGGTGGTTCATAATGATGTTATAGTATCGCAAAAAGAAATTTCGGCTTCGTTTGGCAAGGCACAGAACATGGCAGGACACTTTACCAAAAGGAGGAAGTGTTTATGACTGAGAATGTGAACGCAGCAGACAGGCACGGCCACACTCCGCTTATCGAGGCGGCCAAGACAGGAGATGTTGAAGGGGTCAGTGATCTCATCCGCCGGGGGGCGGATGTCGATGCTCGGAGCAACAAGGGGAAGTCTGCGCTTCACTATGCCGCGGCTAACGGCCACGCGGAGGTGATTAAAGCGCTTCTGGACAGCGGGTGTGTAGTTGATGCCCGCGATCGTGATGGTCATACTCCCCTGATGTTTGCCTCAAATTATGGCTGCAACGAATGTATCAACCACCTGATTGATTTCGGTGCCGACCCGAACGCCAAGACCCTGAGCGGGAATACCGCGCTGACGTATGCAGAGACAAATAATCATCCGGATACACTTGCGCTGCTTGTCAAGCTCCAGCGAGCTAAACTGGCAGTGTAGGGCATGATAGAGGGGCGCGATAGCGCCCCTGTGTTTTTCCGGCAATCAAAGCCAACCTTCTACCCTGGAATTTATCACAGAGATAGCAATGTCCCTCTTGTCCGACATGAAGGCAATCGGCCTTGGGTTCTGGACGACGTTGCGCCATCTGGGGCGACGCTCTGTAACGATCCAGTATCCTGAAGAGAAACGCACCCCCTTTCCCCGTTATCGGGCGAGGATCGTTCTCACCCGTGACCCGGACGGTGAGGAGCGCTGTGTTGCCTGTTATCTCTGTTCCGCCGCCTGCCCCGTTGACTGCATTTCCATGCAGTCCGCGGAGAGGCCGAATGGCCGTCGCTATGCGGCCTGGTTCCGCATCAATTTTTCCCGCTGTATCTTTTGCGGTCTCTGCGCCGAGGCGTGCCCGACCATGGCAATCCAGATGACACCCGATTTCGAGATATGCAAACGGGACATCATGGACCTGGTCTATGAAAAGGAAGACCTGCTCATCGATGGTTGCGGGAAGGATCCGGACTATAATTTTTACCGTCACAGTGGTATCGGCGTAGTAACTCCCCGCGGCGGTAATCCCGATGAGAATCCTCCGGTGGATGTGAGAGGGTTGCTGCCGTAATTAAAGGTGCGAGGTACGAGGATAAAGGAGCGAGGCACGAGGAGAAAAGCGCAGAACAGGCACCACTCATAGAGGGAGCCGGCGTTGTAACGCTACAAGAGCTTTGCGACGAGTGACAGCCTCATGCATTATTATAGTTTTTCCCTCGGGCCTCGGACCTCGAGCCTCGATCCTGAATTTATTATGGAACAGATCGTATTCTACATACTCGCGGCCGTTGTGGTGATTGCAACCCTTTTTGCCGTGACCGAGCGTCATCCTGTCCATGCCATCGTCTATCTGGCCAGCTCTTTTTTCGGCCTTGCGGCGATCTTTTATCTTCTCCTTGCCCCACTGGCGGCAGTCTTCGAGGTAATCATCTACGCCGGTGCCATCATGGTGCTGTTCCTGTTCGTCATCATGATGCTGGACCTTGGGCACCCCGAAAAGGTAAAAAGGCCTGCCTTCCGCGACTGGTGGCCGGCAGTGGTCCTGAGCCTGGTCATTTTTGCTTCTTTGGCCGTTCTGGCAGGCCTGCCACTTTCCGGGACCCCTGCCGTTCCTGCTCAAATTGACATCCGGGGCTTTGCTACTGTCCTGTTTCGGAACTATGGCGTTGCGGTGGAGATTATTTCCCTGCAGCTCCTGTTTGCCCTGGTGGGTGCGCTGTACCTGGGGAGGCGCAGATGATTGTTCCCCTTTCCCATGTTCTTTTCCTGTCCGGGATTCTCTTTTCACTCGGGCTTTTGTGCCTTCTGGTCTGGCGGTCGAACATTATCATGATGCTGATCGGGATCGAGATCATGCTTAATGCTGCGATCCTGGTATTTGTCGGTGGTTCGGCAGCGTGGGGAAACGCGGACGGCCAGGTCTTTGCCTTATTCATCATTGCCATGACCTCGGCCGAAGTTTCGTTGGCCCTGGCCCTGGTAGTTTACCTCCATCGTCGAAAGAAGACAGTGGATTCCGACCAGTTCCGCGAATTGGGGGAATAGCATGTCCCTGTTTCTGCCCCTGATATTTTCCCTGCCGATTCTGGCGGGTGCGTTCATTGCCCTGGCAGGCATGCGACTTCCTCGCCGCATCAGCAGCCTGGTGGCCTGCGGGGCGGTTGTCGGCTCCTTTGTTTCATCCCTATGTGCTTTTCTCCACTATCGCTCGCCTGTTACCCTTGATCTGTTCCGCTGGCTGTCGGCCTTTGATCTTCAGGCACCAATTTCCCTCTATTTTGATCCCCTTGCCGCGGTGATGTGCCTGATGGTCACCTTTGTCTCCGCTATCATCTTGTTCTATTCGCATGCCTATATAAATGGAGAGGACGACTATGCCCGGTTCTTCTCGCTGATGAGCCTGTTCATCGGTGCCATGCTCCTGCTGGTGCTGGCCGGAAACCTCCCCCTCTTGTTTCTCGGCTGGGAAGGCGTCGGCTTCTGCTCCTATGGCCTGATCGGATTCTGGTACCGGGAGGAAAAAAATGCCGATGCCGGACGCAAGGCCTTTCTTGTGACCCGCATCGGAGACACGGCCTTCGGGGTGGGGATTTTCTGGCTCTTTCTCCTCTGTGGAACTCTTTCCATTAACGAAATCAACGGGATGGCGTCGTTGTTGCCGGCCGGGGTTGTCACGGCTCTGGGCTTTCTCCTCCTGGGCGGAGCCATGGGAAAGTCGGCCCAAATGCCCCTCATGGTCTGGCTGCCAGATGCCATGGCCGGCCCGACCCCGGTTTCAGCACTGATTCATGCGGCCACCATGGTCACCGCCGGTGTCTATCTGCTGATCCGGTTTTTCCCGCTGGTCGGCCAGTCTGCAGCAGTCTGTGCTGCTATCGCCGTGACCGGCGGAATCACCGCCTTGTATGCCGCTTCCTGTGCCCTGGTTCAGCGGGATCTGAAGAGAATTCTCGCCTACTCGACCATGAGCCAGATCGGCTATATGATGCTTGGTGTGGGGAGTGGCGCTCTTACTGCAGCGACCTTTCACCTTCTGGTACATTCATTTTACAAGTCGCTGCTCTTTCTCGGTGCCGGATGTGTCATCAGTGCTCTGCATCATGAGCAGGACATCTTCCGCATGGGCGGTTTGCGGAAAAGCCTGCCCGGCGTCTACTGGCCGTTCCTTGCCGGGGCCGCCTGTCTGGCGGGGCTTCCCCTTACCGGGGGCTTTTTCAGCAAGGATGGCATCCTGGCGGCGGTGTTTGCCCGGGGAGGAATCCTCTACGGCGGACTCTATCTGCTGGGTCTTGTCACAGCTTTGCTGACGGTGGTGTATACTTTCCGCCTGGTGTTTGTGGTTTTTCATGGCGAAGGGCCTGAGGTTGCGGGTGCTAACCGATTCATGGAGAGGCTGCTTATTCCACTGGCACTCCTCGGTCTGTTCGGTGAATTGATCAACCTGCCTGAATACCTGGGTCTGGGCAGCTGGCTCGGCGAATTCTTTCAGCCCCTCACTTTGTCAGGCCCGTCAGGCCTTTCCCCTGCGCTGGAACTCTCCCTGCAGGCGTTGGCTGCTTTCGTTGCCCTGGCCGGTCTGGTCTTTGCCCACAACCGTTACGCCGGCGGAAGGTGGCGTGCCAGGCCAAAGTATATTGCGCCTAAGCTGGTGGATTTTCTGCAAAACGGCTGGTTCTTTGATGCCCTGTACCGGATCCTGTTCGTACGCCCCTTTGAAAGCGCTGCCGGATTCCTCTATCGAAGGGTCGAACAAGGGATTGCAATCGGTGGTCCCGACCGGATGGCAGAGTTGACTGCCCGGGGGGGAGAACTGCTGGGCAGGTGGAGCGCCGGCAGAATATCGCCGTATCTCCTCAGCTTTGCCGCTGGTGTTGCCCTGTTGCTCGGATATCTGGCCTGGTCGGTTTTCTGACAGCTAAATTCTGATTATGTATGCGGAAGGTTTTGTAGTGGCTAACTACCCGATTCTGACACTACTGATATTTTTCCCCCTTGCGGGAAGCCTGGTGGTTTTTCTGTTGGGAAACAGGTCATCCCTCTGCCGGGTCACGGCCCTTGCCGTGGTGCTCGGCGAACTGGTCCTTGCTGCGGGCATTGCCATTCTGGCTCCCCTTGAGCCGGCAACACCAGGCGCCTTGCCCGGGTTCTTTCTCGTCGAGGACCTGCCATGGATTGAGACCTTCGGCATCCGCTATCTGCTTGCCATGGATGGTATCAGCCTCCTGATGGTTCTGCTGACGACATTTCTTGCAACCTTGGCGGTGCTCTATTCCTGGAAATCCATCACGGAAAAGATCGCTGCCTACTACGGGCTGCTGCTTCTTGCAACCTCCGGAATCCTGGGAGTTTTTCTGGCCCTCGACCTGTTTCTCTTTTATCTTTTCTGGGAAGTGATGCTGATCCCCCTGTTTTTCCTCATCTGTGTCTGGGGTGAAGGTCAACGGGTCAAGGCGGCACTGCGGTTCTTCCTCTTCACCATCGGTGGATCGCTCTTCATGCTGCTGGCAATCATCGGTCTCTATCTGAGCCATGGCACGGCAACCGGCGTCTATACCTTTGCCCTCCCGGAACTTCTCCATACGCCCTTGGCTCCGATGCAATCCTGCCTGCTGTTCTCGGCCTTTCTGCTCGCCTTTGCCGTCAAGACCCCTATCTTTCCCTTGCACGGTTGGCTGCCTGATGCCTATACTGCCGCCCCGACCGCCGCAACGCTCC
>RPRC01000157.1 GCA_003857395.1 Geobacter sp.
AGATCATCCAGGCAGGCGTCAACCAGTCCCGGAAGCGCTTCGGTTTTTGCCCGATACGCCTGATCGATTTCCGTCAGTTCTTCAGGTGCCGGCAGGATGCCGTTGAAATATTTGTTCACCATGGCTGTGGAACGGTTCAGGAGGTTTCCCAGGTCATTGGCAAGGTCAGAGTTGATGCGGTGGATCATTGACGAGTGGGAAAAGTCGCCGTCGAGTCCGAAGGGGACCTCACGCATCAGAAAATATCGCACGGCATCGACTCCGTAGCGATCGATGAGCATGTTGGGTTCCACGACGTTCTGCAAGCTTTTGCTCATTTTCTGGCCTTCCACGGTCCACCAGCCATGGGCGAACACCTTTTGCGGAAGGGGTAGCCCTGCCGCCATGAGGAAGGTCGGCCAGTAGACTGCGTGAAAGCGAAGGATGTCCTTGCCGATCAGGTGAACGTCTGCGGGCCAGAATGTGGCCAGGTTTTCGGACTCGGATGGATATCCAAGTGCCGTGATATAGTTTGTCAGTGCATCAAACCAGACGTAGATTACGTGGCGGGGATTCCCCGGCACCGGAATTCCCCAGGTGAAGGAAGTCCTCGATACGGAAAGGTCCCGAAGCCCTTCTTTTACGAATGAAATGATTTCGTTGCGCCGACTTTTCGGTTGAATGAAGTCGGGGTTCTCTTCAATGTGGGCGAGAAGTGCTTCCTGATATTTGCTCATCCGGAAAAAGTATGATTCTTCTTTGAGCTTTTCCGTGGGACGATTGCAATCAGGACACTTGAAATCAATGAGCTGTGTCTCGGTCCAGAACGTTTCACAGGGTGTGCAGTACCAGTCTTCATACTCGCCCAGATAGATATCGCCTTGAGCCATAACGCGTGAGAAGAATTCCAACACGCCCTTTTTGTGCCGTTCCTGGGTTGTGCGAATAAAGTCGCTATAGGATATGTTCAGCTTGTCCCAGAGAGATTGAAAGCGTTTTACCACACGGTCGGCTAGTTCGAGGGGGGTCTCTCCGGCGGCGTTGGCTGCCTTTTCGACCTTCTGTCCATGCTCATCGGTTCCCGTGAGAAGAAAGACGTTGTATCCTTTCAGCTGCTTGTGGCGAGCAAGGACGTCGGCGGCCAGAGTCGTATAGGCATGCCCAAGGTGCGGTACATCGTTAACGTAGTAGATGGGGGTAGTCACATAGTAGTTCCTGCTCATGGTTTCTCCTTTTTCTGTGTTGCACCCCCTCCGGAATCTCCTCGGCCTTTTCGGGATTGGGATGATTCCGGGCGCTGATGCCCCCTCTGCTGTTTTTTCGGTTTGGACTCTTCTGGTTCCTTTGCTTGCTTTTTCGGACGGTCAGAAGTGTTTTCCGGCTTGATTTCGTCACCGCGAAGGATTACCTCATGGGCATCGGCCGTCTTAACCGTCACTGTTCCTTCAAGAATATTGGTCTTGACGATTTCCCCTTCGATATCACCGCACTTGACTTTCTTGCCGCATTTCGGCAGACCCTTTTTTAACGTACAATAGGTTTCGTACTCATAGGCCAGGCAACAGAGAAGTCTGCCGCACTGTCCCGATATTTTTGTCGGGTTCAGCGCAAGGTTTTGCTCCTTTGCCATTTTCACCGAAACCGGTTCGAACTCGCGCAGGAATGAACAGCAGCAGAGTTCCCTGCCGCAGATTCCAATACCTCCAACCATTCCCGCCTCGTCGCGAACACCGATTTGGCGCATCTCGATTCTGGTATGAAATGCATGGGCAAGGTCCTTTACCAGTTCGCGGAAATCGATTCGACCGTCTGCGGTAAAGTAGAAGACGGCCTTGCTGGCGTCGAAGAGGTATTCGACCTTGACCAGTTTCATGTCCATGCCCCGCTCTTTGATCCTGGTGAGACAGAAATCAAAGGCGTCCTTTTCTTTTGTGCGGTTGTTGGCAGCTGATTCGATATCTTCGGGGGTTGCCTTTCTCAAGACGTTCTTGATCCCTTCCGGGAGATCCTCTTTGGGCACGGTGAGCGGCCCTTGTATCACGAGTCCGATAGTTTTTCCACGGTCGGTTTCTACAATCACCATGTCATCTTTCTGTATTGCCAGCTCTCCGGTAAGAAAATCGTACAATCTCCCGGCCTTCTGGAACTGAACCTTAACGATTGTTGACACAACTGCCTCCGGGGCAAGCCCCTGTTCTGATATTCGATTTATTTGCGCAAACTGTCGCGCAGTGAAAGATACCCTGCTTCAATTTCCGGGTTTCAGAGGTGGCTACTTTGTTCAGCCTGATTCGTGCAACGCTGCTTTTCAGTCGGAAGGGACTCCGGGAATCCTGCATACAGCATTGTTGCAGATGTATTCCGCAGTCTGTTACTGGTCGGCAAGACCCATGAAAAGTACCTCGACTGCCAGTCGTGGATTCGTGTTTCTCGTCAGTGCCTGACGGGTTCGGAAAATTCGTTCCAATTTCTCTAACACGCTCTCCAGCGAATTCCGCTCGGAAACACTCCGGATAAGGGAGGAAAGGTCCGTGTTGACGATAGCGGGAGAGCCGGTGTGCGTGAGGAGAACATCACGCCAGAAAACATTCAGCAGATCCATAAGATGAAGGGCACTTTCCTTGTCCTTTGCGCTTTCTTCCGCAGCAGCAAGCAAGGGAATGATCCCCTCGGGGGTCAGGCCGGCAATCTTTTCCAGCAACAGAGTACGCGATTTGAGCCAGTCCCCTTCCAGTATTTCCTGCGCACGCTCGACACTGCCTTCTGCAAGAGCCGCCGCAATGCGAGCTGAATCCTCATCTGCGCCTTTTCCCCGCAATTGCGAAGCAATCGTTTCCGTGGGAAGCGAAGGGAAGCGAAGCTGCTGGCAGCGGGATAGGACTGTTGGGAGGACTGCGTCCACACGTGTCGTGATGAGAATCAGGATCGCATTTCCCGAAGGCTCTTCGAGGGTTTTCAGAAAGGCATTAGCCGCGGAAATATTCATTTTCTCCGCGTCCTCAATGATGCAGGCCTTTTTGGGTGCCTCAAAGGGCCGGTATGAAAGTTCTTTCTGAAGTTCTCGTATCTGGTCGATCTTGATAAAGGCACCGTCCGGTCGCACATGGTGCAGGTCCGGGTGGCGCAGGCCTGCAACTTTACGGCACGTGGGGCAGTCTCCGCAACCATCGGTGCCGTTGCAAAAAATCGCTTCTATTAACGCGACGGCGGTGTCCATCATGCCGCTGCCGTCGATACCGTAGAAAAGGTATGCGTGAGACAGTTTCCCGGTTGCCAGGGCGCGTCTGAGAAGTGAGATGTTCCGGTCGTAGCCGATGATCCGGGAAAAGGACATGCTCTATCCTCGGGGAATGCGCGAAAATACCGCGTTTCGTATGGTCGCGGCGGTCTCTGAAATGCCGAGCGTCCCGTCAACCACGATAAATCTGGCGGGATGGTCCGCGGCAAGTTTCAAATAACCTTCTCGAACAGCATGGTGAAAGCGGAGGGACTCCTGTTCGAAACGCTCCTCACGGGCTCCGCTGGTTGCGTTGATTCTCGCCATGGCACGTTTGAGGCCTACCTCTTCCGGGCAGTCCAGAAGGATTGTCAGGTCAGGGGTCAGCCCTCCGGTGGCAAGCTGAGCCAGGTTTTCAATGAGAGACAGGTCGAGAGAGCGGCCGTGTCCCTGGTATGCAGTGGTGGCATCCGTAAAGCGATCACAGAGGACGATTTTCCCCTCTGCCAGGGCCGGTCTGATCACCTCAGCCACATGCTGGGCACGGGCAGCGGCATAAAGAAGCAGTTCGGCAAGGGGAACCAGTGCGCTGTTCTCGGCGTCGAGGAGTATTGCCCTGATCTTGTTAGCGATGGGGCATCCGCCCGGTTCCCGGGTCATCACTACTTGGCAGCCTGTTTCCGTATGCAATTCACGCGAGAGGATTTCTGTCTGGGTAGACTTGCCGCATCCTTCGATACCTTCAAAAGTGATAAAATAGGCCACTGAGGACACTCCGACAAGGTCGTATGGAAATGATGAATTATAGGTGAGAGGTCTGAATTAATCAAGCCAAAAACCTGTGCAATGCCTTATCGTGTTGATAAAATGGGGATAGATGGTTTATACTCCAATATCCTGAAAAGAGCTTTGGTCTACGAGACCTGCTCAGGGGGGAGAAAGGGCTGTTGTATGCGGATGAGCAGGGAAGAACTGGTGGCTGGCCTCGAAGCGGTTCTTGACTATCGATTTAAAAATCGCGAGTTTCTGGTTGAGGCTCTTACTCACCGGTCTTTTGTTAATGAAGCGCGCGAGGCGGATTTCAGGGATAATCAGCGCCTGGAGTTTTTTGGCGACGCAGTACTGGGCCTTCTTGTCAGCAGAAGGCTGCTGGAGCGGTTCCCGGCAACGGAAGAAGGCGACCTGTCCCGCATAAGGGCATCGCTTGTAGATGAGCCGGCCCTTGCGGGGGTTGCTGAAGGAATTCAGCTCGGGAAATATCTTCTTCTTGGGCGAGGTGAAGAAAAGACCGGTGGGCGAAGAAAGAAATCTATTCTTTCTGATGCGCTGGAAGCTCTCGTGGCCGCAGTCTATCTTGACGGCGGCATTGAGGCTGCGGATCGCCTGGTTGAGGGGCTCTTTGGGCCGTTACTGGAAAGAACCGAGATCAATGCCGTTGGCAGTGACTATAAAACGAGATTTCAGGAGCTATGCCATGCTCGCCTCGGCAAGGGTCCCCAGTATGTGGTGGAAGAGGTATCCGGTCCGGATCACGACCGTTTGTTTTCGGTAACGGCACGTATTGGTGAGAAACTGCTTGGCACAGGGATCGGCAAGAGCAAAAAAATGGCTGAACAGGCCGCAGCGAGGGAAGCTCTTGGGCGGTTCGAGGAGACGGGAAAATAAGAAACGCTTTAAAGAAAACCATTGTTCCGATTTTCATTTCCCACCGGGGATGCCCGCACCGCTGCATTTTCTGTAACCAGGAGAAGATTGCCGGATCAAACGGGGACTTTCCCACGGCGGTTGAAATCCGGGACAAGGTCGCTGCCTATCGGCGCACGAGCGGTTGTCGCGGGGTGGATGTTGCCTTCTATGGAGGAAGCTTCACCAGTCTTCCGCGTGAAGACCAGTTGCTGCTTCTGGGTCCTCTTCAAAATCTGCTTGCCGCCGGTGATGTTTCTTCCATCAGGATATCCACGCGCCCGGATTCTCTTGATGCACCAGCAGCAGCTTTCCTTTCTGAATCGGGTGTCCGTACTGTTGAGCTTGGCGTGCAGTCCATGGCTGACAGTGTTCTCGCGCAGTCAGAACGGGGACATTGTGCCGCGGATGTCGAGCAAGCCGTCTCCTGCCTCAAAAATGAAGGCATCTCCGTGGGACTCCAGCTCATGCCGGGACTCCCCGGCGATACAAGGGCGATCTCCGTTACCTCTCTCGCTCGGGCGCTGGCGCTGCGTCCGGACTTTCTTCGCATCTATCCCACGCTGGTAGTGGCGGGCACTTCCCTGGCCCGTCTCCATGCCGAGGGGAGCTACCGCCCCCTTCCACTGGGGGAGGCGGTAAGCCTGTGCAAGATACTGCTTCACCATGCGCTCCTCGCAGGGGTTCCGGTTGTTCGTATGGGGCTGCAGCCAACCACGGACCTTGAGACGGCCGGTACAATTCTCGCCGGAGCGTACCACCCTGCCTTCCGGCAGCTGGTGGAGGCTGATCTTTGCTACGATCTCCTGGAAAAGTTGATCCTGCATGACGCTGATGGTGGCGAGCTTCTTACCGTACTCTGTTCGCCTGCGAGAATCGCCGATGTCGTGGGACAGAAGCGCTCAAACATTCAGCGCCTGATGCGAGAGCGCGGCGTTCGGATCGACCGGGTCCAGGGAGATTTCCGGCTTTCACCCTTTGATATTGTCGTGGAAGGAGCGAACGGCATTCGAAAGGGCAGTATTATAAAGGATCTCCGTTATTCGGTATAAGGTGTCATTCGGAAACACCGAACAGAAAACAGAAAGAGGACTATTCCCATGCCAGATACACCATTCCGATCAGGGTTTGTTGCCATTATAGGGCGGCCCAATGTTGGGAAATCGACACTATTGAACCAGGTTCTCGGCGAGAAAGTCGTGATTACCTCGGATAAACCCCAGACTACCCGCAACCGGGTTCAGGGGATTCATAACCTCCCCGGCGCTCAGATCGTTTTTATCGATACTCCGGGGATTCATAACGCACGTTCGCGGCTCAACCAGTTCATGATGGAAGCAGCACTTTCTTCCGTTAAAGGGGTGGATGTGGTTCTGCTCCTCGCGGATGCCAGCACGTTTACCGGTAATCCTGATGAACTGCTGCTTGAGGTTCTCGGAGGGATTAATGTCCCGGTTGTACTTGCGCTGAACAAGATCGACCTGCTGCCGAAAGAAAAACTTCTGGAAGTGATTGCCGCGCATGCTCAGCTGCATCCTTTTCGAGAGATTGTTCCTGTCTCAGCGGCAACGGGCGATGGCGTGGAATTGCTGGTGCAGCTCCTTTCCGGGTTGTTGCCGGAAGGGGTAGCGTACTTTCCCGACGATATTCTCACGGATCTTCCGGAGCGTTTTATCGTAGCGGAGATGATTCGCGAAAAGGTTTTTCGTCTGACGCACGATGAGGTTCCCTATTCTACGGCGGTAAGCATCGACAGCTTCAAGGAGCGTGCTGACGGACTGGTTTCCATTTCCGCTGTTATTACCGTGGAGCGCGATTCCCAGAAAGGGATCATTATCGGCAAAAAGGGGGAAATGCTGAAAAAGATCGGCAGGCAGGCCCGGCTGGAGATAGAACAGCTTCTCGATGCACGTGTCTTCCTGGAGCTGTTTGTGAAGGTGAGCAAGGACTGGCGGGAGAATCGCCGGATGATGAAGGAGTTGGGATACGAATGAGACCGATAGTAGCAATTGTAGGACGTCCCAATGTGGGAAAATCAACCCTTTTTAACCGGCTGGTCGGGCGGCGCAAGGCTATTGTCGACGATATGCCGGGCGTTACCCGTGACCGGAATTATGCCCAGGTGGATCGCTTTGACGTTCCTTTTACCCTGATAGATACCGGCGGTTTCGAACCGGTGAGCGATGACCGCATGCTTCAGCAGATGCGGGAGCAGTCGCAATTGGCCATGGAAGAGGCAGATGTCATCCTGTTCATCATGGACGCGCGGCAGGGACTTATCGCGGCGGACCGTGAAGTGGCGGAAATGCTGCGCAAGGTCGACAAGCCGGTTTTTTTCGTGCTCAATAAGGTGGAGAGTGAAAAACAGGAGGCCGAACTGGGAGACTTTTATGCTCTCGGTGTGGCTAACCTGTATCCTGTTTCGGCGGAACACAATCGTGGTGTCGAGGACATGATGGATGAGGTGTTAGCCACTTTCCCTCGGACGGAAGACGCAGGAGAGGATGAGGATATAACCCGTATCGCGGTGGTTGGTCGTCCTAATGTCGGGAAGTCGTCCCTGGTCAATCGTCTTCTCGGCTATGAGAGGGTTGTTGCCAACCCGGTCCCGGGGACCACCCGTGATTCCGTGGATTCCTATTTCACCTGCAATAAAAAGCGTTTCCAGCTCATCGATACGGCCGGGATCCGACGCAAGGGCAGGATCAGCCTGAGGGTGGAGAAATACAGCGCGGTGGATGCTCTGCGCAGCCTGGATCGAGCCGATGTTGCTCTGATCGTCATTGATGCGGAAGAAGGCATCACCGATCAGGATATACGGATCGCTGGCTATGCCTGCGAGGCCGGCCGGGCCTGTATCCTGGTGGTGAACAAGTGGGACCTGGTAAAAAAAGACAATTCCTCCACCGGAAAGTTCACCGAAAACCTCCGTATTGAGCTGAAGTATCTCTCCTATGCCCCGATAGTGTTTGTCTCGGCATTGAGCGGTCAACGAACCGGCAAGATCCTGCAAATGGTGAATGAAGTAATGGAGGACTATACAAAGAGGATTTCTACCTCCGACCTGAACAGGATCTTCAGAGAGGCGATTACCTCACATCACCATCCTCTCCATCAGGGACGGCGGGTAAAGTTCTATTACGCAACCCAAGTGGGGACAAAGCCCCCGAAATTTGCCGTTTTCACCAATTCCCCCGAGGGAATCCAGGAATCCTATGAGCGATATCTTGCCAACCGTTTTCGGGAAGCATTCGGCTTTTCCGGAACGCCAATCCGTTTTCTCTTCAGGGGGAGAGAGCACTGACGAGGGAGTAAAACTCTTTACTTGCAAAGGCGTATGGTTTATGCTGGCTCTGCCTTTTTCGGGCCCCTGCGGGCCGTCCAGGGCCGGTTTTTTTACGTGACTATTTTTTGATTCCCGAGGTATTCGTGCAGATATTCATTGGCTATGGTTTCGAAGGAAACATCTGTGCTGTCGGGGGGGCCGGTCATCACCGATACCGCTCTTTTTCGAATCCGAATAGCGGAGCCCTGCCACTATGAGCCTTGTTGGTAACCTGGAAGATCTTGGGCTTGGAGAGATTCTCCAGATAGTCAGTCTCAGCAGGAAGTCGGGAGTTCTCTCGCTGTTCAGCAGGGGGCGCGAAGGGACGATCGTTTTCCGACAGGGACAGGTCATCCGGGCCACGATCGACGGTCAGCAGTCCCACTTGGGGCAACTCCTTCTTAAAAACGGTGTTATTACCGATGCTTTGTTGCGAAAAGCCTTGGCCCTGCAGGCGCAGGAGGGGGGGGTAGCGCGTCTCGGAGAACTTCTGACGCAGCGCTTTTCCGTGCCCGGCGACCTTGTAGAAGAGGTTGTCCGCCAGCAGATAGAAAATACGGTGTATGCCCTTTTTGCCTGGTCAGAAGGGTCGTTTGATTTTGAGTTGCGGGAAAACGTGGATGCCAGTGAAGATCCCTCGGAGGGCCTGACCCAGTGTTTTCTGGAGCAGGGACTGAACCCTCAGTTCCTCGCCATGGAAGGTTCCCGGCTCCTGGACGAGCGTCGCCACAGAGGCGAAATTCCGGAAGACACCCGGAATGTTGACGAGGGTTCCTTCCTTGACAGCTGTGACCTTGCTTTCGACCTGATGCAGGATGAGGGGCAGGCATCCGTGCCTGCGCAGAAAGAAGACCGCATCGTTGTGCTGGTGGATGATGACGAACTGGTCCGGGAAAGGCTTTCCACGCTGCTCACCGATTGTGGTTTTACCGTCCACGATTTTTCTAAGACTGAAGATACCCTGATCAAGATTGATTTCCTCTATCGTGACGGCTTCCGCCCAATAGTCCTGGTTGACCTGATCATGCCCAGAATGGATGGTTCAGGAATTTTGGGAGGATTGGAGCTCATTGATCTCATCCATGACAATTTCCCCGATCTGACGGTCATCGTTCTGGCCGACCACCACACAAACAATGCCGAGCAGAAGGTGCGGGAGAAAGGGTACCCCTTTCTGCTCAAGCCTCGCAGGGCCGAGATCTTCGACGAGGACATCTTCCGGGTCTTTTCGGAGAGCCTGAAGGGCGAGCTTGCAATCTCCAGTCCGGAGAAGCCGATTGAATCTGCAAACGAGACTATCAACCTTGGTGATGAGCTGTTCCGGGAATTCGGCGAGGAATTCATGCCGATATCGGTTTCAGAATCGCATGGACCGGTTGTTTCCTTGTTGCGAAGTATGCTTGAAGAACTGAATAATCCGTCTCTGGATGGGGGCATACTTTTGCTCGTGCTTCGTTTTGCCTCTGAATTCATGAACCGGGCGGTTGTCTTTACGGTAAGGGAGGATGGGATCAGGGGACTTGGGCAGTTCGGTATTGTTGCTCCGGATGGACTTGCCGATGCCCATGTTCGCGATCTTCACCTTCCACTCGGTTCCGACCCGATCTTTACCCGAGCGATTTCCACCAGGACCACCGTAAAGGAGCGTCCTGAGCGAACCGAATGGAGTCGTTATCTGTTCGAACAGTTGGGAGGCGGAGAGCCTCAGGAGATTTTTCTCGGCCCCCTGGTAAGTGAAGGGAAAGTGGTGGCGCTGCTGTATGGTGATAATCTGCCGGGAACTGATCCCATCGTTGATACCGATTCTCTGGAAATATTTCTTGCCCAAGCGGGAATGGCAATGGAAAAGGCACTCTTGCAGCAAAAATTGAATGAAAAAGTTCAGGAGAAAATGTGAAGAAGATACTCATTACTGAGGATTCCTCCGCAACCCGCTCTTTCCTTGCCGCTACCATAGAAGTCATGGCAGGATTCGAAGTTGTCGAGGCCACCAGTGGATTTGATGCATTGCGTCTATTGCCTCGGGAGCGGGTCGATCTGATTATAACCGATATAAATATGCCCGATATCAACGGGTTGGAACTTATCAGCTACATTAGAAACAATCCTAATTATTGTTCGATCCCTCTTTTCATCATCTCCACTGAAAGCAGCGAGAAGGACCGGGAGCGGGGGTTGGCGCTTGGTGCAAACGAATATCTGGTGAAACCTTTCTCTCCGGAGAGGTTGCAGCAACTGATTCTTGCCTACATCGGTTAGGATGCCCCGGTTCCGGATGACGCATTGGCGCCGGCAATTCCCGCAGGTGGCCAGTGTGCCAGTGAGCCGAATGAAAGGAAACAATGACGGATTACCACGATCCCCTGAGTAAGGCTGCCAATGATTTCCTTGCCGAGGCCGAGGAAATATTCGACCAACTGAGCGGCGATATCTTGTCACTTGGGGATTCTCTCGGCAATGAGGAGAGAAATCCGGAAACCGTCAATTCGATCTTTCGAAGCGCGCACTCTCTCAAAGGGCTTGCCGGCATGTTCGGATACAGTGAAATTGCCGAACTGTCCCACAATCTGGAAAGCCTTCTGGACTGCCTGCGTCTCGGTAAAATAGAGTTGAGTGAGTATAGCCTGGTCGTTCTATTTGATGCGTTAGAGGTTCTTGGCTCCCTCGTCCGTTCCGCAAGTTCCGAATCCGGCGGCCATGCTGATCTCGCTCCCGTTCTCGAAAGAATCTCCACCTGCATTTCCGGCGCTCGCCTGGAAGCCGCCACGCTTTCTCCAACTGATCTGGGCATTTCGGAGAAGATTCTCCATGCCCTGACTGAGTACGAGGAGCATCGCCTCAAGGAGAATATCGCCCGGGGAAAATCCCTCTGTCTTATCCATACCTCCTATAGTTTCGATTCCTTTGATCGGGAACTTGGTGAGTTGCTTGATCTGCTTAAAGGCTTCGGCGAGGTTATCAGCACGCTGCCGAGTGCGGAAGAAGGTCTCGAAAACAGCATCGGGTTCGACATACTGTTTGGGGCCACGAAACAGCAGGGGGAGCTTTTCTCATTGCTGGACCTGAAGGGTGCCTCATGTCTCCTGCTTGGAGGTTTGTCTGCAGGATCAGAGGTGCAATGCGATGGAAATACCGCGCTTCCCAAACAGGAGGGAAGTGCCGACACTGCCATTTCCGAGGGTGAATCATCAACTTTAACTGCTCGCAGCATCTCCCACTCAATGCGGGTTGATATCTCGAAGCTTGACGACTTGATGAACATCGTCGGCGAACTGATTTTATTCCACGGGACTGTTGCATCTATCTCGGAAAAATTGCGGAGCCAGGGATTTTCCGGCCTTTCTGTCGAACTTGGTAAAACCGCCAAGGGGATGGAACGCAAACTGAATGAGCTGCAGAAACGGGTAATGGAAGTTCGAATGGTTCCCGTTGGGCAGCTGTTTGAAAAGATGTCCCGAATTGTGCGGAAAATTTCGCGCGAGCAAGACAAGCTGATTGAGTTGAAACTGTCCGGCTCGGATACGGAACTGGACAAGATGATCGTCGAAGACATCGCCGATCCCCTCATGCATATCATTCGGAATTCCATCGATCACGGCATCGAAACTCCAGAAGAAAGGAGAGCGAACGGCAAGGATGAGAGGGGCATCATCAGACTCTCTTCCTATCAGAAGGGCAACCACGTTGTCATTGAGGTCGAGGATGACGGCCGGGGTATCGATCCGGAAAAAATTCTCAAAAAAGCGCTGGAGTTGGGGCTCATCGAGACAGATGCGGGCCTTTCGCAAAAAGAAATTCTGGATATTGTCTTCCTGCCCGGCTTTTCCACCGCAGCAGAGATCAGTGATATCTCCGGTCGCGGGGTAGGCATGGATGTTGTCAAAAACAATATCGCCGCAGTTTCCGGTACGGTAGAGATTGAAAGCAGCCACGGGGAAGGAAGCCGGGTAATCTTAACACTCCCGATAACACTTGCCATCATAAAGGCCTTGCTGGTGGAAACCTCCGGCCGCACCTACGGCATTCCCATTACTTCGGTACGCGAGACACTTTCCCTTGAAGAGGTGGAGATTTGTACCGTCGAGCGCAAGGAAGTAATGCAGCTGCGCGACGCAACCCTGCCGCTTCTGCGACTGGAAAAATTTTTCAATTGCCCCCAGTGTGCTGAGTTTTCCGACAGTTCTTATGTCGTGGTTGTTGGCGAGAAAGAGCGGCGTGTGGGTATCATGGTGAATGATCTTCTTGGACAGCAGGATATCGTCATCAAATCCCTGGGTGATACCTTTAAAAGTGTCAGGGGCGTAGCTGGGGCTGCGGATCTGGGCGACCAGCGCACCATTCTTATTCTGGATGTGAGCGGAATTGTATCCGAGACGACAAAAGGCGGAGTATAGCCATGTATAAGGGTTTCTACGGACTCAGGGAGAAACCGTTCAGCAAGACCCCTGATCCGCGTTTCCTTTTCATGAGCCGCGTACATGAGGAAGCGCTCGCAAGGCTCCAGTATGCGGTGGAGGAAGTGGACGTGGCGTTGCTCACGGGCGGTATCGGGAGCGGCAAGACAACTATCTCGCGGGCCCTGATGGACAATGTCGGCGCAAAATACCGGTTCTGCTTCGTCTTTAACCCGATTCTGACTCCGATAGAATTTCTGCGCCTCCTGGCTCGCGACCTCGGCTTGGCCACTCCCGCGGCCACAAAGGACGACCTTCTCAAGGAGCTTACCGAGGAAATTTATCGCTGCCATGCCGGGGGTATCGTTCCGGTCATTGTCATAGATGAGGCACAGATGATTCCCGGCCGGGAGGTTTTTGACGAGATACGTTTATTGACCAATTTCCAGCTTGATGACACGAACCTGCTTTCCGTGATCCTCATGGGACAGCCCGAGTTGCGCGAAAAGCTTGCCGATCCGGTCTATGAGGCTCTTCGTCAGCGAATCGGTATCCAGTATCACCTGACTTCTCTGGATCTGGAGGAGACACTGGAGTATCTTGATTTCCGGCTTACTGTTGCAGGGGGAGTACCGGGACTGTTCCTGCCCGATGCGGTTCTCAGGATTTTTGAGCTATCCAGAGGGGTTCCTCGCAGAATCAACACGATAGCCACCAATGCCTTGCTGGAAGGTTTTTCTCGTGATTCCGCCCTGATTGATGCCGTGATTATTGACGATTTGAGTCATGAGATTGTTATGTAGCAAGCATGGTTTTGCTGGAGCCAAGGATATCGAGCCCTTCCCGTAAGGGGCGGGGGGACATGTCTTGCACTTTTAGTCTGTGCTGAATAGGTATTCCGGATTTCCTTCAACAGCTAGCCGGTAGTTTGGGAACTGTCCATGAATCTTGCTGAAATACGAAAAAAAGCTCGTCAGGAAAAGAATGGAGAGTCGCAGCCCAGCGAATCGGCATCTACTCTGGCTCCCGATTCCCTGCACACTGCCGGGACGGTTGAGCAGGGCACACTTGAAGTGTTTGAAGAGGAAATCTTTTCGGAACCTTCTAGCGGCGAAGCCGCGGAGTCTTTACTTCCCCTGGAAATTCAGGACGAAGTAGCCGAAACTTTTGACCCTGTGGCGCAAATTCTCGCCGGGCGCCAGAGCGCGGGGCTGGCATCGGCTGCTATTGACAATCAGCAGCAGGAGTCCACTGAAAACGCAGGAAATTTTCTGAAATATCTCCGCTTCCGTGTTGCGGACGAGGAGTATGGAGTAAGTCTCCTGGAGATTCGGGAGATTATTAAACCCCGTGACATAACTGAAGTTCCCGGTATGCCTGATTTTGTGGCGGGTGTTCTATCCTTGCGGGGAATAATAATTCCCGTGTTTAATCTTCGACTTCGTCTTGGTCTCGTGAGGGATACAATTCCCGGTTGCGAACGGATTATTATTGTCAGAAGGCAAGAGGGGTTGTTCGGTCTGCTCGTTGACGAGGTCTATCAGGTGATCAACCTTTCTACCTTGTCAATCGAGGGTGCGCCAACAGTTCTTGAGGGAATTGACAGGGAATTTGTTTCGGGGATTGGCCGTCATGGCAAGCGGATGCTCATACTCCTGGATCTGGAAAAAGTATTGGATATCTCTCTCTGTTGAGGCATGCAGCCCAGAGAGGGAATGACGTCGGTCAACATCGACGTCTGGGGCAGTTTTCAGGGACCGGTTGTACAGGGGGAGTCCTTTTGGATAGGGATATGCAAGAAGTCAAGGTTCTCTGCTTTCGTCTGGGCCGAAACACCTATGCCCTTGACATTATGCGGGTCAGGGAGATTGTCAAGCCGCAGAAACTCTCCGGACTTCCCGAGGCGTCTTCTTTTGTGGAAGGTGTTATTAATCTTCGTGGCGCCATCATTCCGGTAGTGGATCTGCGAAAAAAGTTCGGTTTTTCGGAAAACGGCTACAGTGGAGAATGCAGGCTTCTGATAACGGTAGTTGCCGGTCAGCTTGTCGGCCTGATCGTCGATGCCGTAACCGAAGTGGTTACCATCCCGATTCGGGATCTCAGGCCACCACCGTCGGTGGTCAAGGTTGCTGGATACCGTTACCTGCTAGGTGTTTGCCTGGTGAAAGAGGTAATGGTCATGCTGGTGAATCTGGATGCAATTTTCGGTAATGCCGTGCCACGCGGATTGCCCGGTTTAAGAGCCGAAGCAGGTAAAATCTAAGTTGTTTCCATCCGGAACCTCCGGATGTGAAACTATTGGTTTTCAATGTGGAAACGAGGAATTTTTTGTCCTGGCAAGAAACTTTTGCTTGCAAAAGTTGACAGCGAAGGCTGCCCACAGGGCGAGCCCTCCGGGCGAGTCAAAATCAAGGGGTTGCGCGGAGGCGTACACAGGTACGCCGCACAAGCAAGCCAGCGGATTGACACAGCCAGGGCGAAAAAGTACCGTTTCCGGATGAAAACTAAGTTGAAAGAGTGAAAGGACTTCCATGCTGCTGGGTTGCCCCACATGCAAGACGCGATACAGGCTTGACGATTCAAAGATTCGGGCGGACGGAATCCACCTGCAATGTTGCCGATGCCGCACAGTCTTCCGCGTTGCCGGGAAAACAACTCCGCAAGTTCGCACGGTACCCGAGAGGGCTCCCGAGCAGGCTGAAAAAGCTGTTACGGTGGTCGTGGCTAACGAGAGCCCTGATTTCTGTGCCTCAGTCGCCCACATTCTTGAATCTGAACCTTTTACGGTGCTGTGCTGTCATGATGGCAGAGAGGCCATGGCTTTGATCGAAAAGCTTCTCCCAGATGTGGTCCTTCTCGATGTCGCTCTGCCTACCCTCTATGGTTTCGAGATCTGCGATAGAATCAGGAACACACCTGCGCTCTCCACTGTTAAAACGATTCTCATTGCTTCCATCTACGATAAAACCCGCTACAAAAGGGAGCCCCAGTCGTTGTACGGAGCGGATGATTACATCGAGAAGCACCATATACCCGACGCCTTGTCAGCCAAGATATACCGACTCGTGTTCGGGCAGGAACCCGTTGATCAGGATCTGGAGGGCATCACATCCACCGAAGAGGAAAAATCGACTGATCTCGAACACATTTCAGAGCAGGAGCTGCTGGATCAGGAGCTGGTCCGGGAAGAGCTTCGCCGGGACGAGGAGGCTAAAACGAGTTCATGCGAGAGTCTGCAATTGTCGGATGCGCACAATAAGGCCCGGCGTCTTGCCCGCATTATTGTGACGGATATTGCGCTCTACAACCAGAAGAAGGTTGAGGAGGGGGTCAGAAACGGAACCTTCTACGAACTTTTTG
>RPRC01000158.1 GCA_003857395.1 Geobacter sp.
CCCATGGCCTGAGCATCAACCGCCTGGCCCGGGAGATTGACGTTCCGCCTGGACGAATCAGTGAAATAATCCATGGCAGAAGGTCGATTACTGCCGATACAGCTTTGAGGTTGGGTAGGTTTTTCGGCGTATCGCCGGAGATCTGGACTGGCCTTCAGGCAGATTACGAGCTGAGGCTTGCAAAACGCAGGGTAGGGCAGAAAATCGAAGAGCGGATAAAGCCTCTTGAGGCGGCGTAAATAAGAGTATCCGAAAATAGTCTTTCAGTTGGTGCCTCTTAGTGCAGAAAGATCGAGCCTGCATCAGGCTCCCCAGCGCGGATGATTCTGGGCACTGGTATGAAAGCCTATCACTGTAACGGGTTTGGCTTTGACCCGCCGGGTTTAGGGCGGGTCGTAAGCCATGTTGGAATTGTCTTCATTTAAAAAAATGATTACTTATCAGCTCCTCAATCATCCACTTTTTTAGAAAGACTTCTGATATAGGATTTCTCCGGTCTGGACAACATAGTAAACTATTTTTTTAACATCAAATGGCACCGCATCTTCTTCAATTTCTATTTTAGTTGGATGGTCGTAAGTTGGTTCGCTATAAATACCTTTTCCCTTTATTAGTTTAACATCGGTGACGTTACCTACGTACAAAACCCCTACTGTTTTATCTTTCAACTGACGTGCTTTATCTAATGGTATTGTAAAGTTGCCCCTGTATTTCTGGCCTAATATTCCAGCTGGTGGATCAAACATTTCTTTTACAAATGAGCTTTTTTTTGAGAGTGACAATGAAAACTTTAGACCCTCAGTTTTATTAATATTAAGAGTAGCTCCAAATGCATTACTACCAATATAAGAATCTTCCTTTCTGTAAATAGTTTCTACAAAACATGTTACTGAATTCTTATCTGATTCTTGAGCTGAATACCATATTACGTTATAAATTTGAGTATCGGCGTTATATTGAAATGTAATACCTCTAATTTGGAACGCATAAAGTTCATTGGTACTTATAGGCGCAAGTAAATTGTTTTTGTTGGCAGTACGTTTGTTATACTCTTCTGTTGTTTCATATTCCCCTTTTTTTAGTCCAGAGGTTTTTTCCTTAAACATTTTATGAAATTCAATGGGGTTTAATCCCTTGTACCCTTCAGACAAACGCTCAACTCTATCATCAAATGCGACTGGCTTCCAAGGTTCAGGAATTGGTTTTTCTATTTTTGTTGTTATTGGAGTTTCACTTGGTTGAGTAGGTAACTTAGAAACAATCGTAATTTCTTTTTGTTTTTTGCTCTTAGAAGTTTTATCTGCCGCAATGGCAACTTGCGAAAATGACAAACAAATAACTAAAATAACAACATATCTCATCAAAATCTCCGTTAATAGCATTTATAGCTGTTAATACCTTGGCTAAATATGAGCTTATTCTTTATAACTCAGCCCATTTTGGCCAAGGCTCTGACGAAAAACTTTTGATTATCCGCAAGCCTTCCGCTGAAAATGGGATAAAATAGGCAAACCGTACTCGACCGTTTTTGATAATGGGACCATTTATTAATGCCAGCTTTGATATTTCAGTATTGACTAAGTTCCGATGTATGGGTGTTTTCAAATCATAGTAGTTCGTTGAAAACATCCATCCTTCTCCGTAATCAGAGAATGGGACATAGCAGGACCTCCCATCTTCTTCGGCTTGACTCAGAGCAACTAAATGCATATTCTTGTAGTGAACACAAATGTCACCTTTCTTTACTTGACCAACTGTTTCACGAAAAGTCAGGCGAGTAGTTTTTGAACTGCTGGATACTACTTTGTTGGCTCTTTCCAATTCCCAGTTTTCACCTTGATTACACCACCAAACGCTAGATCCCATTGAAATCTCCCATGAGTTATTACTTTCTTTGATCTGTCTTGTCATCGGCCCCGTTCTTCGATCGCGCGACCGAATAACGACTTAGCGGTGAGCCCCTGCTCATCAGGGTAAATCTGGACAGAAAATACTTAGGACCTCAAAATCAAGAAATCGTTATCGTACCTACAGAGTGTTGTTGGGGTCCAGCGCGATGAGCTTTTCCCTGATCTGCAGCCCCTTCAAATTCCACTGCCTAGGAGTCTGTCGGACTTGACCTCGCTCTTGTGGAGTACGGTAAGTCAGCCAGCCCCGATTTGGTTGGTTAACTTAAAATCTCATCCATAGGGTCCACATTATCTGGTGAATCTGCTGTGGTTTTATCATTTCCATGCTGTGTTTGCTCTTTTTTAACTTATCTGGTCAATACATGCAGCCTTTTAATGTTAAAGGCCATGCAGACAAGGTTCCATTCGCCTTTTACTGCTTCGAAACCACGCAGCATGAAGCTTCGAAAGCCCATGACCGCCTTGATGATTCCAAAGACCGGCTCTGATGTAACCTTTCGCTGTGAGTAGACTGCCCTGCCTGCTTTTGTCTTCAGACGATGTTTCATTCTGGTTACGGAGTCAGCATCGTCAGGCAGTGGTGGAGGTTCTGTGAATCGGTCCCATAATGGCTGGTTGTGCTGTTGTCGATCCACGGCGATGTACGGGATAATCTCCTCGTCCTCGCAAGCCTTGACGTTGGTTTCGCTGAAGTAGCCACTGTCGGCAATCAGTTCTGTGGCGGTGCCAAGCTCTTTCGGCAGTACGGCAAGATTTTCAAGGGTCGGAACCAGTTCCTGCTTGTCATTCGACTGCTGGGTGATATGGGCAGAAACGATGAGCTTTGTTTTTGTATCGACACCAGCCTGGGCATTGTAGGCCTGCTCGAAACCACCGCCGGAGACCGGCATGATCCGGGACTCTGCTTCGGTCAGGTTGACCTGGTCTTTGGAAGTCGGACCGGGTTCCGGCGGCTTGGGTTGTTTACCCTTGGTTTTTTTGCCGGTTTCCTGTTCTTTCTTGGCCCGTTCAGCTACCTTTTTCTCATAGTCAGCCTGTTCGCGGGCATGGCGTTCGGCGGCACGTTTCTCGATCTCGGCCTTGGCAGCGGCGATTGCATTAAGCCGCTCTTCCCGGCGTTCAAGTTCTTTAGGGATGCTCATACCGTCTGGCACATCGGCATGGTCGGCAGCTTCAGCCTTCTTGAGTAGCTCGTCAACCTCGGCCTTAATCTGCGTTTCAAGCTTGCAGGCATGCCCATAGCTCAAGGCTTTGTGCTTGGAGGCATTCGCTTTGATTTTGCTGCCATCAAGGCTGACTTGACCTAGCTTCAACACCTTCATCTGCTGGGCGATCATGAGTATCTGGGCAAACAATTTTCCAAGCTGCGGCAGAAACCGGCGACGAAAGACGGCAATAGTGTCATGGTCCGGATGCGTATTTGCTGCAATATAACGGAATGCTACCGAGTCGTAGGTATTGCGTTCCAGTTTACGACTGGAAAAGACTCCGGTGGAATAACCATAAAACAAAAGCGCAACCAGCATCTCGGGGTGGTACGGCTTGGAACCTTTGCCGGCATATGAATCTCGTAAAGAGCGCAGATCGAGTTGTTCCACAATCTCGACCACAAACCGGGCAAGATGTCCTTCAGGCAACCAGTCCTGTAACGATGGTGGGAGCAGATATGGTGTTTTCCGGTCAACCTCGACAAACTTGGATTTCATTGCCACCTCCGATATCTAACCAGTTGATATTACTGGATAAATATACAGGAAAAACCGAAAAAAGCAAGTTAAAACAGACCGTTTCGTGAATAAATACAGCTGGTTAAACAATTAGAGCTATCGGGGAGTTGCCAGGCTTAAAACGTTAAGTCCGACAGACTCCTAGCCTGATTAGGGTCGGAAATTTTACTCATATTGTAAAATGTGATGTATAGGTCGTGCAGATATTGTACGTGGTCGGGGTCCAGGGCAATGAGATTTTCCGTAATTTCCAGCCCCTTCAGGAACCACTGCCGGGCCTGCACCGGGTCACTGCTTTCGTACAAGCTGCCAATATCGCTGAAGGAGATGGAGAGGTGTCGTAGGTATTCTGTGTTGCCGGGATCCAGGGCGATGAGCTTTTCGGCAATTTCTAGTGCCCTCAAGTACCATAGCCGGGCCTGCATCGGGTCACTGTGTTTGTCCATTCTGCCCATATCGATGAAGAATGTGGATAAGTCGCGCAGGTACAGTGTGTTGTCGGGGTCCATGGCGACGAGCTTTTCCGTAATTTCCAGCCCCTTCAGGAACCACTGCCGGGCCTGCACCGGGTCACGGTGTCTGTCCATTTCACCCATATTATTGAAGGAAGTATAGAGGCCGTAGAGGTATTGTGTGTTTCCGGGTGCCAGGGCGACCAGCTCTTCCGCAATTTCCAGCCCTCTCAGATACCACTGCCGGGCCTGCACCGGGTTACTATGTCTGTCCATGTTGCCCATTTTGCTGAAGGAGGTGGAGAGGTTGTGCCGGTACAGTGTGTTGAATGGCTCCAGGGCGATAATCAATTCTCTGATCTCCAGCCCCCTCAGGTACCAGTGTCGGGCCTGCACCGGGTCATGGTGTATGTCCACTTCACCCATATTATTGAAGGAGACGGAGAGGAAGCTAAGGTATTTTGAGTTGCCGGGTTCCAGGGCGACGAGCTTTTCCGCAATTTCCAGTCCCTTCAGGTACCACTGCCGGGCCTGCTCCGGGTCACGAAGCCTGTCCATGTTGCCCATCTGGTTGAAGGAGGGAGCGAGGTCACTTAGGTATCGTGTGTTGTCGGGCTCCAGAGCGACGAGCTCTTCCGCAATTTCCAGCTCCTTCAGGAACCACTGCCGGGCCTGCACTGGGTCACTGTGTATGTCCATGTAGCCCATATGGCTGTAGGAGTTGGAGAGGTTGCGCATGTATACGGTGTTGTCGGGCTCCAGAGCGACGAGCTCTTCCGCAATTTCCAGTCCCTTTAGGTGCCACTGCCGGGCCTGAACCAGGTCAAGGTGTTCGTATAGGTTGCCAATGTTTATGAAGGAGATCGAGATTAGGTACAGGTTCGTATTGCCGGGTTCCAAAGCGATTAGCTTTTCTCTGATCTCCAGCCCCCTCAGGTACCAGAACCGGGCCTGCACAGGGTCACTGTGTCTATCCATTTCACCCATTTTGTCGAAGCAAAAGGAGAGGTAGGTCAGATTTTGTGTATTGCCGGGTTCCAGGGCGACTAGCACTTCTGCAATTTCCAGCCCTCTCAGGTACCACTGCCGGGCCTGCACCGGGTCACTGCGCCCGCACATATCGCCAAAGTATCTGAAGGAGGTTGAGAGGTCTTCCAGGTACAGTGCTTTGTCGGGTTTTTCCGCGATTTCCAGTCCCTTTAGGCCAGGGTCAATCAGTTGTAATAAGTTTGAATAATCTTTCCCAATCAGTACCAATCCCTTTCGCTTGAAATACACCTCAAGTTTACCGTCGGGCCTAACACCTTTCACCAACCCAATACCCAGAGAATTATGTCGGATTACATCACCATTCATGAATGACATTATTACCTCAATACACTACTGTCTGGTAAAATTTCAATACCATACCCTCGAAAAGCAGTTATTGCAAATCGTAGCGTGCTGCAAGTTAGTTCCATGCGGCTATGCTGTTAAGGCAGTCGCTCTAACTTTTTCAGTAAAACCGGTCTATTGAGGATTTGTGCCCAGTTTTGTCCCTGTATGGGTCCCCAAGCGGATAGATCTGGGCGCTAGCAGAGTATCTATCTTTGTGATGGATTGCTATAACCGGCGACGACGCACCCTTTCGAATTCCACCGAGGTATTTGAGAAGCGCCCAATGTGTATATTGTCAGGTCGATTATCTGGGCTAGGTTTAATAGCAGTGCCAATCATTAACCTTATTGTATTCATCAAATACGACTAACGTTTCATTGTTGAGGCTTGCGCGCGAATGGGCATCTGGAAGTAATAAGCCAATATTATTATTGATTCGGTAGGCTCGACTATTACCCTCCGTGTACTCTTTCCATTTTCCATCAATTTTTTTTATTGTTCTAAATTTAATATCAGAAGCAGATAAAACTTTTGTTCCAGATAAAAATTGACAGTCATTAAGTTTAATTAGTGCAAGAGCTTTGGATGAAAGGCAATCAAAGGTCAATGCAATGGCAATTGCCTCAGCAACATATTGTTGAATGTCGGTTTGGGGAGTGTCTGCATTGGAAACATGAGCAGCTTTATGCCTTCTTTTTGATGCATTTTGGAAAGATACCTCAAGAGGCAATGCTGTAAGTCCGAGCCTAGACGACAGCATTGACATTTGCCCCCAAGGATTTTCTATCCCGAAACATTTGAGCATTTTTTTAATTGTTTCGTCCTTAATGTTCGCTTGATCATGATAGAAGGCATGGGGTGTAAGTTCAAAATTACTAGTTGCCGTAGATGATATTTTCAGGGAATGTTCTTGAATATATAAGATTTTGTCCTCTTTTGGGAGATAACTCATTTGATAATTAAGTGCAGAAATTGCTTCAAATGTGGAAGCGTACCTTAGTTTCTCTGGCAGTGCTGTGAATTGCACCGCTGAATTACCGATTTCAATCATGATTTCGGAAGATTTCTTTTTCATGAAATCTTCCAAAGTTGCAAATCCGACGACAGCAAGCCCATTCCTTAGTAGCCTGGCAACTTCGTTGTGTTCGCGTTCTGATAGTGGTCTATCCTTTACGGATTCTATTTTTAACGATTTATCGAGAGATTTAATTCTCTCGATAAAAGTTTCTTTTGACGGTGGCATATTTATCTCCTTGAAATGTTCAGGAGAAGGGTATGCAGATCACCAACCCTTTTTCTAACGCTGGAGGCGTTGTTTGTTGATTGTGAAACCGATTTTACAAATTCTTGATTTTCCCTAAAGAGGATTGTTGTTTCATTTAAAACCGCTTGGCTGTTTGCCGCCAATGCGTTTATTTGATTATTGCTAAGCATGCTCACGGCAACCATTTGAGCATCGTAAAGCGGTGATATAAATTGGTCGCGCCAACCATTATTTAGAGGTTTATTGAATGCCATATTGCCCCAAATCGCCTCGACGGCCCTGATAGAGTTTGTGAATGTCTGTCTCATCCCGGCTATGTCATTAGGATTCCTGTTTTCAGACATAAATCTGTCCATTTCAACAGCTAAAATCTTACCCATTTCTTGCCAACTGTCGGCAATTGTGAAAAATCTCAGTACATGTTCGAGGTCATCCATATTTTTGTAATATGTTGATTTTTCACTGGTAATTTTCATTTTTTGTTTCAAAAAATCATCATCAGCTAATTCGTACAATAAGTCATTAAGTGGCCCTGAGAAGGCGACATTACGAACTTCCTGAGCTTTTAATTTTTCACCACCGGTATTGAGACGTAAAAAAACTTCAAATTTGAGCTCTGGATCGGATTGCTTTAGCAATGTTATTACTCGAATATATGGTCTTACTGTGAGTGCATTTTTAAGTTGGCTTGGTAATTCCTGGAATGTAAAACCATTTAGTTCAGGGAATTCTTTCAGGTCTTTTAACTTCAACCTTCCAGAAAGAAACTCCCTTATGGAGGTAAGTCTTTGTTTCCCATCTATCACACTGTATGTCCCATAATCATCTTCTGATAGGTAGACGGGTGGAACTGGAACATTTAATAGGAAAGATTCTATAAGTGCCGACTGTTTATTAGACATCCACCGCTCTCTTCTCTGATAGTGCGGTTCTATATTAATAGACTCTGAGTTGACCATTTCAAAAATAGCAGAGAGAGAAAAATCAGAATGTTGAACGACCAGGCTCTCTTGAGCTTTCATAAATCGTGACAGAACCCCTTTATCTTGCATTTTCACCTCTCGTTTGTTTTCTAAATACTAACAAATAAGCCTATCAAACTGCCACCAATACGCCCTAAACCAACTCCAACAACTCCAATGCTTCCCTCTCAACCATCTCTAAATTTTCCGCCGAAACCCCGGACCTCTTTAGGTTTTCAAAAAGCTTCACTGCAACCTTTCCCCTCTTGGCTGGATCAAGCTCAATACCCTTCTTCACCAGACAACTTTCTAAAGTTGTAATGGCCTGAATCAGCAACTCCCTGTCGTAATCAACAATACCTTCCGCGAAATACATCTGTCCCGAACCGGAAAGCAGCCAATTGATATTTACACGGAGCTTTACCAGCAAAGATTCAAGAACCTTTCCCCCGGGAATGCTTGCCCCATTCTCATATTGCTGCCATGACCTTGGCGATATTTCTAGGGCGTCAGCGATTTCACGTTGACTCAGATTTAGGTTCTGCCTGAGAAGCTTTAAGCGTTCATTCATTATCGATCATCCGAAGGCCTCAAGAGACACAAAATAGTACTTGACATGCACAACATTATTCGTATATAAAACAATATAATGTTAAAAGTGTGCTAATTTTAGCATTTTAACCCTTCCAACGCAATTAAAAGGCGGAATTGTGCGTAAGAAATGCATCTCCAGAAATACTGCCGCCACACCAAGACAGGACGAACTCTATAAGGCGGAAACAACCTGGTTTCACGTCTTCAAGGCCATGATCGATAACGGTGATATTGCCAGAATAGGGCCGTACGCTGTCACCGTCTACCTCGTCATCAAGAGCTTTACCAACTTCAACACTGGCCTGTCTTTTCCCTCAATCGAGACAATAAGCGGAAAATCTGGAATAAGCGCCATCCAGGTTAAACGTTGTCTGAAAATACTGGAAGAAAACGGCTACATAACGAAGGAAAGGGTCGGGAAAAACAACGTCTATCGTCTCAGGGAAAAAGTGGAATTCACCGATGATTCCGGCCGTCCGGCTGCTGTTGCGACGTGGGATTATCTTCCTTCGACTATCGATGCAGCAAGGGCAGAGATAAAGAACTTCAAACTCACCGGGAATGCCGAAGGTTTGCAGGTTGTTCATATTGAGAAACTGGTCCTCAATGTCCAGATCAACAACAGCAGCAGCGGTGTTTCACAAATCAACCTTGGTGAAATTAGGGATAAGGAACTTAGAGAGCAATTGGCAGCACTGCTTTCCAGGGCCAATGTGCAGGTCTCATAAGTTTTCCACATTTCGGGCAAGAGCTAAAAACAGGTATCTGTCAGATACCTGAAAATTCCCGTCAAGTATCCACCAGATACCTGAAACCCCTGAATAGGTATCTGTCAGATACCCTAACAAGATATAGAAATAAAAAGACTTAACAAGAAGGAAAACCACTTGTGGAATAACCCCTCAAAGGCGGCCGGTGTTTTGGTGATGAGTCGGGAGGCTTAGCCGCCCATCCACATACCCAAACATTAAATTTGTAGCAATAAATGAAAAGATTCTATATAAAAGACCGGTAAAAAACATGGGAGGTCTCTAATGCATAAGCGATCAGTAAAACTGGCTGTGGTTGTTGTCATCCTGTTTGCAGCATCTAACGCGCTGGCCTCCGGTTCAGGCATGCCCTGGGAAACCCCGTTGAACCAGATTCTAAACTCAATTACCGGTCCTGTGGCGAAGGCTCTTGGTGCTATTGCAATTGCAGCTTCCGGCCTTGCGCTGGCTTTCGGCGAAGGGGGAGGGGGCTTTAGAAAAATTCTCCAAATTGCCTTCGGACTGTCTATAGCCTTCACGGCAACCAGTTTCGGAATCGGCTTTTTCGGCTTCGGCGGTGGTGCTGGATTCTGAAGACGGAAGGGGGTAGGTATGGCTTCAGACGGTTTCGATATTCCCATCCATCGAAGTCTCACCCAGCAGATCATGCTGGCTGGTGTCCCGCGTGATATCGCCATTCTGAACGGCACCTTCGTTGCCGCTTTCGGTCTTGGCCTGCATTCCTATTGGTCAATTCCCGTCGGTATTGTTCTGCATGTGCTGGCCGTGATGGCTACCAAAAAAGATCCCCAGTTCTTCGGCTGCTTCAGGAGACATATAAAGCAGAAGAACCACTACGGTGTGTGAGGTTCACTCATGTATCGAATCAGAGAGTACCGCAAAAACCCCGACCGCCTGTCTGACCTGCTTCCCTGGGCGGCCCTTGTTGCTCCGGGCGTCATTCTCAACAAGGACGGCAGTTTCCAGAAGACCCTGAGATTTCGTGGACCGGACCTTGATAGCGCCACGGAAACTGAGCTGGTTTCAGTTTCGTCCAGGTTCAACAACGTCTTCAAGCGTCTCGGTTCCGGATGGGCGTTCTTCGCGGAAGCGCAGCGTGAGCTGTCACGTGTCTATCCTCGTGCCGAATTCCCTGATCTGCTCAGTCTTCTGATCGACGAGGAAAGGCGATCCAGTTTCGAAGATAATGACCATTTCGAAAGCTCTTATTACCTCAACCTGGTGTACCTGCCTCCTTCGGACGTCTCCAACAGGATAGCTTCTTACTTTATCGAACACAGCAGCAAGGTTGCCGTAGATTACAAGGCCCAGTTAAACCTTTTTTGCGTCGAAGCCGGGAGGCTCCTGGACCTTCTGCAAGGCGTTATCCCCGAGATACGGCCGCTGTCCGACGATGAAACTCTTACTTATCTCCACGGCACAATTTCATTCAACCGCCATCCTGTTAAAGTTCCTGAAATACCCATGTACCTTGACGCTATTCTTGCCGATACGCCATTGATCGGCGGCCTGGAACCCCGCCTTGGAAGTACCGCCTTCAAGGCTATTTCCGTGCTTGGGTTCCCGGGAACAAGTATCCCAGGGATACTTGACACCCTGAACCGGCTGGCCGTCGAATACCGCTGGATGACCCGCTTTATCCCGATGGACAAGGAAGAGGCCATCAAGGAACTGACCCGCTATAAACGGAAATGGTTTTCCAAGCGGAAGGGGATCGTCACCCTCGTCAAAGAGATGGTATCCGGCTCCGAGAGCGTCATGGTTGATTCCGATGCTGAAAACAAGGCCTACGATGCGGATGAGGCACTGCAGGAACTGTCCGACGATGAGGTTTCCTTTGGGTATTTTACCGCCACTGTAATTGTCTGGGACAAAGATCAGGATCTCCTTGATACCAAGGCACGAGCGGTAGAAAAGGTCATCAACTCCCTTGGCTTCACCACCATCACCGAAAGTATGAACGCGGTAGAGGCTTGGCTTGGAACGATTCCCGGACACTGCCGGGCGAACGTGCGCCGGCCGATCCTCAACACGATGAATCTGACACACCTTCTGCCGGTTTCAGCGGTGTGGGCAGGACCTGAAAAAAACCAACACCTGGACGCCCCGGTGCTTCTCAATGCCGTAACTTCCGGAAGCACTCCGTTCAGGTTATCTTTCCATGTTGGAGACGTTGGGCATGCAATGGTCGTTGGCCCCACCGGCTCCGGTAAATCGGTTCTGCTGGCAATCCTTGAAGCCCAGTTTCTTCGCTACCAAGACGCCCAGGTTTACATCTTCGATAAAGGGGGCAGCGCAAGGGCTGTAACCGCAGGGGTAGGGGGGGATTTCTACAACCTGGGCGAAGACATAGCTGGCCTTTCCTTCCAGCCTCTTGCCCGGGTAGATGACGAGCTTGAAAAGAGCTGGGCCTCTGAATGGGTTCTGGATCTTCTCATAAGGGAAAACATCGAAATAACCCCGACCGTCAAACAGGAAGTCTGGGTTGGCCTGAGCAACCTTTCAACCGCACCGGTTGAACAACGCACCATCTCAGGGCTTATCGCACTCCTGCAGAACAATCTTCTTCGCCAAGCACTGCATTCCTACTCCATTGACGGGCCGCACGGCCACCTGATTGATGCAACTGGAGATTCCCTCAGTTACGGTAAATGGCAATGCTTTGAGATGGAACACATCATGAACACCCCGGCGGTGGTTCCGGCGGTCCTGTCCTATCTCTTCCACCGCTTGGAAAAAAGGTTCGACGGCAAGCCGACGATGCTGGTTCTCGATGAGGCCTGGATATTCTTCGACAATCCTATCTTCGCCGCAAAGATCCGCGAATGGCTGAAGGTCCTGCGCAAGGCCAACGTAAGTGTCATCTTTGCCACCCAGAGCCTTTCCGATATCGTCAACAGCCCCATAGCCACTGCCCTGATTGAATCATGTCCCACCCGGATTTTTCTGCCGAATGATAAGGCCCTGGAGGAAAGCACGGCGGAAATCTACCGGCGATTCGGTCTTAATGACCGGCAGATACGGATACTGGCCCTGGCGCAGCCGAAGCGTCAATATTACTACCAATCCCCACTGGGCAACAGGCTCTTCGAGCTGGGACTTGGACCGCTGGCCCTGGCGTATTGCGCCGCTGGCAGCAAAGATGACCAGCGCATGATCAAAGTACTGCTCGCTGCGCATGGAAAAGAAGGATTCAACGAAGCCTGGGCCGAGCATAAAGGTCTTCAGTGCGCTGCAGAGTTCTCAGGCCCGGAAAAACAACGATTAGCAACCGGATAGAAAGGAGATCACAAGTCATGAAGTGGAAAACCCTGTTTTTGGCCATCGTAATCTTCGGCATGGCAAGTACGCCATCTTATGCTGTCTTTGGTATCGGGGATATTGTATTCGACCCAAGTGCGTTTTCTCAGCAGATGATTTCCTACATGAACATGGTCAAACAATATGTGACCCAGGCGCAACAGTACTCTACTCAGTTGCAGCAGCTGGCGGCGCAGACCCAGAACCTCCAAAACCTAAACTACATGATCGACCTGACCGGCATGCAGGACATGCAGAAAATAATTCAGTCAGCCCGGGGCATTGCCAGCGACTACTCATCCTTACAGCGCAAATACGATGAGAGGTATCCTGAGTTCTCCAAATTCAGCAATATGTCCGGTGAAGACTACGCCAAGAAAGCCCTTGAATGGAACCAGGAAACCGCAAATTCCAACAGGGATGCTATGGACCTCATCAGCAAGACAAAGGATTGGTTCACTTCCGACAGCAACGACCTGCGGAAACTTTCCGTCAAGGCCAACGCCGTCTCAGGGGCTAAGGACGGTTTACAGTCCATTGCACAGATAGCCGCTCTCCAGTCGAAACAACTGATTCAGTTACAGCAAACAATGTCCGCTTCTGCAAAGGCCGAAGGGGCGTATATGGCCCAAAAGGCCGAACAAGAGGCAGCGGCAACGGCGAGATTGCAGCGATGGGGTAAAGATTTTACACCTGAAAAGTATATAGAAGGAAAAGGGAAGCCCAAAAAACCATATTGGGAGGAATAGGGGAGGTCTTTATGAGGATATTAACAATGATGATGGCTGTGACTGTTGTTGTTCTCAGTTTTCTTGCGCAGGGGTGCCAATCTGAAAAGGAAAAAGAAGAGGTGACTGCAAGAGAAAAAATGAAGAACTGGGGTAAGGATTTTACACCTGATAAGTATATGGAAGGAAAAGGAAAGCCCAAAAAACCATATTGGGAGGATTAGGGGAGAACCGTTATGAACATCGGACCTACCGATTTATTAAATTCTTTTCTTAGTGTCTGTCAAACTGGTCAAACCAATCTTTTGAAACCTGCACTTGGTCTGTTGGGTATCCTTTCCATACTAACTATAACCTGGCATGCGCTGATGTGGTCATTTGACGAAAGCGGCAATGCGCTGAAAGAGTTCCTTCGGAAGGTTATTTTCATTGGTGCTTTCATCTTCATAGTTCAATCGTTTCCATGGCTCGTGAAGTGTGTAATAAGCGGTTTCACCTGGGTTGGGAATACAGCGGGAAATTCTTCCGGTGCTTCTATTGTTAATGATCCAACTGAAATAATGAAGCAAGGGGTTAGAGTATGTGCAAATCTTGTCGTTGAAATTACAAATTCAAATTCTATATCGGCATTAGGCCATCTAATTGTTAGTTTCGGAGAGTTTCTTGCCATCATACTTTGTTTTGTAATTATTGCTGTTCAAGTTTTTCTTGTGAATGTGGAATTAGGTATCATCACGACCCTCGGGCTGATACTCATCCCTTTTGGAATATGGAAACCGACTTCATTTATAGCAGAAAAGGTGTTTGGGGCCATAATTTCATTCGGCGTCAAACTGATGGTCTTATCGTTTATTCTTGCTGTCGCATATCCTTTTCTAAAATTACTTGCACTTCCTCCCGAACCAAGTTTACTTGATTTTGTCAATACGTTTGCCGGTGCAGCAATGCTTGCCTTCCTTTCATTTCACGCCCCCGGTATGGCCGCAGGTCTAATTTCCGGTTCTCCATCCCTTTCCGCTCAAAATGTCAGTTCTGGTGCATCACGGGTCTATACATCCATCCGGCAAATCGCAACCGCCAAAGCGGGAGGTCCTGTCAGTGCAGGTGTTGCAGCAACTCGTGCTGCTGCAAGGGGTGGAAAAACTTAGAAGGAGGTTTGATTCTATGGCTATCGAATGGCACGAGGCATCAACTAAATTCAAGATTGCCTGGTTATCCTGTCTGATCGGCGCACCAGTGCTTTCGGTGATTATATGGCGTCTCCAGATCCCCTATGTCGAGATATATCTGATCATTATTGCGATAGCGGCCTGGACTGCGGCGATCTTGTACAGAAGACGAAAAAAAACAGGTTCGTCAGCTAAATATGTGCAAACACATCGGTTCGGGCAGTTTTCCAAGTGTATGATATAGCGCTACTTTTAAGCATTCAGGAGATTTGAAACCATACGCTTTTCTGATAGTCAGTTTCGCTTTGAGGTTTAGGCCCTCTACCGCTCCGCTGGAAAGCAGTCCTTTTGCCTTGAACCAGTTCATGATCAGCGGCTTGTGATTCCGGAGCATGTTGGCCACCTTCTGCATCGGTTCAAGATTTGTCTGAAGAGCTCGTGTTATCCAGTTGTCGAGAAATTTTTCTGCCGCAGCCGGATACTTGTATTCCCAGAACTGCTGAAAGTCTTCTCTCAAGAGATATCCCTTGATCGAGGAGATGTTCAGCTTCAGCAGTTCGCCAAGCCGGGTAGTCTGTTTCTCGTTGAGGTTCTCTGGTCTCTTTAGCAGCAGCCAGCGTCCTTTAAGGAGAACATTTTCCTGTTTCTCCGCTTTGAAGAGTTTGACCTCACCCCGGCGAATCTGGTCAATCGCTTCATTGAACTTCTTCATAATATGAAAGCGATCAAGGATATTCAAGGCATTTGGAGCCTTTTTCCTGATTACTTTGAGGTATGGAACCCACATATCGCTACAAACGAATTTGAGATTTAAGCTGCGCTCTTTGCCAAATTCATGAAAGAAACGGAGCAGTGTTTTGGTTTTGCGCTCCATGCCACACCAGAGTAGCCGTCTGGTTCCTGCATTCAACTGGTAAACCATGGTCAGGTACTTGTGTCCTGTGAACACCTTGATTTCATCAACCCCGATCTCGGTAATGTTATCAAGAGTCCTGTTGGCAAGGCCATATTCGACCACATGTTGAACTGCCCGGTAAACGCTCTCCCAACTGGTCTTGAAGACGTCAGCAGTCTCTTTCCATGACAGCCGCCTTGCCCAGCGGGCCAGATAGACCTTGTAGCTGGTGGTCATTTGTTCTTTACCATAGGCCCACGGCAGATACTCGACCTTGACGCCGTGTTCCGGGCAGGCAACCCGACGAGGCGAATAGTGGAAGAAAACCTTGTATGCCCAGATCGGGACGTATTCAAAATAACGGGCTGGTTGCGTATCTCGCTTCTTGCAGCGTCTGCCGCACTCGGGACATTCAGGCCTTGAATTCGCCCGAGCTTTTATCTCTACAACCAGTGCTTCGGAGCCGTTGATTACCTGAAATGTAACTGCTCCAAACACGAATGACTTGAAACGTTCGAGACGATTCAGTACAGTCTTGATAAGCATTGTCTTCCCTCTTGCTGGTTTGATGGTTTCTCGCAAAAACAATCTTACCCTGCAATGGAAGGCAATGCCCTTATTTTAAACCAACGTTAATTCAGATTCAGCGCAAGAGGC
>RPRC01000159.1 GCA_003857395.1 Geobacter sp.
AGCGACAACGACGCCTATCTCCGGCCCCATGTCCAGTACAAATACTCGGACCGCATTACTCTGGAAGCCGGAGCGAACGTGTTCGCGGGAGAGAGCCCCCGGACCTTTTTCGCGCAGTTCAACGACAACACCACTATCTATACGGCGGTCCGCTACAGCTTCTGACCGTCGGGGAGGAATGGATGAAAACACTGATTTTGTATGATTCTTTGGGCGGCAATACTGAAAAAGCGGCTCAGGCGATTCGCGAGGCCGTGGAAGCGCAGCTGCTTCCCTGCGAGATGGTAAAGGTCGCCAGGGATACGGAACTTGATTTTTATGACTATGACCTGGTTTTCATTGGTTCACCGGTGATTGACTGGCTGCCAACGCAATGCATGATGGATTTCGTCAAGACCGCCCTGAAAGGCTATAACGCGCGAGGTCTCATCCGGCCGTCTTCTCCGCTTGTTCCAGGTAAATTCGGGGTCTGCTTCGGCACATTCGCCGGACCGCACATCGGAGAGCATGAAGCCGAGCCCATGACCATGTGGCTTCGCTCCTTTCTGGAACACATCGGTTTCCTGGTGCTGGACAGGTGGCATATCGTTGGCGGGTTCAGGGACAAAGAAGAACTGAATCTGCACGGCAGGCTGGGTGATATCCGGAACCGGCCGGATAGCCATGACCTGTCGGACGTAAGGAGCCGCACCGCGGGGATAGTGTCGTCGCTGGCGGCGTGGAGGGATTATGAGAGAAAATAACAGGATGGGATGCACTGCGATGTCTGACAAGGAACGGAACGATCTTCGGCAGGGGCATGAGAAGGGCGCGCACGGACGGGGGCCGAGCAGCTTTTGGATGCACGATCCGCGCAGAGTATTCAACGCGCTGGCGCTGGAACAGGGGGATGTCTTTCTCGATCTGGGGTGCGGACCCGGAAACTATGCCATGGAGGCGGCGCGCATCGTCGGGGATTCGGGGAGGGTGTACGCACTGGATAAATCAGCACGGATGATTGAGCGCGTGGCAGGGGATGCATCTTCCCACGGCGCCGGAAATATCACAGCCGGGGTTTGCGACATTACCGGTCCGTTACCCCTTGCCGACAACAGCGTTGATGTCTGCTTCCTGTCCACCGTCTTCCACATCCCTGAGGTTTCGCGCCATGCGCAGGGTATTTTCGCTGAAGTTCGCCGCGTGCTGAAGCCGGGGGGACGCCTGGCGATTATCGAATGCAAGAAGGAAGAGATGTCTTTCGGCCCGCCCATGGACATGCGCTGGGCGCCGGAGGAGCTGGAAGCCCTCCTTTCCGGTAGCGGGTACCGGAAGATAGGTCTGACCGATCTGGGATACTGCTATCTGCTGCAATTCACGGTCGGCGCATTGTAGCGTTGCGTCACCTGGACCCGGTGAGGGCGTGAAGGAATTCTTCACCCCTCCACTCAGACGTTTCGAGTGCTCCGGCAGTACGCGGAAGTATCGCTCCGCCGCGGCGATAAAGTTGCCTCTATTTCTGCCTTGAATCGTAGTTTCTGCCTTTAACTGCGTCACTGCTACCGATCTCTTTCTTTTCATGATCTCGGCCCGCGAGATCGCATGCATCAGACATTCAGGTAGCTATGCCAAGTCTTGGCAGAATAAATTTTTGCAGAAGAACCCAGACAATCAAAACAGCGATGATTATAAAGAAGCCTTTCATAGTGTCTCCTCAATAGTGGTCATACAAAATGTCCGCAAGCGCAGAGAACAGCAGTTTCATACTCCGGGCAGCAATAGTTTCATTTACTCTGCGCAACAGAATGGCTGAAGATCAGCTCGTCTTCGCAGAGGAGGCAATCTGCCCGGTACCTTGTAATATCTGCCGGCCCGGTCATTCATCAAACACCGTAATGCTTAATTTTCCATACCTGATTGTTTATGATGCCAACCTGGCATCGCTCAGATACTTCAGCCCTCACTGCCGCAGTATTCTATTGAAACCGACCCGGTCGAGGAAAAAGACGAAAATTCTTTGTTTACCTCGGTTGACCCGCAGTTCGGGCACACCACAGTTTCCGCCGCCGCCTTTTTCTCCAGTTTTTCAAATCGCTGACCGCATTTTGTGCAGGAGTATTCGTACATAGGCATAATTGACCTCCCGGAAACAATATTCAGACATGTAAATATAGTAATGTTTCTATTACTCAAAGTCAATGGCTCATATCTATATACTTGTTAAAGAGGGAGAACCGCTTGAGCAGAAAACGTAAAGGATGATACCACTTGTCGGTCATATATGATTCCTTTCCATCTTCAGAAAATATTTCAATCATGTCTCTTGTATGCCGTGTTGCAGGTCTTTCAGACGTAACGGCTTGGGAATTCGCCCCTTCGTATCCTCAACCGTCAGTTCCGGTTCTGCCAGGCCAATCTGCCCTTCGAGAATCTCTCGCATCACCTTCATGCGCACTTTACTCATGGCAGTGACGAACAGGCTTCCGTCCGGCTTCAGCTCGATGTCTCCCAGATTGATCTCACCATACTCCGTAAACCGATAGGGAGAATTGTTGTGAAACAGCCAGTGCGGATTCTCATCGCTGTCATCGTTGCACCTAAACCGCTCGTCTTCAATCAGTGCAGCTTTCACCGCTTGACAATCTGCCGGATGATACTTCGCTGTGTGTATCTCAACCTTACTGTAACCCTTGAAATCCGGGTTGTCACAAACCAGAATCCAGTAATTGCGCCGTTTGCAACATGCAACAAAACTCTTGCCACTGCCACAGACACAGACCATTCCGGACTGAGCAGGTCTCAGCATCGACATTATTACCTTACGACCCTGTTTTTCCGGGTTGACCGCTTCGGGATCGGGCTGCCATTGAGAAACAAAGACGTAAAAGACATCATTGGGGTGAAGGCTGATAAGGTCTTCTGCATTCAAAGCGATATCTCCTATATCCCCCCATCGGGGGTTAGTATCGATTGGCAAACCAGACGGCGTATTCGCGAACCGGCCAGTAGTTGGAATCGTTCTTATTTGCTACTTCCACATCACACAAAGGGACATGCCCTCTTCTCCGGCCTTCGGAAACCTTGACGATAACACCATACAGATCGTCATCAAGCTCAGCCTTCAAGACTGTGAAGATGTGCCCGAGCCTGAACGGCTCCTTATCGGCAATATCTGTAAAATACGCATCGTCCTCATCTTCTACCCGCCTAACCTCAAAGGGGAACGAGAGATTGTCGTTGAGCCATGCAACCCAATCCCGCTGCTTCCATTCTTCGCACTTTTTGTCGAAAGCCTCGTAGTCATGCTCCCATGCTGGCGCTTGTTGTTTTAGCATTTACTCCCTCACCACTATTTGTTCTGCGACATGTCGTGATCCTTAATCACAGCGTGCTCGCCTGATACCAGCACCAAAAAGCCTCGGGATTGAACGGTACTGACGGGTGGTCATGCCGGAGACTGTCCAGGGTCAAGGTGCCGGGTAGTGCCCCGGAGGAATTCTCTTCTTCCATTGGCTTTTGTGTGGACTTGCTGTGTTATTACTTCCTATCCAGGCTCTGCAGTAACCGCAGGTAGTCGCGCTGGCTCTCCCAGACCATGCTGGAAAGCAGGCTCACGAAGGGAACAACATTGCCGATGTTACCTTCCCTTACCGCTGCCAGGTATTCGCTCCGCAGGACCGGCGGAATGATGGTCACCGGGTAGCCCTCCTGGAGCAGGGCAAGATTCATCAGCAGCCGGGCGGCCCTGCCGTTGCCGTCAACGAACGGGTGGATAGTGACCAACCGAGTGTGCAGGAGCGCCGCAAACTCGATGGGATGCTTCTCCGCCCTGAGACGGGGGATCTCCTCGGCAAAGGCCGTCATCAGACCCTTAAGCTCGCTCGGTGCGGGGAAAACGAAGTCAGTGCCGGTGACGATGATGTTCTGCTTGCGGTAGTGACCGGCGTTGGCCTCATCGATGCGGTAGTAGAAGAGTTTGTGGAACTTCAGGATGTCCCGTTCGCTGATCTCTTTGCGCCGAGCCAGCTTCTGCAGGTAGTCAAAGGCCTCGGCGTGGCCGATGGCCTCGAAGTGGTCCTTGAGCGGCTTGCCGCCGATCGTGATGCCGTCCTCTATGACCACCTTGGTCTCGGTCTCGGTCAGACTATTTCCTTCCAGGGCGTTGCTTGCCCAAGTGAGGCCGATGCGGAAGTATTCCCGCAACTGCCTGAGCGCCTCGCCTTTCAAGCGGCGGTGCCGGTTGATCTCTTGCTGTAGCTTTTCAGCGTCTGCGATGCGGTTGGTGAATGTCATGGAGTACCTCGATTTTTACTGGATAAAACATGCTCGTTCCTGCCGGCTCTCTTCTGCTTGTTCTTCCCTGATTGGCACGATAGCCGTTGGAACAGGGGATGTCCGGCAACGGTGTCGTATGCCGGCTGCATGGCTTTGGGGACTTTCAGTTTGTCGGAGATGGTATTATACCTTTCTTGACGGACTCATGTCTTGCATAATTGACGTTTTGAATTGCAGCCTCGACAAGAGTCGGCCAATTCAACCAATAATTGACGGGTAATTGACGGAAATCAGTCAATTCATGCAATGGCCGGGATCAAATGCAAGCGGGCGCGGGCGCCGGCTCCTTTGCCTTCAAGACGAACCTGTTCCTCAACTTCAAGCTCCTTGAGTACGGCCGTCACCTGCTGTCGTTGCAGATGCTTCAGAAGGCGTTCAAGGCTCATCGTTCCCCTCTCCGACTTCACTTTGCAGTTCCGCCTCGATCTCCTCGATGGTTGGCAGCGCTGATTGCAGTCTTTCCGGCAGGGCGCGGGTCAGTTCGTAGACCCCATTGATTTGGATTGAAAAGCGGAGTGCCGTTCCACTCCAAGTCGGCACTTGACGGACGCAACATGGTGAGTCAGAATGAGTCAGAATAATTCGTCCGGAAGGTGATCTAATGCGACAGATAACATTGCGGGGCATACCTGAAGACATCGAGACCATCGCTTAAAAAGAGGCCAAAAGCAGGGGGGTGAGTCTGAACAAGGCGTTTCTCTCACTTTTGCAAAAAGGGGCCGAGCAGCAGGCGCGACTTGCACGCAGGAAAAAAACCTGCGCCGAAAGTGAATTCAAACAGTTCCTTGGACTTTGGAACGAGGAAGAAGCAGCAGTGTTCGACAAATCCCTCAAGGATCAGCGGGAAATAGATACGGAGCAATGGTCGTGAGACGTGTGTTGCTGGGTACCTCCGCCTATTCCCTTCTCATGCGGGGTTGCAAGGATGTGGCCGGATTTCTTGATGCCGCTGATGAAAATTCTCTTGCGGGTTATGGTCATGTCATTTCTCTATTTATCAGGATATCGTGTCAATCTGCAAATAAGTTCAGCTTCTTACGCCGTTCCTCAAAATCCGGCATCAGACGATGCAACAGCTTCCAGAACTTCGGCCCGTGGTGCTTCACCTTATGATGGCAAAGCTCGTGGACTATCACGTAATCAATACACTCTTTTGGTACCTTGATGAGCGCCAGGTTCAAAGTGATCCGCCCTGCTGACGAATAGCTTCCCCAGCGACTTGACATCTTTCGGATCAGTAACCCAGGGGAAGGGATCCCTTCCCGGTGAACTCTCTGGAGACAGATTGCCAATCGTTCTTGGAATACCACTTTGGCGTGTTGGCGATACCAATTTTCAAGCAGTTCCTTTGTCCGTCCCGGTGTTATTTCCCCCTTGGCTTTCACCCACAGATATCCTCGCAGACACTTGACACTTTCCGCCTCTGACGTCTCAATCTTCAATCGGTATTGCCGTCCCAGGTACCGATGTGTCTCCCCGGCTATATACCGGCGTTCCGGTTGCTTTGGCAGGAACTGCTCGAAATCCCTCCACGCTTTACTGATCCATGATCCACGGCGATGGACAAAAGCTCTGATGGTTTCAAGGCTCGTACCATGGGGAGCCCTGACCGTAACAGACAGGTCTGGGTGAACAGTGATGCCAACGGTTTTTCGGCGGGAATGGGAGTAGTGGTACGGTATTTCTACCGATCCCCAGGTTATGCTATCCTTCTGGGTCACTTAGCCACCTGCCAGTTTTTTGGCTATGGACAGGCAGCGCTCGATAATAGCGTCCATGTCAGGGGTATTCAAGTTGACCCCATACCGGTCACGGGCCTCAAACAGGAAATCGTCAATGGCATTAGCCATCCCCTTCTGGATGTCATCCCGTACGGTCCAGTCACGCCCTTTCAGCGGGTCAATTATCTTTTCAATGGCAATTGCCATTTCCGCTGCAATCTGTTCATGTTCGGCCTGAGCAGGACCGTAGTTTTCCAGCACCTCGCCAACTACACCATAATAGGCCGGTGCCTCCCGGTAACTGGCGAGCCCATTCGGCAGTTCCGTATCGTGACCCTGCCGGATAGTCCCAAGATATTCCGAAACCTTGCTGAGGTATTCGGCCTCGCTGATTCGCTCGTTCCGGTAGTCGTCAATAGCCTTCTGGACAAGATCGGCAAACTTCTTGAAAAATACCGGGTCTTCATCCATCCGCTCGTGAATGGTCTTTGCAAGACGATTCGCAATGACGTCCGCCTTTGCAGCCGGGCCAATGCGCCTTTCCACTTCCTGATCAAAGGCATCCACATCGAAGATGTTCACCAAGTTGGTTACAACCTCTACGTCCGGAGCCTGGATATGGCTGTCCATCACCTTGCGAATTTGCTTTTCATACTGGCTGTAATCAATTGATTCGGCAAAGCGCTGCTGCACGGAAGCCCGCAAGCTGCGGAAACGTTTCAGGTCTTCTTTATAAACTTTTATCTGCTCTCCGGGGATATCCTCATAAAAATGCTCTGTCGCCAGCGCCACGGCCAGCGTCTGCTGATATGCGGTCAGTGCCTCGTAAAATGCTTGCCGCCGGTCCTCCGGAGCCAAGTGCTGCTCCATTGCCTCATTGTCGAGTTTATTGGCAACCTCCTTGAACACATCCCACAGATCCGTGTGTTTCTGCGGCAATGTTTTCACCTCCGCATGAGTATCGATAATGGCACCGGTCATATCCACATCATCCGGCTCAAAGCCTCCCAGGGCATCATAAGTATTCATGGCTTCATTCAGGGAACCGAGCACACCACGGTAATCGACGATATAACCGAAATCCTTGCCGGTGAAGATACGGTTCACACGAGCAATAGCCTGAAGAATGTTATGCTCCTTGAGAGCCTTGTCGATATAAAGGACGGTGTTGCGGGGCTCGTCAAACCCTGTCAGCAGCTTGTCTATCACAATCAGGATTTCAACACCGTCGGCACGGCCAAAGGAGGCGATCAGCTGTTTGACATACTCTTCTTCTTTGCCGAAGCGTTGCATCATCTCTTTCCAGAAGGCATTGACGATTGATTCGTCCTCTTCCTCGATCGACTCGTGTTCCTTTCTGGTGTCAGGTTGCGACATGATCACTTCGGCATCCACCATGCCGTATTCCTTGAAAAATTTGCGGTAGAGAATGGCGGTCGTGCGGTTATATGCCGCCAGTTGCGCCTTGAAGCCGGTCCCTTTGAAGTTGTCCTGATAGTGAACGCTGATGTCATAAGCGATCAATCGCAAGCGCTGCTCAGCATTCTGCACCGCCTCTTTGGTGGCCATCTTTCGCTTCAAATCGGCTTTCTGGGCGTCGCTGAGATTGGCGGTAACGCGATCAAACCACCGCTGCATGGCATCCTGGTTCTGCTCCAGGAGCGCCATGCGCCCTTCGTACAGCAGCGGCGCCACGGCTTCGTCCTCTACCGCCTGGCGCATGGTGTAGGAATGGATAAAACCGCCGAACTTGCGGGCCGTGCTTTTTTCGATCTTCAAGAGCGGCGTGCCGGTGAATCCCAGGTAACAGGCATTGCTGAAAACCCGGCGCATTTGGGCCGCCGTGGTTCCATAGTTGGTACGGTGGCTCTCGTCCACCAGGACAAAAATGTTGGGATTGGTATCAGTTACGCCATACTTCCCTTTAACCGTGCTGAACTTATTGATGATGGTGGTAATGACGCTGGCCTTGCCTTCGGTTATCAGCCGGACAAGATGCTCGCCGGTGTTTGCTTTCTCGGCTGATTTTCCGCAAGCGCCGAAGGTACGCCAGATTTGATCATCCAGATCGACACGGTCGGTGACGATAATCACGCGGGGATTGGATATGGCGGGATGAAGCGCAAGCGCCTTGGCCAACATGACCATGGTCAGGGATTTGCCGCTGCCGGTGGTATGCCAGATCACGCCTCCCTGCCGTACTCCTTCCCGCAAGGGGATGACCCGCTCGATAGTGCGTTTGACGGCATAGAATTGCTGGTAACGGGCAATCTTGCGCACTCCGGCATCGAAAACGACATAGCCATACACCAATTCCAGAAGACGTTCCGGACGGAGCAGTGCCCAAAGGGTTTTATCCTGTACCGTTGGCAGGCGATCACCGCCCGCCCAAAGCTCATTGAAATAGCGGCGGGCATCCCGGTAAGTCTCTGCATCCTTTTCTTCCAGGGGAGCGAATATCTTTGCCTCTACCTCCGCGGGTAAGCGCGTGTTCGCGGTGGCATGAACTTCCTGTGCGGGCGCAGCAAGCGGCGCCCCTACGGACTCCTCTTTCCAGACGCTCCAGTATTTACGGGGCGTACCGATGGTGCCGTACCGTGCTTCATTGACGCTGGTGCCGATCAGTAGTTGACCAAATTGGAACAGGTGGGGAATGTAGTCGTCCTTCTGGTTGCGGATCATCTGTTCGATTGCAGTTTCAATCTGCTTTTGTCCGGCCTGATGATCCCTGTCGCGGCGTTTGCATTCAATGACGACAAGGGGAATGCCGTTTACGAACAGCACCAGGTCGGGTCTGGCCGTTTCGTGGGAGCGGCTCCGTTCTACTGCGAATTCGTTGGTAACGTGGAATTGGTTCTTCTCAGGGTTTTGCCAGTCGATGTAACGCAATGAGCGGCCCTTGCGGTCACCGGCAATGGTCTGGTCCAGGCTGGTTCCCAAGGTCAGCAGATGGTAGATTTTTTCGTTGGTGCGTACCAGTCCGTCAAACGGCTCATCGGTCAGCCGACGGATTGCCTCAGCAATATTTGCATCACTGAAAAGATGCGTTTCTCCCTTTACCTCGATCCGGTTATTGGTCTCAAGCCACGGTCGCAACACCTCCGTCAGCACGACCTGATCCAGCCTGCCGTTGCGCAAACGCAATGCCTCTTCTCGGCTCAGATACTGCCAGCCCAAGGCATGCAGTACTTGTATTGCCGGGATAACAGAGTCAAAATCTTCGAGGTAGGAGAGGTTCATGTGATGCTCCATATTGGATCATTTTCCTGACGGTAGGGGCGGCGCATTGCGCTGCATGACCGGCCAAAGACCAAAGGCGGGCACCCGCAAGGGGATGCCCCTACATAATCGTAATCATTTCAAGATGATGAATTTCCGGGTTGTATGCCATGTATAGCATTCCATATGCAGGTATCCATTTTCGCAGAAATTGTCCACCGTCATAATGGTTATAGCCGTTGTAGGGGCGGTGCCTTGCGCCCGCCCTGGTTTGTTTGATCACCCAAAGGCGGGCACCCGCAAGGGGATGCCCCTACCATAATGAATTTCAAATCATCCATTTTTCAATTTTTTGTGGTTGTTGACCTATCTTCAAATTTTCCCTGTCAAATTCCCATTGCGTCGGGTTATCAACTATATACTTACGGATGCGGTTCAATTCATCTTCATTGCGAATGACGTGTTCATAATAGTTCTTCTGCCAGAATTTCCCTCTGGCATTTATAGTATCCGTTTTGATTGCCCTCAACCATGCAGCAACACACAATGATTTAAACGCCCCGATTATATCTCCCAACGAAGGGGCATCCGCTTGCAGGCACCCTGGTTTTCCCAACGAATGCCCGTTGGTTGGATATCCACGTGTGATATCCATACAGACGATAATTCCGTGAAAATGGTTCGGCATAATGATGTATTCATCCAGTGCGACAGTAGGAAAACGTGTCGGAATATTGTTCCATTCATTGCAAACGATTTCCCGTAACCGGGGGAATTGATCAAAATAACAACCACGATTAAAGGTGCAAAGCGTTACAAAATAGGCACCGACCGTGGAGTAATCGTAATCCCGTAATCTGATTGAACGACGATGATGAATTTCCGGGTTGAATGTCATGAATAGCATTCCATATGCGGGTATCCGTCTTCGCAGAAATTGTCCACCGTCATAATGGTTATAGCCGTTGTAGGGGCGGTGCCTTGCGCCCGCCCTGGTTTGTTTGATCACCCAAAGGCGGGCACCCGCAAGGGGATGCCCCTACAAACAATCCGTCTATCGTTTTCCTGACGTCAGGAAAACGTTCCGCTACGCCTTCACCCGTATCTTCCCGGTCAACAACTGCTGCATCAGCCCCTTTTTTTGCTCCCGCAGGGCGTCGAGCTGGGTGCGGAGGCGGTCGAGTTCTCGGTCGGCTGTTCGAAATACGGATGCAATTGCTTGCTGTTCATCTTTCTCGGGAATAGTAATCTTGATCTGTGCAAAATGCCGCCACTTGAGGTTGAGGGTGTCATCAACAAGACCCTGGGAATGTCGATGGAAGAGATGAATGACCGGCAAGGACTTGAATAACAGCGCCATGAACTCACCATCAATATCGGCCTTCGGTGTAACTATCGTATATGCCGGGCTGACAATCCCTTCCAGCTGCGAAAGTCCACAGACACCCTGCCACATACGCATAGTGTTGTAGCCAATATCACCGGGGCAGATACGGAGATACTTGCTCTTGTCTTCGCTGGAAGTATCACGCCGAACCAAATCCTCGCGGCTGACGACACCTCCGTTACCGGTGATGGCAATAAGTGGTAAATCAGTAAAGTTTATTTCTGTTCTGTTTGTGAAAATGTCGTCAAGGTGAACTGCTTTCCACTCGCCATCAAACCCAGGCAATCGCCGCTTTCCGGTCAAAAGCTGCTGCATAAGCCAGGTGCGGCGCTCCTGCTTGGCGGCGATCAAACGTTCGGTGAGGTCGATGGAGCGGTCCCATTTTTTGACAACCTTCACAATAGCTTTTTGCTCTTGGAGTGACGGCAAAAGGACAGGATATTCCTTTAGTTGCGACGAATTGATGCTAGCTAGATTTGTACTCTGCTTCGAGCAACTGACGAAATATCCTTTGCCGTACGAACTCCCCGCCTGATAACTCAGAAAAAAGGAATCCAGTTTATCGGGATCGGGCCTGACGGCAAACACATGATTCTGGTGGAGACAACCGGGGATTTGCTCTTCCCAGACAAAGCCGCGACCTAATTTGTCAAAGTCGCCACCTTCCGTCATAAGAACATCGCCACTACGGAGTGAATAGCGGCACAGTTCGTTGTTGGCGATATGAATTGTTTTGATTTCTGTTAAGTCAAGATGACCATCCTGGACATTGGCGACTCGCAAGTAAGGGCATTCGATGGGATTTTTAATATTCTTTTTGCCCTTAGCAACACCCGTCTGAATCAATGCAAGTTGATGTAAACTGAGCCGTTTCCAACCATCTGGGATAAAATGCTTTGAACTCACTAGTTGACTCCTGGCTTCTTCGGTAAAACCGCCTTCTCAATCCTCTCCAACTCCGCCAAATCCTCCCGGTCCGCCGCCACCCGTTCAGCCTCGCGCCGTTGGGTGTCAAACTCCTCATAGCGCCCCAAAGCCAGCTTTTCCGCCACTGCCGCCTGCATAGTGCCTGCATGAGTAAGCACATCCCGTTCATTGAAAGACAGGAAAGCATCAAGCCGTTCACTCCACTCCTGCATGGTCATCTGCTTGCGGCGCTTGGCCTGATCTTCAGCATAGTCCAGGTACATGGCGACAATGCGGTTCAGCTCCTCAATCTCCTCGTGGTTCAGGTAATTCTTGGCAATGGTTACATCCTTCTTGCGGACCCGGCTCCCTTCCCAGGTCATTACACCCATGTTGGCGATTTTCGGATCGCTCCGATCTATGATAAGTTCTGAGGCTGTATGTCCAGTGACAGCCCAAAGCATCTTGTTCTGCACCTTCTTGAAGAATAACTGCGCAGCTTCGCTCTTCGGGTCATAGTCAACGCTGGTTGTATAAATATCCCGCACTTTCTGGTAAAAACGCTTCTCGGATGCCCGGATGTCACGGATACGCTCAAGCAGTTCATCGAAATAATCCCAGCCACCCGGTTCCTTGAGGCGCTTGTCATCCATGGCAAAGCCCTTGACCAGATATTCACTCAGGGTGCCGGTGGCCCACTGCCGAAACTGCGTGCCACGCAGGGAGCGGACCCGGTAGCCGACTGCCAGGATCATGTCGAGGTTGTATAACTTAACTGTCCTTTTAACCTCTCGATCACCTTCAAATCGAACTATTAAGTCTTGCTTAATAGTTGCCTCTTCGGTCAATTCGTTTTCAGCCACTATGCTCTTGATGTGCTGGTTTATGTTGGGAACCGTCGTCTGGAATAATTCTGCCAATTCATTTTGCGTGAGCCAGACGGTTCCTTCCTGTACCCGCAACTGCATGGATACATGGCCGTCTTCTGTTGTATAGATGATCAGCTCCCCATTAGTCATAGTCCCAACTCCTTCAGGCATACCGCCATCTGATCCCGTACTTCCATCAACTCCCTTTCAATGTTGACAATCCGTTCCTGTACAGCGGCAATATCCACCTCAGCCTCTTCCTCGAAGGTATCCACATAACGGGGAATATTGAGGTTATAGTCGTTCTCCCGGATTTCATCCCGGCTGGCGAGATAGGAATATTTATCTACGGTCTGGCGGGTACGGTAGGTTTCAATGATTTTAGCAAGCTCGACATCCTCACGCAGCAGGTTCTGATTCTTGCCGCTGTCAAACTCGCGGCTGGCGTCGATGAAAAGAACATCGGTGCGCTCGCCCCGGTCCCGGCGGAACACGAGAATTGCTGCCGGTATGCCGGTGCCGAAAAAAAGGTTTGCAGGCAGGCCGATGACAGCGTCCAGCAGGTTTTCCTCGATGAAGGCTTTGCGGATTGTCCCCTCTGCCCCGCCACGGAAAAGCACCCCGTGGGGAACCACCACGCCGACCCGACCGGTTCCCTGAGTTGTTGTCTCGATCATGTGGGAGATAAAGGCATAATCTCCTTTGCTCTTGGGCGGGGTTCCTCGGTGCCAGCGATTAAAGCGCTTTGCCTCTTCACCGGCTTTATCAGCCCCCCACTTGTCCAGAGAGAAGGGCGGATTCGCCACCACGACCTCGAACCGCATCAGCTTGTCGTTTTCGATCAGCTTGGGCTCCAGCAGCGTATCGCCCCATTCGATACGGGGGCTGTTTTCGTTATGCAGAAACATGTTCATCATGCAGAGCGCCCAGGTGCTGCTGATTGCTTCCTGACCAAACAGGGCACAGTCCTCGCTGCCGTATACCTTGCGGACATGAGAAGCGCACTTGAGGAGGAGTGAGCCGGAACCGGCAGCCGGATCACAGATGCGTTCACCCGGCTTGGGGTCGAGCAGTTTAGAGAGGAGAATTGATACCTCTGGCGGCGTATAGAATTCTCCGGCTTTCTTCCCCGCATCAGCGGCAAAACGCCCAATAAGGTATTCGTACGCGCCGCCAATAATGTCCAGACTGCCGATTCTGCTTGGACGCAGATTCAGTTTTGGATCGCCGAAATCCTCCAGAAGCATTTTGAGGATGCGGTTACGCTGGCGGGTGTTGCCGAGCCGGGATTCGGAATTGAAATCGATATTGCGAAAGACGTTGGTGAGCTTGGCCTTGTTGGCCATTTCGATCTTCTCCAGGGCAATATTGATCAATTCCCCCAGATTAGCAGCTTCCCGGTTGTCATAGAGATAGTAGAAGGAACCTTCTTCCGGAAGGACGAAACGCTCTCGCTCCATCTTCCGATTTATCCGTTCCACGTCATTGCCTAACTGTTTTTTGTATACGTCATAATGATCCTGCCAGACATCGGAGATGTATTTGACGAACAGCATGGTGAGGATGTAGTCCTTGTATTCGGCGGCATCTATGGTGCCGCGGAAACTGTCGCACGCCTTCCAGAGGACATCATTGATTTCCTGCTGTGATATCTGAGCAGCCATGGGCGTTACTCCTTATGATGAATTGAATTTGATAGCAATATTTTACCGATAGCTTTATGCAGCTGGTCCGTTGCATCTGTCAATTGCTGCAATAACTGTTTTTCAAGCATCTGTAATCTTCCGAGCTCGGCAATCCGTTTCTGTGTAGCCAAAGGAGGAAGCGGGATAGATATTTCTCTGAATGAACTGCTTGGTATCATTGGAGTACCGGCACCAGCTCGAATCTCATTGAGCTTGGCTTTCATCATTTCCTGATTGAGGCACCAGGCAAGGTAACCCGACAGCACATTCTCTTTTGGCCGTATGATGAAGAACGTGAGCGGCGCGATTGCCGGATTTGGTACGGACTCTACCAGCACGGCGTAGTTATTTATCCCACGGGACATGAAAAGAATGTCGCCAGCGATCACAAGGTACTTTTCGTAGAATTTGGGCGGCGAAATGAGCAGCGAATGCTCTTCGATATAGCGGTACGGCTCGCCTTTGGTAATATGCTGCGCGGCGATAACCTGAAGGGTGCCTTCAGGGTCATTCACAATTGCACTTTTGGCGGAAAAGCCGGGCCGCACATCGGCACAGTCCTGTATTCGTACAATCTTAATAGTCATTGCGTACCCGGCTCCTTTCCAGCTGTTACTGCTTGTTACAGCTTGTCCCATTTCAATGGTTGGAGTATTACGCAACATCCGCTATTTGTCAAATTTTATTATGGAGTATCATCAATCATTCTTTTACCTGCCAATGAAACATCATTCTCTGACTTACAGGACGCCATGGATGCGACAGTGGCGTGAATCAAAATCCGGCGACTTCCCACGAAAGCTTGCAGGCCTGATTAAGGAGATTGAAGCCGAAGCAGCAAACATCATCAAGCGTTTCGAAGAGGGTGAACTCCGGCCGAGATCGAGCGGCAGCGATGGAAAGAAGAGAGGCGCAGACAGGCTAGGTATCACATTATCTGCGTCAAAATCTGCGTGAATCTACTTTGGACACAAAAAAAGGACTTAAGCACTAAATGCCTAAGTCCCTGTTTTTATTGGCGCATGGGAAGCTAATTCAGCTTTTAACGTGCTGTATTATCGAAGTATTGTCAATGTGATTTTCTAGGAATACCCCCAAAGATACCCCTAGTCCAACGTTTTCCACGATCGAATCCACGTAGAGGCACGACGTTATTCATCGAAAAGCACGCCATCCACAAGATCCTCCACCACCGCATGGAACTGAAGGTCAAACCATTTTTTGAAGGTCCGGAGATCCCTTTTCTGGGGCCAGTCTGCTTCTCTTGTCCACCAGCCGACGAGCTGGTCCTCGAAGATTGAGATGAAAAATTTCCTGAGAATCCTGTCTCTCTGAGCGTCATCTTCAAATTCCGGAATCAGATAGGCGGTGCGGTCCTCGTTAACCCATCTTCCGCAGTTATAAGGTTGTGAAGATGGCATATCAATAGGTTACGTTGCAAATCAGGCCATTTTCTCCACTACATTTTCAATCACCTTTGGCCGGTTGGGGATGATCAACTTCATTC
>RPRC01000160.1 GCA_003857395.1 Geobacter sp.
CGTTTCCTCTCCCAGCCAATTCAACCAGTAACTGTTCCGCAAGCGGCAACCACATCCTTTTCCGGCAATTTCACACGACCAAACCACGGCTTCCCCACCGGCAGGAGATCTTTCCCGAATACCTGCAGGAAGATGACATGTGCCATCATGTACCAGGCTGAGAGTGCACAGATTATCAGATCCACGGCAACAAAGGGCATGAGCCACTTCAGACCCGCCAGGAATATCAGGTCAAGTCCGATAAAGCCGATGAGTACCGTGGTAAAGGTAAAGGCCATCATAGAGCTGATTCTCAGCGAGGCAACCCACATAATCCCGGCATACAGCGTAAAGGCCAGCAGAAACATTCCTATATCTTGAGGGGTAACCCGTAGATGATTGCCAATAAAAGTACCGGGCGCTCCCTGCAGGTCCATGATCAGCCAGATCAGCCCCAAGGAAAGCCAGAACGCTCCGAAGACCGTAAATGCGCTGTAGCCGAAGTTGTTGCCGCAGCGGAATTCCTGAAAACCGGCCACCAGCTGGGCGCCTCCGCCCAAAATAATAGCTGTGCAGAACACAACCCCTGTTCCGCACCAGCCAAGATTATGAAACTGCAAGAGCAACGTCGTCAAACCAAATCCTGCCAATCCGACAACCGCCGGATTTCCCTGTCCTTGTCCCGCCATAGCTTAGCTCCTTTTCTCTCTTTTTTTCAAAGTCACGTTCAGAATCAGCTGTTATTTCTTTTCCCCACTGAAGCTCTACAAGGGATAGTTTCGAGCAGTGTATTTCGTGATTCAGCCCCTTCAGGTTATCTAAATAAAATCATGGTAGCAGTCTGGTTCATATGACCGATGAACTGTTCCCCGTAGGAATTGAATCCGATTGTCGGAACCTCGGCAAACACCGCACCGTATTTATCCGTAAGGTGTCTGTACTCCAGTTCCAGCGCCCGGTGCGCACAGTTAAAGACAATAACAGCCGAAACACCGCCCAGTTTGGCAATCGATCTCGCCAATGTTTCTTTGGTATCGTCAATTAAATTCGTCAATTTGAGCAGCGAGAGCGGCATGCCCTCCACTGAGCTGCAATGAAAAAATACGCTGTCACCGGCAATATGCTTCGGACTCCGGATGTATGGTTCTCCATCAATAACCAGACCGAGAGGGTGGCTGGGAAAAAGCGCGGCCAGTTCATGTACGGAGACTCCTAACGCTCCAGCGTAAGCTTGCGCGGCTGGCCTGTGATTAAATTCGACGATCTCCCTCTGCTCCTCATTCGCCTTGGTTACGACCAGCTCTACACCCATTTCACGGACACTCTGGGTCTTGACAAGTTCGAAGGGCGCAGCTGGCTTGAGGAGTGCAAGGACTGCTGCATCGGTATATGATTTTCCATTGGCGTAGACATGGGTAGACTGAAAGTTCAAATCGTCTCCCGCGGACCCGCCGATGAAAAGAACGTTCGTTCTGTCACCGATTGCGTCCATCAACCTTTCTTCGCGCCCGCACATTCCGTCCACCAGAACAATACCGAGATAGTTCGATGGCTTCATCTCGTTGACAGGCGCACCGAAATGCCTTTCAAAAGAAATATAGGCATCGCGCACATCAATTTTTCTGCTCAGGTTTTTGACCACTGCAACCTTGACATCCACGAGCGAAGCATCATCGAAGGCCATGGCAACAACTGATCCCTTCGTCATCTTCCCCTGAAAAATCTCACCCGCGGAAGAGCACCCAAATATCGTCGCCAACGGGAAGGATGACTGCATTTTTGCGCTTATCTCTGAAGGGGCATATTTTGTCGAAGCGAAATATACAAGCATCTTTATCTTGCTTGAAGCAAAAGTGTCCATCAATTCACGCACTGCCTCAGCCACTGTGCCCTTTTCAGAACGTGCAATTGCAATTGTCATGGAATGTCTCCTGTTTCAGTGCTTCAGATTTTGCTGCATGTTTTCCAGTTTATTGATTATCGCCGGGTCATCTTCAGACTGGTCTGAATAGTGTGCAGGATTTATCCCCTTCAGAATCAGCTTTGTCTTGACCACTTTGGCCAGCATCTCATTTCCCTTTGAACGCTCTGCAATTATCCCTTCAATCAGCTGTTTTATTTTTCCTGCCATCTCGGCTACCTCCTTCGGCATAGGGACAGAATCTGTGGTTCCGTAAAGGGTCGCAGTTGACACGTTACTAGGGATGATGCTTTCAGAGAATTCACGCGCATCAAATCCGGTTGCTGTTCCGCCAGATCTTCATCTTTTCAGCCGCCCTGACCAGGTCATCCCGGAAATCGGGATCCGCGATGGAGATAAGAGCTTCTGCCCTCTGCCAGGTACTGAGACCCTTCAGATTGACCTTGCCGAATTCTGTTACCACCCACTGTACACAACTGCGACTGGCGGTCACGATGCTACCGGGGGTAAGGGTCGGAACAATACGGGATTTTGGTTCTCCTGCCTTTCCATAGGTGGAAGAAAGACAGATAAAACTCTTACCGCCATTGGACAGGTAGGCGCCCATAACGAAATCGAGTTGACCTCCGGTGCCGCTGATCTGTTTGGTCCCGGATGATTCGGATGAGATCTGTCCGAACAGGTCAACCTCAACGGCATTATTGATTGAGATAAAGTTATCGATTATGGACACCCTGCGAACATCATTGATGTAATCAACCGGACAGCTCATGACTTGCGGATTGTCGTGAATAAAGTCATAGAGCTTTTGGGTTCCGGCGCCAAAGGCGAAGACCTGCCGGAAGCGATCGATATTCTTCCGGGACCCGTTAATTTTGCCTTGCCGGGACAGGTCCACGAAAGCATCGACGTACATCTCCGTATGGACGCCCAGGTCTTTCAGATCTGATTCTCCGATCAGCGTCCCCACTGCATTGGGCATCCCCCCGATGCCAAGCTGCAGGCATGCGCCATTGGGGATTTCCGCAACAATCAGTTCCGCAACTTTCCGGTCTACGTCGGTTAATTCGCTTCCTTTCAGTTGCGCAAGTGGCGGGTCGTAGCCCTCAACGACAAAGTCGACTTGGGAAACGTGGATTCCTTCCTCGAACCCGCCCAGACAGCGGGGCATATTCCGGTTCACCTCCACGATGATAACCTTGGCCTTTTCGCAGACCGCCATCAGGTGGGATGACTGGGGCCCGAAATTGAAATTGCCTTTTTCATCCATGGGAGCCACCTGGAACATAGCCACATCCACGGTTTCCACATTTTCCCGATACATGGTCGGCAGTTCCGAATAGCGCATGGGTGAATAATAGCCGCAACCCATTTCGATGATTTTCCGGTCGACCCCGGTGCAGTGCCAGGAGTTCCAGGTAAAATGTCTCCCCGGGTCCTCAATTGAGCAGATCGCCGGCATCCACATACTGATGCCGCCCCGGACCTTGACGTCTGACAACTCTCCGGCACGGGCCGCCAAGGCCGTGTCGGTAACAACGGGATGGCCAACGCAGATGCCGTAGTCGACCCAATCGCCGGATTTGACATTTCTTACCGCTTCTTCAGCCGTAACAAGTTTTTTCTGGTATTCTTCGAAATACATATGTAGCCTCCCTCTGAAATGAAACTTCACTATCCGGCCTGTGTTATCTTCGATACTTTTACCCACTGAGATCATGAAGCTTATGCCTCTAGGCACTTCTTGATCTGATCGACTATCTACAGGCAACAATAACGTCAATACTCATCTCCCAATAAGCGGGGCAATCGAGGATATCTCTCTCACCGCAAACTATTACTACATTCAATTCTTACTTATGCATACGGGTGCAAGAGCCCTCGACTGGACAGGTAAATCATCGAAGGGCTCTTGCCAAAGCAGCCCTTATCTATTCTCCCGTTGCGTCAGGCCTAATCCTTCTAGCCACTCTCTTGATGTTGATGAGGTTCTTGAAGGTAACTCCTTCAGTGGTACTATTACCGCCGCGTGCGCCGCAACCAAGGGTAAAGGACGGCACCATCCCACTGGTAAGACCGACAACACCATGCATGGATGGCTGATTCCAGATAACCCTGCCAGCCGGAACTTTCAGGGCAAACTCTTCAAGAATTGTTTCATCATTGGAAAAAGCAACGGCTGTATGCCCCGCGCCGCCGAATTCCAGTTGAGCAACAGCGGCTTGAATCGCCGCATCATTATCGTTGGCAACATACCAACCAAGTACCGGAGAAAGTTTTTCATGACTCATCCAGTCTTTCGGACCAATGTCCTCCAATGGAACCAAAAGGAGATTCACATCATCCGGGACGGAAAAGCCGGCCAATTGAGCGATTTTTTGGGGGGATTGCCCAACGATTTGTCCAGAGACAACCCCTTTTTCTTTGTCAAACATAATTTGTTCGAGCTTGGCTTTTTCTTTTCCGTCACAAAGGTAAGCACCCTTTTCCTTGAATAACCGCAGTGTTTTTTCTGCGACCCGTTCGTCATCAAAAATAACTGATTGCTCCGTGAGGCAGAGAGTCCCGTAGTCAAACGTTTTGGAAGCGATGATGTTGCTTACGGCCATTTCCAGATCAGCAGTTTTTTCAATGTATACCGGCACATTGCCGGGACCGACTCCCAGTGCAGGATGACCGGAACTGTATGCGGCCTTTACCATTGCACCGCCACCGGTGGCGATTATCATTGAAATTTCTGGATGTTTCATAAGAGCATTGGTGGCCTCTACTGACGGCTTTTCAATCCACTGGATGCAGTCTTGCGGGGCACCGGCTGAAACGGCCGCATCCAGCATAACTCGTGCCGCTTCAGCGCTGCACTCCTGAGCACGGGGATGGAACGCGAAAATAATGACGTTACGTCCTTTCAAGGCGCTCATGATTTTAAACATAGTTGTTGCGGTTGGATTGGTGGTAGGCGTTACCCCAGCAATGATGCCATACGGTTCCGCTATACTGATAACGCCATCCGTTTCATCGACAATTCCGACCGATTTCTTGTCCTTCATGTAGTCGTACACCACCTGGCTGGCAAAGTAATTCTTTACAACTTTGTCGTCTACCTTGCCGATGCCGGTTTCATGTACTGCCATTTCAGCAAGATTGGCACCATGCGCCAAACCTGCCAAGCACATAGACTCAGTGATTTGGTCAACCTGGCCTTGGGATAAGTTTCTCATGATTGCTAATGACTTTTGTGCATTTACCATCAACTGCTCTACGTTTTGAATAACATCCGTCATCTTGTACCCTCCGAATAAATTATTGAGGCAAGAATTACCTCACTTTGTTTACTGACCTGTCAATTGACTGGTTTAGTACCATATAAAGCCGTACTTTGATTTCTGTATAGACTTACTAATGTATAAATATGATTTTGTCTGATAGTTAAGTATTGCCGTAGTGAAAAAGCGGGCGAAATTAATATTTCGCCCAATAACAAAGTTTTGGAGTTATGTCATTGTACTGATTAGCATGTTGTGTACCAATCCATCCAATGTCTTTTTTGCCTATAATATCTACCAGTTATGCCAGTTAAGTTTCACGGCACGATCTATTACAAACAGCGTTTCATGTTTCCATTGTTACCATAACTGTGCAACCAGTTAATTCTATTCACTATTTTTGATGTAAAGAAAATTTACATATGCAAAAATTATTACAACCTGTTTGCCTGTTAATTGTTGATTCCGTAAAGAATCTCTAAAAAATTCCCTGCCGGATCGTCTGGCTAAAGTCATCGCGTACAAGCAAAGAACAAGTATCGTGTCCGTGCCCACTAAGAGTAAAAGAAAGGGAGCGGGTGCCGGGCAGCCCCCGCAGGATGGAAAAACACCTCATTCTACCGGAAGGAGGTGCGTTTCCTGGGAGGACCTCATCCAAATCTAGAAGTTCCAGAATTGGTCTATCTCTGCTCCAGTGAAGTCCCACACGGCATTGTGAGGAGGGAGCTCTTCTTCGAAAAATTCAGGCAGTCGGTCGTTAGCACTGCTAAACCCGATGGTTTCGACTAGAGGGAAACCTACATTCAGCAATATCAGGCTGAATCCGAGAAGAATCTCTTCTTCATCATCCACAAGGAGTATCGACAGCCCATTCTCTGCCGGCATCATGAGATCCCCCGTTCACACCAGATAAAACTTGCGCAGACTTCTATGACGAGTAATGCACTTCGCCATGGCAGTTCCTCACCGGAATGCACGAATCGCTTCTGTATCATAGGTACAAAAAAACGGGCGCCGGATTCAAACAGCGCCCAATACCGAAAAGGAGGATTTTCGGGCAAATTCAATAATTGTGATGTCATTTGACACATTGAGACCAAGACAGCACCGCTTGCCCGCGATGAAAAAAATAGTTTGCAACTCCTCAAGGCGGACAAGAATCGGAGTAATGATCTCTAGATCATTTTTTCCCGTGTATTTCAGAAGAAATACGCCCAGCGTGCTCCGAACGTGTCCGTTCCTGCACCGCTCTTGACGGAAAAATCATTCCGATATTCAATCATCAATTGATTGTTGCTGCCCACCATCCAGAAAAGCGAAACTCCCAGACCATGATTGTTCAGTTCGTCATTCTGCTTGACCCCTTCCACTTTTGTTTCACCGCCATAATTGTAAAAGTAGTCAAGTGACATGTACCACTGCTTGGTAATATCGTAGCTGAGGTGCGACTCAATGCCGAGAACGGGGTCCTGTGATTTTTTCACCTGGGTCACGCCGTTGTAGAAGTCATTGTTATCGGTATAAAATTCGCCGTTCACAATAAAGTCAGCATAGAAATTCTCCCCGACGCCCTTTACAATGCCGAGCTCAGGCTTGATAGCCCAGCGGTTGTTGCCAAGATTGAATGATCTGTTTTTGTTGTAATGACCGATCGGTAGAGTGATGTAGGGAGAAAAACCGACCCAGAGTTTCTCCTTTGGCGCGTTGACAAACCAGAAGGTCGCCAGTACCGTCGAGTCAGCAAGCCCGGAGTCCGAAAGATTCGCATCACCTACAGCTGCACCGTCCAAGTGCTGTTCGCCAAACAAGATGAGCGCCTGCGGGTCAACGGTAAGACCTCCGTCTCCATACAGCGCATTGCCAATATTCGTGTAGTAGACCGGCCTGAAGATACCGATATTGGCATTGAGGTTGAAATCGTTACTAACCTTATTGCCGTTTGCAAACAGCGTGTTTGCCGTGATGTGCTTGAAATAGGTACAGAAAAGCATTGTCCCGTCAGGCAGAGGAATATAATCCCTTGCATTTGCAGCAAAAGAGAGTTCCGGCCTGGCGAGCAGTACCCCCAACAATGCCATGATAATCAATTTTTTCATTACGCCTCCTCCCACACTTCATTTTGTCCTGCATCTGAAATATACAGACATTCCCGTCAATCCGTGATCACCATCAAAACAGGGGGGCTGTCACCCCCCCGTCATGTACGGTCTTACATAGCTTCCTTATAGAGCCTTGTCAGATCGTCAATTTTTATTTTCCGCGGGTTGAACAGGCAGCAGATATCTTTGATGGCATTATCTGCCAACTGAGGGATATCGCTCTCCTTGACACCAATCGCCGAAAGGCCGGCAGGAATCCCAACAGCAGCGGAAAGCTTACGGATCGCTGCTACACCCTTTTCCGCAACTTCCATGGTGGTAAGACCGGCAGGGTTGACACCCATGGCAATAGCGATGTCAGCAAATTTCTGAGGACAGGCAATCAGGTTGAAGTCGCAACCGTACGGCAGCAGGATGGCGTTGCAGACGCCGTGGGGCTTGTTGAGCAAAGCACCTGGCTGGTGAGCCATTGCGTGGACAATACCGATACCGGCGTTGTTAAAGGCCATTCCAGCCAAATACTCGGCATACGCCATTTTGTCCCGAGCCTCAAGATTGTCACCGTTTGCCACAGCTTGAGGGAGATATTCGTTTACCAGCTTGATGGCAGCAAGTGCACAAGCATCGGTAACCGGGTTGGCAAGTGCAGCCACATATGCTTCGATTGCATGGGTAAGGGCATCCATACCGGTAGCCGCAGTCAGTGAAGGAGGCATTCCGACCATGAGTACCGGATCATTGATGGCAACAGTCGGTGTGATCCTGGCGGTTGCGAAGATCATCTTCACATGAATGTCGGTGTTGGTGATGACGGCAAAACGGGTCATCTCGCTGGCAGTGCCGGCCGTGGTGTTGATGGCAATGAAGGGCGGCAGTGGATTGGGTACGGTGTCGATACCGGCAAAGTCGCGAATATCGCCGTCATTGGTCGCGACAATGCCGACCCCCTTGGCGCAGTCATGAGAACTGCCGCCACCGAGACTGACAAGCATGTCGCAGTGATTCTCCTTGTAGACTTTAAGGCCCGCACGAATATTCAGGTCAGTAGGATTGGGCTCTGCTCCCCCGAAGATTACCGTCGGAACACCTGCATCCTCCAGCAACTTCTTAATCTGGTCGGCAACACCCATCTCGACCATTCCTTTGTCGGTAATGAGCAGAGCTTTAGTGCCACCAAGAAAATTTGCCGTTGCTCCAAGCTGCTTGACTGCGCCGATGCCCATTTTAGTTACTGATGGAATAAAGAAATCAAAAACCTGATCTGCTAATGCCATTTTCTGCCTCCTCGTTAATTTTTTTCATTTACATTCACCTTCTAGCTACCCTATTTTCACAACGAACCAGCCATCCTCTTTCAGTCCCCGTCACCTCCATTCCCTCTGCGGTTCCCCACAAGGCCAAAATCATTTCAACCTTTGTTTATGCCTAGCTTGGTGTCGCGATGTCATAGCGGCGAGATCTTTGTGTCGACTCGCTGCACAAGCTTTAGCAATGCACCGTATGCCATTTTTTAATAGCAGAGGCTGTGCCAACACGTGCCAATCTAAAAAGCTGTTTGTTTTTGATTAGTTAGAGAATTACTTGTAACGCTGAAGAAGCGGAACACTGTAAAGGAATTTGCGGGGAGGAGTGCAGTTCATGAGAAAACACGCTGTAAATAAATGATATAGGGAAGTTGTAAAGATATTTTACAGATGGAAAGGATTTTTCATCCCGTCTTTTGTGTATTTCTGTCCAAATATCTAAAAGGAATTGCGTACCACAGATTAAAAGGGTATGCGGGAGACAATGGCAATTCGAGGAGATGCCAGAAACAGAAACCTATCCTTCCGCCATATCCGCGAAAACAGGAATGAAGAAAATTGATGATTGCATCAACAATGAAACTAATTATCCGTTCTTCTCCTTACGGACCTTAAGCCGTTTATTCAAGGTCTGGCGGGTAAAACCCAGCAGTGATGCGGCTATTCCCTGATTGCCCTTGGCAAGCTTCAGAGCCTCATCAATTAACAGCTCTTCCACTTCACGCACTTTGGGAAAGCGCCCACCCGATGCAAGCAGCCAGTCGTTCAGACGCTGCGCTAAAAGTGAATCCTGGCCGGAAATGGCCGGACGATTTCCGATAACCTCACGGAATCGCTCCATGGACAGCATCCCCGTTACATGACGGGCAACAGCATCGAATACCATGGATTTCATTTCGCGGATGTTTCCCGGAAAATCGTAGCTGGAAAGCAGGGTCACCAATTCCGCTGGATAGGTTGGAGTGCTTTTCCTGAAAATCTGTGCTGCGGCTTTTAGAAAAAATTCGAGAAGCAGGGGAATATCTTCCCCACGTTCTCGCAGCGGAGGAATCATCACTTGATGAGAACAAAGACGGAAGTAGAGATCATTCCGAAACGTCTTTGCCGCGGTCATCTCACGCAAATCTCTGTTGGTTGCAGCGACAATGCGCGCATCACTGATAAGAGGAATGTCAGAACCTACCGGGTAATATTCCTGCTCCTGAAGCAACCTGAGGAGCTTCACCTGGGAAAGCTCACTCAGGTCACCAATCTCATCCAGGAACAAGGTCCCCCCCGCTGCCTGGGTGATGAGGCCACTTCGGGCCTGATCAGCGCCGGTAAAAGCTCCCTTCTTGTGACCAAACAGGGTATCGGAGAACATGTTGTCATCCAATCCCGCAATATTAACGGGTATGAATTTCCCCCGAACACCGCTCAGATCATGGATCGCCTTGGCAACAAGCTCCTTGCCGGCCCCCGTTTCGCCGATAATGATTACGGGCTGCAGGGATTCCGCAATAACCTCACAGTACTGAAAAACCGCCGACATTTTCGAGCTTGCAGTAATTATGGAGGAAAATGCTTCCGGACGTTTGACCCGGTTGGTAAGGAGGTGCTCTCTGAGCTGCAAGACCTGACTTTTCAGACTGCATATCTCCAGCGCCCTTCTTACGCTTGAGACTAATCGCGAATTCTCCACCGGCTTGACCAAATAATCGAAAGCGCCGATACGCATACATTCGACGGCGGTTTCCACCTCATCGGCGGCAGTCATGACAATAACCGGAATGTGCGGGTACTCGCGGCAGATTGCAGCAAGAAGCTCCTTGCCCGACACATACGGCATGAACAGGTCCAGCACAATAACGCCAATGTCACTCTTTTCAAGAATGGGAAGGACCTGTCGGCTGTCATCAACGGCCCTGACTTCCCTTATGCCAGCAAAACGGAGAACCGATTCTGATGACAGCAGGATATGTTTTTCATCATCAACCAAAAGAATGGGAAATGAAGCGGCCGGTATCATGACTTTCTACCCCCCTTTTTTATGCCCTGAGTAACCGGAAGTCTCACTAAGAAAGTCGACCCTCGATCCGGTTCCGATTCGCACTCGATGATACCTCCATGCTCTTTCACGATACTGAAACAAATGGAGAGCCCGAGTCCGGTTCCTCCGCTATCAAGACGGGTAGTGAAAAATGGATCGAAGATCGCCTGTTGAACCTCAGTCGGCATGCCGTTACCCTCATCCACAACCTTGATTATGATCTGATCGATGGATTTTACATACGAGGTACTGATAAAAACTCCGGAATCTCTGCCGGGGAGCGACTGGAGGGCATTCATGATCAGATTTACGATAACCTGCTCCAATTGTTGAAAGCTGCCGGTAACCGGGGGAAGATTCTCCGCTAGAATGCATTGGAAACGGTCCGTGTGCTTTCGAATCTGGTTCTGCAGCATGGTAAGGGAGGCCTCGACGACCCTGTTGATATGCACCTTCTGGTCAAGCAGGGACTTTTCCTGACGGGCAAAATCCTTCAGCCCCGTAACGATTCCGTTGATACGGTGAGATCCTTCCACAAGGCCATCGAGCAGTTTCGGAATGAATTCATTTGCTTCCGAGAAACTCAGCCTGCCGAGGTAGAACTCGCCATGCTCCTCGGCATACTTAGTCAGTATTCTGTTGAGATCCGGCCAGATATCAGAAATAAACTGGGCATTTGAAAGGATAAAATTGTTCGGATTGTTTATCTCGTGGGCAATTCCGGAGGCAAGAGTGCCGATGGCAGCCATTTTGTCCATTTGCCGGAGCCTTTCCTGCATCTTCCTGTTTCCCTCTTCGGCAGCCTTGCGCTCCGTAATGTCCCTGACAACCGCCAGCACCCGGTATTCTCCCCTGATTATTGCGCCCTTCATATTAACTTCGACCCAGAACAACCGTCCCACCCTGTCCTTGGCCAGCCAGTCGAACATGTGGGACTTGTTGTACTTGGTTTTCCAGATCATTTTCATGACGTCCTGGTAGGTATACGGTGGCTCACCAGCGCTCAGGTTTTCAACATTGAGCCGCAAGACCTCTTCACGGGTGTAACCGTACATCTCGCACATCTTCCTGTTGACATCAAGCATATCGCCGTTTTCCGGATCAAAAACAAAGGTGGCGTCATTGGCTGCATCAAAGATGGTCCGGTAATTCGCTTCGGATTCCCGGAGAGCTTCTTGAGCCTGTTTCCTCTCCCGGATATCTGCCATAATTGCCATGTAGCCGATGGTCACTCCATCGCGATTCAGCATGGGTGCGGTAGAAAGGCTCACATCAATCAGCGTACCGTCCTTATGCATACGGTGGGTTTCCATGGTACGACGCGACACCCCTTCGTTGAGACTGCGAATGTTTTCCATGAGTTCATCCTGGCAATCCTCGGAGACAATCGGGTAGGGCCTGCCGAGCACCTCATCCTTTTGCCAGCCGAACATATTCTCAGCGGCCGGATTCCAGAGGGTGAGATTGATCTTCTCGTCCAGGGCGATAATAGCCAGAGGAGAGGCGTTGATTATTTCCTCCAGAACCTGATTCTTTTCCCGCAGCGCCTCCTCCGCCTGACGTCTGGCATTAATATTCCGATGGTATTCGCCAACCATTTCAACAGTCCCGGCTTCATCGAAAATAGGAAAAGAGTGGATTTCCACATGTCCGGCATTCGGATGATAACTTTCGGTAACCACAACTTTACCGGTATCGAAAACCTCCTGTGCATGGCAGCTGTCACAGTGCTTTTCACTACCAGGGGAGTAGAGATCGTAACAGTACGGCTTTGACTTTTTTCTAAGAACTTTAGGATGTAGACCCTCATGCTCTCCACGCAGATTGGAGAACACAACCCTGAAATCCCGATCTACAACGGAGACAAGATCGGGAATTGCCTGAAGGATGCTCCGGAAGAGTTGTTTTGACGAAGAAAAGGCTTTATTAATCTTATTTCGCGGCTCTTTGGCAATCGTCATTTCAAACATCTCCTGCTGAGAGAAATTTTGAAAACTTCATCGATACATACAGCCTACATCAGCGTTACTTGAGGAGTGGACAGTATTGTCATACTACCCCATGAAGTGGACCACCCGGAGCACCAAGCGCATCGACACGCTTCTCAATTTCGGGATCATCCACCAGAGGCGGTGCATGCTGCGGTTTTCTGCGGGCATCGATAACAAGGGGTCCGTGGCAGCCCCAATGCTTACAGTCCAGGAAAGCCCCAATGCCGTAGAGATCCGCTGCGGGATTTGAGCGGGTAAAGGTTACCCAGATGAAGTTGTTGAGGTTTCGGGCAGTGAACTCACTGTCATCGGCAATGACAATCAGGGGAAAGGAGGAAACCGAGGCATTTCCTCGATAGAAGTCACAAAACGCAGCCATGTCCGCTGTCAGGCACTCACGGTATTCCTGGCAGGCAGGTCCCCTGACAACGAGAATTCCGGGAAGGCAGATTCTCGGGTCGGCAAAACCCGATGGAAGGCGGAGATCAGTTGGCAATGAAGCCGGCAAGCTGCGGATGGCAGGGCCCGCCGCGGCAATCACCACTTTGGAGCCTTCGTTGAGAGCGGAGCCGGTATAATCGAGGGTGTCCATGGTGGTACAGGTCTGGAAATGCAGGTCTCGGCGCCAGTCAACCCGCTCCAGCATGTGTTGGAGAAACGCAGGGACATCCGTGATATCGAGTCCGGGGTTGTCTCCCTCGGCCGCAATCAGCAGGTACTTGGCAAGGGAAAGCTGGCCCTGGCCAAGAATGGCATTGGCCAGGGTCAAGAGCTCCCGCGGCTTACTCGTAGGACGGTATGGCACATATCTCTCCGAGCCAATGGCCAGCAGCAGGGCATGCACTCCGGCAGCGTCAACGGCATGAACGGAATGTACTCCCGGTACGACGGTTGAAATGAGCGGTGCAGTCAATTCATGAATAAACGCCCCGAACTCGGAATCTTCCTGGGGAGGCCTCCCCACCGTGGTAAAAGGCCAGATTGCCCCATCCCGGTGAAAAACGCTCTTCACCCTGATGGCGGGAAAATCATGGGTCAGGCTGTAGTAGCCGATGTGGTCACCAAAGGGACCTTCCGGGAGAATCCTCTCAGGATCTATCTCGCCGACAAGACAGAAATCCGCTTCCGCAAGGATCGGAAGCTCTCCGGGGGGCTGAATCATTTGGACCCTGCGGCCGCCGAGGAGCCCGGCAAAGGCTATTTCAGGCATGCCCTCGGGGAGCGGCATTACCGCGGCAAGGGTAAGGGCTGGCGGGCCGCCGACAAAGATATTCACCTTGAGCGGGACGCCCAACCGGATAGCCTCGGCATGATGGGCTGCGATACCACGATGAATCTGATAGTGAACGCCGACCTCTTCGTTAGGCCGGTAGCTGCCGCCTGAAAGCTGGATACGGTACATCCCCAGGTTTGAATGTCGCCAGCCAGGCGCAGCGGGGCTCTCTGTGTACACCTGCGGGAGCGTGATATAGGCGCCACCATCCGCGGGCCACGACCTGAGTTGAGGGAGTTGAGAGATTGACGTCCGGTTTGCAAGAACCGGTGCGGAGCGGGTCTTTGCGGGAAGGAGATGATAGGCATGCCGGGGAAGAACAGCCGCGCCGAGTGGATCCCGCAAGAATGACAGAGGGTCTCTCCTGATCCCGGCTAGTTGCTCCATCGCTTCCAGCGTGTCCCGGAACAGAAAGCGGATCCGGCTCCGGGTGCCAAAAAGATTGGCGAGCATCGGAAATTCACAACCCTTTACCCGGGTAAAGAGGAGCGCCGGACCGCCGGACCTGTAGACACGACGCTGGGCTGCGCCCACCTCCAGACAGGGATCAATCTCATGGTCAACACGAATCAGATCACCATGCCTCTCAAGGTCAAGGACACATTCCTGAAGATTGCGGTAGCCCATGAATAAGTCTCCGTTTCCCGTTCATACAGATTAATTGACTGACCGGCACCCTGGAAAGTGCCGGTCGATTTCAACGGGGAAGCTCTCCATCATCGTCCTTTTCATGCTGCTCCTGTTCACGAATTCGTTTCTGCCGCATCGTTACAAAAAGATAATAGACGATGAGGAACGGCATGGTGGAAATACTCGCCTCGAAGTTCCCCTGATACAGTTGATAAGTGCCAAAACCGATGACCAGCAGGATAAAGACTATTTGAACTGCTGCAGCTATTTTACGCTTCATGACAGTATGGAAGCTCCTCTTGTTAACAGCAAAATATTTTCACCCCAACAGTACCCATTCGATAGGTACTGAATCGTGGAGAATAGATGTCTTCAAACGCAACAGGGGCGAGAGTAACCCGCCCCTGAAGATTTTGTCATTCGTCGCAATGCCGCCCTGCTTGCAATTTTCAGGAGGCAGCTATCATTTGTTCTGCAGAAATTCCCTGCCAAATGGCGACATCTCACGCAATCGATGAATAACAGGGGGTAGCTCCCGAATGATCGTGTCGATCTGATCGTCGGTCGAAAAACGCGAAAGAGAGAAACGAATCGAACCATGGGCACAGGTAAAAGGAACACCCATGGCACGAAGGACATGGGAGGGCTCCAGCGAACCGGACGTACAGGCACTTCCCGAGGAAGCGCAGATCCCCTTCTCGTTGAGCAGAAGCAGAATCGCCTCGCCTTCAACGAATTCGAACGCAACCGAAGTAGTGTTCGGCAAACGCACGGCACCGCCGCCGTTCACCCGCACATTCGGTATCAGACGCACAATTTCGGACTCCAGACGATCCCGTAGCGCCTTTACCTTGGTGTTTTCCTCTTCAAGAAAATCACCGGCCATTTCACAGGCCTTGCCAAGCGCAATGATTCCCGCAGCGTTTTCAGTCCCTGCCCGACGGCTTCTTTCCTGATGACCGCCAACCAGGAAAGGCCGGAAGGGCACTCCCTTGCGGATATACAGAGACCCGATGCCCTTTGGCGCATGCAGTTTGTGGCCGGAAAGGGATAACATGTCCACTGTCGAGTTAGCCATATTCATGGGGATTTTCCCTACC
>RPRC01000161.1 GCA_003857395.1 Geobacter sp.
CAAGGATCAGAAGATCCTCAATTACCAGGCAGTTGTGCCTTCAACCTGGCTGGCCTCCCCGCGTGATGCCAAGGGACAGCGTGGACCCTATGAAGCTGCATTGGTGGGGACGCCGTTGGCAGATCCGAAACGGCCCCTCGAAATCCTGCGAACCATTCATTCCTTTGACCCCTGTCTTGCCTGCGCGGTGCATCTCTTTGACCCGGAAGATGGTGAGTCGGTTACGGTAAAGGTAGTGTAGGAGGCTGACCATGGAAAAAATCGAAATCAGATATGTATGGGAATGGCCAGTCAGGATCGTTCATTGGGTTAACTTCTTTTCCATATTGATTCTGTCGGTGACCGGTCTCTATATTGGCTGGGGCAAGTCTCTTGCTCACAACCCCTCCCAGTATATTATGGGTTGGATGCGATTCGTCCATTTCGTTGTCGCATTTGCCTTTACCATTAGCGTAGTGGCCCGGATCTACTGGGCCTTTGTCGGCAACAAATACGCCAATTGGCGTGTTTTTACCCCCTGGCTTTTCAAAGAAGGCCGCAAAAACATGAAGGAGACCTTCCTCTTCTACACGTTCTTCAAGCCCACTCCTCCCCACTGTGTGGGTCATAACGGCATGGCCGGCGCTGCGTATCTCTGGATATTCGCACTGTACCTGGTGATGATCTGTACCGGCTTCGCTCTCTATGCCCAGTATGCTCCCGGAGGCTTTTTAAGCAGTGTCTTTAGTTGGGTATATGTCTTCGGCAGCAATCAGGGGCTCCGCCTGACCCATAAGATTGTCATGTGGTTTCTCATTGCCTTTGCCATCCACCATGTCTATAGCGCCTGGCTCATGGATGTGAAGGAAAAAAATGGAGTCATTTCGAGCATTTTTGGTGGTTATAAAACTGTTCCGGAAGGGGAGGAGTAGAGTCTGTCAGTTCTCGTGCTCGGAATAGGTAACCTGGTTATGACGGATGACGGGGTAGGGGTCAGAGTAGTGCAGTGTCTTGCGTCACACTATGTCTTCCCGGCCGGGGTGACTGTGTTGGACGGCGGCACTCTCGGACTTGACCTCCTGCCTTTCCTCGAAGGTCTGGAGCATCTCCTGATCATTGATGCAATGGTAACGGGAGGCCCACCGGGCACCATCGCCCGGCTCACCGGTGACGATATTCCGATAGCCTTTGAAACCAAGCTGTCACCCCATCAAATGGGGTTGAAAGACCTGCTGGCAGTTTCCCTTCTTCAGGGGAATACTCCACCCGACACGGTTCTGCTCGGCGTCCAACCGGAATCAATTCAGATGGGATTGGACCTTTCTCCATCCGTGGAGGCACAACTGCAAACCCTTGTGGAAATGTCCCTGCGAGAGTTGGAAGCCTGGGGAATCATTCCTGATTCCTGGCAAAAATAAAATTCGGCTCCCTTGAGTCTGTGGAGAAGGTTTCGATGAAAAGCATACGCCTTATCAGGCAGGAACTCCTGACTGAGGTTTCCTGCGAAGCAAAGGCCACGCCGAGGCAACGCAAAAATCTCAATTTTCACCAGCGGGATGAATCAATGTGCCACCGGCTCCTCAATGCCCTGGAGCCCGACTCGTATATTCCTCCGCACTGCCATGCTGATCTGGAGAAGGATGAGACGATAATTCCCCTGCGGGGCAGGCTGGGGGTTGTCTTCTTCGATGAAAGGGGAAATGTCGTGCAGGCGGCAGTACTTTCTCCCGGGAGCGAGGCCGTTGGTGTGAATATCCCCCATGGTGAGTTCCACACATTGGTCAGTCTGGAAAGCGGCACAGTTTTTTTTGAGAGCAAGGCCGGGCCGTATCGAGCTCTCACGGAAGAGGAGCGGGCTCCTTGGGCGCCTCGGGAGGGGAGCGATGAGTCGGCTGCGTATCTCACGGAACTTCGGAAAATCTGGTAGCTCGCTCTTTTTTGCGGCAATCAGCATTGTTGTCATGCTGCTGCACTCCGTGTCCGCGCTGGCAGTCTCAGACCGCCCACGCGCCGGGCTTGGCATTCTGTTTGTTCGGCCCGCTTTCTCCGAACAGGCCGATGAAATGAAAACGATTGTGCTGTATAAAGAACCAGGTATCGATCGGATCGATGTGGTCGACGTTGCACGTCTTCCCTCACTTACTCCCTCCGTGTCTCCCCCTTCCGGAGTGTATGCTGTTGCTGCTACAGGCAAAAGGGGGGACTGGTTCCGGGTTGCCTATGATGATGCCGGGCGGGAAGGGTGGATTCAGGGGCGCCGTTTCTGGGACTACTTCAGCTGGTCGGATTTCCTGCCGGGAAGCTTTGTCGCTCTTCTGCCTGATCTGCGTGTATCTTTGACGGAGGTGCATCAGGAGCCGCTCGATAGCTCCCCGTCACTGGGTCGTATCCCTTCCGGGCAGAGAATGCATATTCTTGAAATTCGTGACGAGTGGGCTCGGATTCGATGTGGAGATGGCCTGAAGGGCTGGCTTCGCTGGGCTGACAGCAACGGCAAGCTGCTTGTTGCGGTGGAAGGGTGAGGGTGAGAGATTTTCTTGCTGCGGGTAACAAGACAAAAGTGTTGACTTGCTGTAAACCTTGTGATATCTCAAAAACTATGAAATCAATCTATATGGCACCTTTAGCAACAGCACGAGCTATCAGCGCCGCGGCGCGTAAAGCCGCACGTGTATCCGCTGCCATGTGAGTTCTCACAAATAATCTGTTTTTATAAGGGCCGTGGGTACAACCCACGGCCCTTTCTCTTTTTCGGACAACGGTGTCTGCTGTTTATTACGGAATCTTCTGGGAGATAGTATGCGAAACGAACTTGTCAATCCTGGGGCGGGTGAACTGACGTATGAGATCCGCAACATTGTTAATGTGGCGGAAAAGCTTCAACGGTACGGAGTCAAGATAAACTGGGAAAACATCGGTGACCCGATCGTCAAGGGGGAGAAGATTCCGGCCTGGATGAAGGAGCTTGTGGTGCGGGAGGTCATGAACGACGAAACCTTCGGTTATTGCCACACGCGCGGTGTTCTGGAAACCCGGAAATTTCTTTGCGAATTGACCAATAAGCGCGGGGGGGTCCAGATCACACCGGACGACATCATCTTCTTTAACGGTCTTGGTGACGCCATTGCCAAGGTCTACGGAACCCTGAAACCGGAAACCCGTATTCTCACTCCCTCACCAACCTATACCACCCATTCCACCGGCGAAACTGCCCATGCCAATGCGGCGTCAGTCTGCTACCGTCTGCAGCCGGAAAACAACTGGTACCCCGACCTGGAAGACCTGCGCAACCATGTAAAATTCAACCCGGCAATTTCCGGAATTCTTATTATCAATCCGGACAACCCGACAGGCATGGTCTATCCCGAAAAAATTCTTCGAGAGATTGTCGCCATCGCCAAAGAATATGGACTGTTCGTCATCGCGGATGAGGTCTATAACAATATCGTCTACAACGGTGAAAAAACACTGCCTCTCTCCGCTGTTATCGGTGATGTTCCGGCCCTGGCCATGCGGGGAATTTCCAAGGAGTTTCCGTGGCCTGGTTCCCGCTGCGGCTGGATCGAATTTTACAATACGGAAAAGAATGCCCGCTTCAAAAAGTATGTGAACGCCATTCTCAATACCAAGATGAATGAGGTCTGTTCAACCACGCTGCCCCAAAAAGCCCTGCCGGCCATCTTTTCCCATCCGGAGTATCAGAGCTATCTTGACGAGAGAATTGCTCGCTATGAACGGATGAGCAATATCGCCTACAGTTATCTGAAGGACCTGCCGGGATTGATGGTGAATCGCAGCAACGGTGCCTTTTACATGGCGGTCGCCTTCCAGGATGGTTTGCTGACCCATAAGCAGACGCTTCCCATTGAAAGTCCCGAGATCCTGGAGTTGGTGGAAGGACTGGTAACAGCACCCGGTGTCGCTCCGGACAAAAGGTTCGTCTATCATCTCCTCGCCAATACCGGTATTTGTGTTGTGCCTCTTTCTTCCTTCTCCACCCATCTGCAGGGATTCCGTGTTACCCTGCTGGAAAAGGACGAACAGGAGTTCCGGAGAATTTTCGAGACCTTGGCCCGGAAGATCGAGGAGTATCTCCGTTCGTAATACTTCTGCAGGCCGGGGAATGTTCCGAAGCCACAGTTTCTACTGTGGAAACCCTAATATGATATGATAAAAGCCCCCATCGGCAAAGGTCGCTGATGGGGGCTTTTATCATGTTCAGCAAGGCGCTTGGGGGTGAATTCCCCTCGTCATACCACCCGAATAAGAAATTCGGGACATGCTGCGGCACAGTAGCCGCAGAGGATGCACTCTTCTTCCTTCACCGTGGCAACGCCTTTTTCCAGTATCAGGGCATCAGCAGTACACGCTTCGACACAGGCACCGCAACCGTTGCAGAATTTTTCCATGATCTTGAACTTCCGGCGACGCTTTTCCAGGATTCCCCAGGTCTCGTCATTCGCTTCATCGAGAGAACAGAGCTTCAGGTTGGCGTCAATTTCTTCCCGTGAAAGCATGCCAAGTGCCAATGCATCAACACCAGGGAGCCCGAGAACATACCTGATGCTGGCCCTGGCGTCGGAAATGAGATTGCCGCCGGCAAGCGCCTTCATGGCATAGACTCCCTTGCCGCTTCTTGAACAGCAGGCGATGGCTTCAGCCATCTCATCGGCGCTGCCGTCCATGATGCCCATTCCGGTTCGATTGATCAGCGGGTGGACAACTTCTATATCCGGATGCCTGGCCGCTGCCTGGAATGCTGCGATGTAATGAGAGGAGAGTCCCACATGGCCTACCTTGCCCTCCTGCCTCATTTGCAGAAGTTCTTCAAGTACCTCGGCACGGTCGTTACAGGGATCCGCCAGTCGAGCACCATGGATATGCACGATATCAAGACGCTCGAGCGCCAGTTCCTTCAACGCTTTTACCACATGGGATCGGGCATCGGCCGCTGTTGTCGCATGGGTTTTGCTGGCGATCAGGACCTCGCCGCTGTAGCCGGTGAGTGCTTCGCGGATATGGGGGTAGGTGCCATAAAGCTCTGCCGTATCAAGCAGGGTGACTCCTGACTCCAGGGCATGACGGATCAATGCACCTCCCGCCGTGCTGGAAAGGTTCGCCTGCAGAGGGCCGAGAGGGAGCGTGCCGAAGATCAGGCGGTTGAGACGCAGGCCGGTGGAACCCAAGGCTACTTTGTTCATGGGCTGCTCCTTGGTATTTTCGAGGTAATCGGCAAAAACCTGGTAGCGGCACTGCCTGTCGTGTCCTTATCTGGTTTTAACGAATTTCAGGGCTGCGGAGTTCATGCAGTAGCGGAGCCCGGTCGGTTTGGGGCCATCGTCAAAAACATGCCCAAGATGAGCATCGCACCTGCTGCACAGGACCTCGGTTCTCTTGACAAACAGGCTGTTGTCTGGTTTCGTGGTGATGTTTTCCAAGGCAACAGGTTGCCAGAAACTCGGCCAGCCGGTTCCGGATTCGTATTTCGTGTCGGAGCTGAACAGGTCGAGGTCGCAGCAGACACAGCGGTAGCTGCCCTTTTCGTGGTTATCCCACCAGGCATTGGCAAAAGGTTTTTCCGTTCCCTTCTTTCGCGTAACGTAGAACTGCTCCGCAGTAAGTTGTTTGCGCCATTCGTCATCGGTTTTCCGTACCTTTGTGGTCATGTAGTATCCTCCCCGCTCAACGGAATATACCCGTATCTGTCCGGAATCGGCTACCTTTTCCGCGTTTGTGCTCCGGCCTTCTTTCTGGCCCGAAACCTCGCAGGCGGTTATCATTGTTGCAATCGTCACGAGAAGGCATGATCCCAGGAATACCGACAGATTGATGAATTTCATGGTTTGTTCTCCGTTGCTGCTGATGGAAATTACCTAGTTTCCATCCGGAAACACCGGATGTGAAACTAGCGGTTTCCAATTCGGAAACGAGGAATTTTTTGTCCTGACAAGAATATCAAGGGATTGTGCGGAGACGTACTACTGTACGTCGCACAAACAAGACCGCTGATTGACGCTGTCAGGGCGAAAAAGGACCGTTTCCGGATGGAAACTACCTGGCTTCGGGCAGATCCATTCGTACCTTCAGCACGCCCGGCGCGGGATGGTTGTATCCCGGAATCTTGACGACCACATCGCTTTTAATCAGATCACTACGCTGCATCCAGACCAGACCGTCAAGGCTTGCCCAATCTTTATAAACGAATACTTCACGGGCTGGCGTGACCGTCAGTTCGCTCTTGGCCGGCTGAGAAAAGAGACTTCCCTCGATGGTGATGGAAATGGTGATCGGCTGACCGGCGGAAAAGAACAGGATGTGGTCTGTTGCGGGAATCGGGTCCCCAAAGCGCACCACCGGGAGTTTGGACAGCATTTCGAAAGAAGGGGATGAGGCTGCCGCCAGGCTGGCGGAAAGGAGACAGACTAAAAATGCACTGACAAGGATCTTCACGGGTAACCTCCGGGGTGGATTCACGGTTTTTGTGGAACGTGTTACGGGAACGAAATAGTATTCGATGTAGAATATACCATACCAGACAAAAGACAAAGGGGAAAGGCAAAGGACCGGGTGCTGTAAGTAGTTCGGTATCGTCGTGTTGACGATCCCTGGCCGGTTGTATATAGTAAAATTTGAATTTGCGTTCCCTCTGCAACTCTATCGCTCGGGGGTTCCCTGGCCCACTGATGTTCTTTTGTAGTAATTTTTTTTCCCGGTCGTTTTTGATCCTGGTGCAGAAATTTCAGTTTTCACGGCACTTTGCTGCTACGATCCACCTTGCGAGGTTGTATATGAAATACACACACGGCACATGTATGATCATCTTCTGCGTCTTCATCTCTGTAAGCACAGTATCCGGTGCCAATCTTGAGGGGATGGTGCGGGAGCATACCCTCAAGAACGGTATGAAGCTGCTTCTCGTGGAGCGTCATACCTCGCCCACTGTTGCTGCCTGGATACGTTTCAAGGTCGGTAGTGTCAACGAAAGGAGTGACGAGCGGGGGATCGCCCACCTTCTCGAACATATGCTGTTCAAAGGAACAAAGACTTTGGGGACCAAGGACTTTGCCAAAGAGAAGCCGCTTCTCGACACCATAGAAAAAACAGCTCAGTTACTCATGGCGGAAAAGATCAAACGGGAGTCCGCTGATCCGAAGAAAGTCGAGGAGCTTTCCAGGAGGTTGAGCGATCTGGAAGCTGCGGCTGGAAAGTACACGGTGAAAAATGAAGTTTCCAGGCTCTATGATATAAACGGCGGAAATAACTACAATGCCTTCACCGGCAAAGACAGTACCGCCTATATGATAAGCCTGCCCGCCAATAAACTGGAGCTCTGGGCAGCCATTGAGTCAGACCGCTTGCGCAATGCCGTGCTGCGGGAGTTCTATACTGAACGGAATGTGGTGATGGAGGAAAGACGTCGGTCCTATGACGCGAACCCGGAAGGGAAGATGTGGGAGTCTTTCCTGGCTGCCGCCTATGAGGCCCATCCATACGGCCAGCCTATCATAGGCTGGATGTCTGATATCGAGAACCTGTCGCGGACAAAGGCCGAATCATTTCTGCACCGTTATTACGCACCGGCCAATGCCGTTGTAGCCATTGTTGGCGACATCGACCCGGTAAAAACCATTGCTCTGGTGGAAAAATACTTCGGCTCACTTCCCCCTGGGGTGCCGGTTCCTCCCGTGGCAACCGTTGAGCCCCGACAGCTTGGAGAGCGGCGGATCGAAATCCAGGAGGATTCCGAACCGCAATTCATGATTGGTTACCACAAACCGACGATTCCCGATCGTGATGACTACACCTTTGACGTAATAACCATGCTCCTTGCTGACGGCAAGAACTCACGGCTCTACAAAAAACTTGTGGTGGAACAGCAGCTTGCCAGCGATGTCACTGCCTTTTTTGGGCCGGGCAGCCGCTATCCCAACCTGTTTATCATTTCGGCGGTCCCAAGGAGTCCGCATACGATGCAGGAGGTTGAGGAGGCCATTTACGGGGAGCTGGAACTGCTGAAGCGCGAGCCGGTCAGTTCCCGGGAACTCCAGCAGATTCTCAACAAGCTGGAAGCGGACGAGATCCAGGCAATGAGTTCCAATAGCGGGCTTGCTTACCGCCTGACGGAATATGAAAGTGTTGCCGGAACATGGCGCTATCTCATCGAACACCGTGCAAAGGTGGCGGAGGTCGCCCCGGCTGACGTAATGAACGCGGCACGGAAATATTTCGTGACGGACAACCGCACCGTGACATTCATCAAAAAACGGGAGGCAACCCGATGAAGATACTGCTGACTATCCTGTGGCTTTTCCTTTCCCTGGCCCCGGCGGTTTCCGCAATTGCCGGGGCGACTGTTGATCCACGGGAAATGACCTTCCCCCCTCTGGTCTTCCAGGTGCCCACGGCAGAGCGGGTTGTTCTGGATAACGGTATGATCGTCTATCTTCTGACGGACCGGGAACTTCCCCTTGTTTCCATCCAGGCCTACGTTGGGACCGGAAGCGTCTTTGAGCCGGCCGATAAGACCGGGCTTGCGAGCCTGACTGGTGCGGTCCTCCGTGGTGGCGGGACAGCCCTGACCTCGCCGGAGGCCCTTGATGATGAACTGGAGTTCATGGCTTCATCCATCGAGTCGGGAATCAGCGAAGATCTCGGCCTTGTCGCCATGAGCTGCCTGAAAAAGAACCTGGACCGGACCCTTGAGCTCTTCACACAGGTCCTCACTGTGCCTGCTTTTCGCGAGGACCGGGTTCTGCAGGGGAAGAATCTGACGATCGAGGCCATTCGCCGCCAGAACGACGATCCAAAGGAGGTTGCCGACCGGGAACTGCTCAAGGCCATCTACCGGGATCATCCACTCGGACGCTATCCGACCATCGCATCGGTGAGTTCCCTTATCCGGGATGATCTTGTTGCCTTCCATCGTCGCTATTTCCTTCCCAACAACGTTATCCTGGCAGTGTCGGGTGATTTCGACCGTAAAGAGATTCTGGAAAAGCTTAAAAAGGCCTTTGCCGGCTGGAAGCGCGGCGAGGTTTCTTTGCCGCTGGTGCCGGAGCCCTCCACTGACGGCAAGTCGGAAGTCCTGTTGGTGAAAAAGGATATTGACCAGACGGTTATCCGGATGGGACATCTGGGGATCGACAAAAACAATCCTGACCTCTATGCCATCAGCGTAATGAACACAATTCTCGGTGGCAATGGTTTCAGTTCCCGTCTTATGTCGGTTGTCCGCGCGAAGGAGGGCCTGGCTTACAATGTGGACAGTTCCTTTCGTGCCGGCCGCCGTTTTCCCGGTACCTTTACCGCGGAAACCGAGACCAAGGCTGCCACTACAGTAAAAGCAATTGACCTGATGAAAGGTATTATTACCGATATGACTCTCCATCCGGTGAGTGGCGAGGAGATCTCTCTTGCCAGGGAATCCATCATCCACTCCTTCATTTTCGCCTTTACTTCTCCTGCCTCGGTGGTTGCGCAACAGGCGCGTCTCGAATACTACGGCTATCCAAAAGGGTACCTGGAGAATTATCGAAATAATATTGCAAAAGTAACGAAGGGGGATGTGCTTCGCGTAGCCCGGAAATATCTGCTTCCCGACAAAATGATATTGGTGATTGTGGGTGACGAGAAGAAGTTCGACAAGCCGCTTTCTACCTTCGGTGAGGTTCGCCACGTCGTGCTGGAAGCCCCAAAGTAGTTTGTTCCCGATAACGGGTAGCTGTTTAGTGCTGTACAAAAAGATGCGGCTGCTTTCCCGGGGCCGCATCTTTTTGTTTCTTGCGTCAACTTTCGCGAGGCCCAAAAACTTCACTGGTTACTTTATCGTTAAAGTAAAGTCGAAACCTGCCGATATATATATCACTGCCAGAACGATCTCCTGCACGGCCTGAAGCAATTCGGACCGTCTTCCTCCATTGCGCGGTCTCCACCCTCCGGAACCGCGCTTTTTTCAGAGCCTTTTCAGGCAACAATCCTCTCCAGCCCTTGCAAACCTGCTTCCCTGAAGTTTCCCTCCGGGTTCGGGTATTCCTTCCCCGGGTAGAAAAATATTTTCTAACCGCTGGCACCTCAGTGATTGACGTTTTGTTGTATACGATATACAACTCGGAAAAGTGTCTTTTGCTGGGAGGGGGCTTGCCCAGCACGGAAAAAAGAGTACACTGATGTTACTTTCATGGTAAAAAAGGAGGAGACGATGGATAAATATACTTGTACGATCTGTAATTATCAGTATGACCCTGAGCTCGGAGATCCGGAGAACAACGTAGACCCGGGAACAGCTTTCGAGGACCTGCCCGATAGTTGGGTCTGCCCGGTCTGTGGGGCGGAAAAGAGCTTTTTCGAGAAGGGATAAAGAAAAGGAGAGCAATTCCTATGGCACGAATTCCTTTTGTTGACCAGGATGCCTGTATCAGTTGTGGACTCTGCATTGACTGTGCACCCGAGGTTTTTCGCCTCGACAATGCCAATTTGGCGGAGGTGTATGATCCGACTGGTGCTCCCGAGGAGAAGATCCAGGAGGCAATGGACGGTTGTCCGGTCAGTTGTATTTACTGGCAGGAATAAAAGCTTTTCAAGAAGCACTGTGCAGGAAATCCCCGCGTCGAGTATGTCAGACGCGGGGATTTTTTTGTCGTACCCGTAGGAACATCGAAGAGGACAGGAGAAGATGATATCTCAGTCAGTCCGGGCAGAACCGGAACAGCTCGACTCCGAACAGACAGCCTCTGCTCTTGCTTCGCAGTTTTGAAGATACAATGAATTGGTAATTTCCTACCCGAAATGGAGATTCACGCATAGCCCTTCCCGCTCCTTTCCCGTAGCCTGCTCCCCATTCTGCCTGCAATGAAAAATTTGCATTTTCCTGCCCGAATTTATATAGTGGAAACAAAATAAACAGGCAGGGACTTGTATGATACGAAGAATACTTACCTATCCGGACCCGGAGCTGAAGAAAAAATCGGCTCCGGTAACTATAATCAATGAAAAGATCACCGAACTGGTCAAGGATATGGCTGATACCATGTATGCCGCGCCTGGAGTTGGCCTAGCCGCGATCCAGATTGGGGTTCATCAGCGTGTGATCATCATCGATGTTTCTCCCAAAGGTGAAAAACCTGATTTAATTGTTGCTGTTAATCCCGTTATTGTCCATGCCGAAGGGACTTCCTGCGACGAAGAGGGATGCCTCTCTGTTCCTCACTATGGTGCCAGTGTGAAAAGGCATGCCTCGGTTGTGGTCAAGGCGTTGAACCTGGAGGGAGAAGAAGTGACCTACCGGGCCGAAGGTTTCCTGGCTATCGCTTTCCAGCATGAGATCGATCATCTTGACGGAATCCTGTTCGTGGATCACCTTTCTCCGCTGAAAAAGGATATTTTCCGAAAAAAATACCGCCAAATGCTCGAGCAAGAGCAGGTGAATGAATAATGGCCCGACTGCGTGTCATCTTCATGGGAACGCCTGATTTTGCCTGCCCGACACTGCAACGGCTCATCGACCGCGGAGAAGAGATTCTTGCCGTAGTTACCCAGCCGGACCGGCCGAAGGGGCGGGGACAAAAATTCCTGCCTCCACCGGTCAAAGCACTTGCCGAACGTCACGGTTTGCCGGTCCTCCAGCCACTCAAGGTGCGGGCTCCCGAATTCATCGACATCATGCGGGAGATGAAACCTGACCTGATCGTGGTGGTTGCCTTTGGTCAAATCCTGCCAAAAGCTCTGCTGGAAATCCCGAAACATGGCTGCATCAACGTGCATGCCTCTCTCCTGCCCAGATACCGTGGAGCCGCGCCGATCAACTATTGTATCATCAATGGCGAAACCGAGACCGGTGTCACTACCATGCTTATGGACGTGGGGCTTGATACGGGCGACATGCTGGTAAAAAAGGTAACACCCATCGATCCCGAGGAAGATACCCAGTCGCTGCATGATCGGCTTTCGGTCCTTGGCGCGGATTCCCTGGAGGAAACGCTTGACCTTCTCTGTGCCGGCAACCTGCTGCCGGAGAAGCAGAACGATTCCCTGTCCTGCTATGCACCGATGCTGAAAAAGGAAAATGGCCTTGTTGACTGGAATGCGAATCCTCAGGTCATCAAGAATCTGGTACGGGGCATGAATCCCTGGCCGGGTGCTTTTACCTATCTCGACGATAAATTTCTGAAAATTTATCGGGTAAGAACCGGAAGTGGTACGGGAATCCCCGGTACCGTGCTTGAAGCAGGAAATGATGGAATCGAGGTCGCCTGTGCCGGCGGCAGTGTAATCCTCGAAGAGGTCCAGCTGGAAGGCAAGAAGAGACTTCCTGTCCGGGATTTTCTCGCCGGCTGCCGCATCGATCCCGGCACAAATATGGGGAAGGGGGCGTAGCTTCGTGGTAGAGAATGATTCCAAAATAACCAGTTCCTCCAAGGGTCTTTTCGTGGGCCTTATGGCCGTAAGCTGCATCCTCATTGCGCTTGTTTTTGTTGTTATCTGGTGGCTTCAGGGTGCCGGGCTGGCGTCCATTCACCCGAAACTTCCCGCCATTGCCGGAGGCATGTTGGTTTTTATTGCGGTTTGCATTCTTCTGGGCACGCTGATCCTGGTTCTGACGACACTTCTTGGCAAGGATATCCTTGGCACCCGCTTTCTCCGAGGGGCTGCCATCAAGTTTCTTCTTCCCTTCATCGAATTGATCGGCAGGCTTGCGGGGATTCCGCGCGATACCATCCGCCAGTCTTTCATCGCCATGAACAACAGCCTGGTCCTCTCCCAGAGAGTCCGGCTGAAGCCGGACCGGATACTGATTCTTCTGCCTCACTGCCTCCAGCTTTCCGACTGCGATATCAAGGTTACCGGTGATATCAACAAATGCGTCCGCTGCGGCCGTTGCCCGATCTCCGGACTTGCGGATCTGGCGGAGAAATATCAGATCGATATTTCGGTTGTAACCGGGGGAACCCTGGCGCGCAAAGTCATCAGGGAAAAGAGGCCCAAGCTGGTGGTGGCCGTGGCCTGCGAGGGTGACCTCACTACGGGCATCAAGGACTGTTATCCCCTGCCGGTACTGGGCGTGCTCAATGAGCGCCCCTATGGCCCCTGCGTCAATACGACCCTTGATTTGCTGAAGATTGATGAGGCCCTCCAGATGGTCCTGAAACAGGAACCCTGATCCGCCCTTTTCCTTCCGCAGTGTGAAATATACTATCCATGAAATCCTATATCGCTGAAAAAGCAGTCCTCACCATGCGAGAGGAGATCGCGGCAACGGGCGGCAACGAGATTTTTTTTCTCGGCCGAACCGATGAAAACGGCATTGTGGTTGAAGTTGAGCCACTTGCGCGGGGCAGCCGTGATGCGGTAGCCGCCATTATTATCGCCACATCCTTTGGCGATGTGGTGCTTCACAACCATCCTTCCGGAGATTTGACCCCATCACAACCGGACCTGGAGATCGCCTCCATCCTTGGCAACCAGGGGGTCGGTTTCTACATTGTCGACAACGAAGCACAGAGGTGCTACCAGGCGGTACGCCCCTTTGCCCACAAGACTGTTGAGCACCTTTCCTTTCCGGAGATCGAGCAATTCTTTGCACCCGGAGGGGTCCTTTCCCGTAACCTTGAAGGCTATGAACATCGGGATGAGCAGACCCGGATGGCCTTTGTTGTCGCCGAGGCCTTCAACCGGGAACGCGTGGCCGTTATCGAGGCAGGCACCGGCACCGGCAAATCCCTGGCATATCTTCTCCCTGCAGTGCTCTGGTCCGTTCGCAACCGCGAGCGGATCGTCATCTCCACCAATACCATCAATCTTCAGGAACAGCTCATTAAGAAAGATATTCCCTTCCTGCAGCAAAAGGGTGATCTTTCTTTTCGGGCCGTTCTCGTCAAGGGTCGTTCCAACTACCTCTGTCTGCGCAAATTGAAGACCATCGAAACCGAGCCCTCCCTGTTCAAGGAAGAGGGAACCACAGGTGAGTTTGAAGCTCTCATGGCGTGGAGCCGGAAAACCGGGGAGGGCTGTCGGAACGATTTGAGCTTCATCCCTCGCGACGAAATCTGGCAGGAGGTCTGCTGCGAGGCCGACCAGTGTGGCCGGGTCAAGTGTGCCCACTACGGAAAATGCTTTTTCTATACTGCCCGTCGCGAGGCGGCCGGGGCCGACGTATTGGTGGTCAATCATGCCCTGCTGTTCGCGGATGTGTCTTTGCGCAATGAAACCGGCTACGATTCGTCGGCCATTCTTCCCCCTTTTACCCGGTTGATCTTCGATGAGGGGCACCACCTTGAGGATACGGCTACCAGCTTCTTTTCTTCCCGCACCTCGCGCCACGGACTGCTGCAGATCCTCAGCCGTCTCCAGCATCCGCGCAAGGCCCAGAGAGGAATTCTTCCGCTGCTCTCGAGCAGGATTTCCCGGGAACTCCCGGAAGGACTGGATGCCCAGTTTATCGAACTGTCAACTCTGCTGGAAGGACGGCTCATCCCGCGGAGAATTGCCTTGGTGGATAGCGTAACGCAGGTGCTTGATTCCCTCGGTCTCGACCTGCTCGCCTATCTGAAAAATGACAAAAAGAACTCGGGCGAGCGGAAGCTGCGACTCACCGCGGCCGTGTATGTCGATCCATTCTGGCGAATGGTGGAAGAGTCGGTGCAGCGGCTGGTGAAGGAACTGACCGAGTATGTGGCGATCATCCAGGCATTTTTCAAGGCCTGCGAGCAGCTTCCTGATTCGGTCCTGGAAAAACTTTCCGGCAGTCTGATTGATCTGCGCGGGATACGGGGCCGGCTGGAGGGAGCGATCCAGGATCTGGGTGTCTTTACGGTTCGCAGCGACCGGATCTGCCACTGGTTCGAGGTCAGTAACGGCCCCAAGGGAATGACGGTGCGTCTCTGTTCCTCTCCCATCGAGGTGGCGCAATCCATCAAGTCGGTGGTCCTGGACAAGTTTCGGACCGTGGTAATCACCTCCGCGACCCTGGCGGTGGGCGAGCGGTTCGACTACCTGAAAAAGATGACCGGAATAGACCTGCTGGACAAACAGCGGGTGACCGAGTTGCTCCTGGCGTCGCCCTTCGACTACGAACGGCAGACCTTCATCGGCATCCCCGATGATCTCCCCGAGCCGACCGAGCGGAATTTTGCCGGGTTTCTGGAGGAATACCTGTTGCGAGGACTCATCACTTCGGAGGGGCGGGCCTTTGTCCTTTTCACCTCCTACGAACTCCTCACCAGGATCTACTCTTCCTTGCGCGAGCCGCTGCTAAAGGCCGGGCTTACGCCGATGCGCCAAGGGGAAATCAACCGGCACATGCTCCTGAACCGTTTCCGGTCAGAGCGGAATGCCGTGCTGTTTGGTACCGATTCGTTCTGGGAAGGGGTTGACGTGCAGGGGCGGGCGCTGGAGCTGGTTGTGATTACCCGGCTTCCCTTTCGGGTTCCCACCGAGCCGATCCTTGCTGCTCGGGCCGAAGCCATCATTGCCGAGGGTGGGGACCCCTTCATGGAGTACACGGTTCCCCAGGCGGTGATCAAGTTCAAACAGGGCTTTGGCAGGCTGATCCGG
>RPRC01000162.1 GCA_003857395.1 Geobacter sp.
AAAGACTGGTTATTTAACCATATTCTAAAGGCTGATAAAAAATATTTAAGGTCTATTCAGTTGCTGCAAGAGAATAAAATTGTTTCTGTTGTGAAATTATTAATTGATAAGGAGGGATAAAGAATGAATCTGTATTTCTCATATGGCTCAAATATGTGGCGGCAACAAATAATGCATCGTTGTCCAGATCATCACTTCTTTGGATATGGAATCCTGAAGGGATACCGATGGATTATTTCTGAGCGTGGTTATGCAAACATTGTTGATTCACCCAGTGATGAAGTCCATGGCGTGGTATATAGAATAACAGAAGCGGACGAATTGAGCTTGGATGAACATGAAGGCGTTCAAAAAGGTTCCTATCGAAAGGAAATTAGAAGCATTGATGTAGAGAAGACTAACTACAGATGCCTTGTTTATATTGATCCTATCGTTGCGGTGGGCAAGCCCAAGGATGAGTACGTTCAACGAATCAACAAGGGTGTTGCAGATGCAAACCTGGCTGAAGAATATGTAGAACGCTATATACGAGAATTCATACCTCTTGATTGACGATATTTCTTTTTGCTCGGGAAAATATTTGACTTTTAGCAGGCCGTTGAAAAACTACTCTGGTTGAGCGGTTTTTCTTTCTATTACCGTTATTTTGCTGGTTCTACTTGTTTTGTGTGACCTTTTGTTCTTTGAAATCCTTGTTCGTTTGCTTCGATTTCGCCATTTTCAGGCCCTTTTGCCATATCTGGACGCAATTATGATGCAAGAACGCCCAGATTTCGCATCCGTAAAGCCGATCCACATTTTGTGAATAGGCTTGTTACGTTATTGTGACGATTCTCAAGGTTGCTGATTTGTTGCCGATATGATTACACATCATATTGACTCTACTGAGGGCTTTTACTTGGCAAACGTGTTCAATACCGCCAACGATGATCAATCGTTGCAGATTCACCAACAAAATGCTCCTGGCGGTCCCGACCTTTTCCCTGCCGGTAATCTTTCTTTCGTACTTCATTTACAGGATACGCACAGGGGCAAGGGGCCTACGAGCTTCAATGTCGAAGCGCATTCATAGTATAAAAGTCAAGAAATCACGGATCTGGCATGCTTGGGGTTCTTAATTTTGTCCGTTTCTGCCATCACGAAGTATAGCATTCGCTCCAAGTGGCTAAATGTCCTTTACGCAGTGCTATCCGCAACTGATAAATTAGAATAGGTGGGTAGATCTAATGGCTAATCGTCTTGTAGAACGTTATGATTCATCAATATTGCCTGATGAACTTACAAAAGCACATCTTATATTGAAAGACGGATCGCATATTGAATCAACAGTAATAAATATTAGCTCTCGTGGGGCAAGAGTGGACGTTTCGTTATCAAGCAATATGATGGTGATCCCTCAAAAGAAAGAGACGATAAAAGTATCCCTATTAGCTGATCAAATTTTATTTTCAGGCATATGCATCTACTCCGATATAAGACCAGATGGCATCGCAGGTATTGGAATTTATTTCTATTACCCCAACGAGCAGAACAAACTTCATAAATTGCTTAAAGAAATTTCATCATCGTTTGATTTTGAACATGAATTAGATTCGAAGGACAATAAACCCAGCAATGTAAAGCAATTTCACCCACAAGAATGGGAAGATTTTTTGCAGAAATTTTGCGAGTTGGATGACCCAAAGCTGCTTCCTGATGCAGAATATGAAGGATGTGCCTTGCAATTTGACAATACTTTAGCCAATGTTGATTCTCAAAGTGTGTTTTTAAACGCCAGCCACTTGACGAAAAAAGTTGAAGAAACATTTGAAAACGATGACCATCTGATCGGTATCATAATCCTTGATGAAGATGGGGAACAGCTACTGGGCATGATCTCTCGCAAACGCTTTATGGAGTTATATAGCAAACCATTTCGTAAAGAGCTGCACCATAACAAACCCCTCCAGCTGATTGCTAAAGACAACTTTGGTTCACCTCTTTGCCTAGATGAAACTGATAGCGTGGACTACGCCGTCAGAATAGCATTGTCACGAACGAAAGAACTGATGTATGAGCCGATCGTGGTTCATACAAAGCAAGGTACATTAAAGCTAATCGATACGCAGGTACTATTATTGGAGTTGACCAGGGTTTACGAGATCCAGTCTATGGAACTGCAGGATACATTGTCTCGGGTCAATCAGCTAAATGCCCAACTGGAAGAATCTCAGGAACGTATAGTGGAAAGCCTGAACTGTGCCAGCGTGATCCAGGAATCGATTCTGCCTCGAAATGAGCTGTTTGACCGACTGTTTAGTGAGTGGTCCGTGCTTTATCGTCCACGCGATATCGTGGGCGGCGATCTATACTGGCTGCGGGCGGTCGACGGACTTGTGCTCCTGGCGGTCATCGATTGCACCGGACACGGCGTTCCTGGCGCTTTTATGACCATGACTGTCAACTCTGTCATGAACCATATTGTCGACACGATCTGCAACGATGATCCGGCCTCAATTCTGTCAGAGATGAACCGGGTACTCCAGAACACCTTACATCTACGTCGTGGCGGTGACAGCATGGTGGATGCCGGGCTCGATATAATCCTTTGCTGCATAAATCCGGATCAACATAAAGTAACATATGCCGGTGCTGGTCTTTCACTCTATATATTAGCGGATAATGAGTTATGCGAGATAAAAGGCGGCCGCCCCGGGGTAGGCTATAGCGGAAATGACCCTGACTACAGATATAAGAATCATATCCTGGATATTGGCGCAGGAGCCGTCGTATATGCGCCAACGGATGGTTTGCTTGATGAGAATGGAGCTACAAAGGGTTTCGGATTTGGTCGAGAGCGTTTCAAGGAAATGGTGAAGCAGCATGCGCATCATCCACTCATGCGTCAAATGGAGTGTTTTGAACAGACGTTGGCAGAGTGGCGTGGTTCGAGAAATCAAAGAGATGACATCACAATGGTCAGTTTCCGACTCTGACCAATAGTAGTGTTTAAAGGAGACAATATGGATTTGTACGACCTAAGAGAGGAATTCAATAAATCTGGCATCATGATGTGCTTCAATGGGCCGTTCTATCACAGCATTATTGAGGAGATCGGCAATGCAGTTCGCAACCATCTTGCGGCAGAGAACATCACCCAAGCGGTACTCATGGAAGTATTTGCCGTGTATATCGAACTTGTCCAGAACGTCCGCAATTATCTCACCTTGCGTGGGATTACCAGACCGGAGGTCGCCGCTTCGATTATTACCATTGGACGAAGTGGCGTGGGATATGTGGTTTCTTCAGGGAACGTCGTGATGAACGCAGATGTGGAGTCGCTTTGCTTACGGGTTGACGAGGTAAACGCCATGACTCGCGACGAAATTAAAAGCCAGTATCGCAAACAAATGCGGTGTGAAGTGAAGCCAGGTGCAATGGGAGCAGGACTCGGTTTGCTCGATATTGCCAAACGTTCTTCTGAAAAGATGACCTATGCCGTAAGAGATTTGGATGCTACCAGTAAATTTTTCACCTTGTCTGCATACATTTAACCTGGAGGAGTCATGGAACCGATTTACATAAAAGCTACCAGCTCATCGCCAGAAATTAATTTTGAACCGGACAACAATGTTCTTCGCATCATCGGTGAGTCATATCCGGAAAACTCCTTTGATTTCTACGCACCGGTTATCTCATGGCTGAAAGCCACTCTGCAAGAGCTTCCGGAACTTACCCTCGACATCGCCGTAACCTACATGAACAGCAGCAGCACGAAGTGCGCATTTGACATCATGGATGTTTTGGAAGAGGCCCACTGGCGTGGCATAAAAACCAGCATAATCTGGCGTTATGACCGGGAAAATGAGCGCTCATACGAAATGGCTGAAGATTTCCGTGAAGAGGTAACTTTTCCCTTTGAAATAGAGGCGTTGTCTACATGAGCAATGTCCAGAGTATTAGAGAGAGCTTTTCCCTGAAGGATGCTGTGGATGATTAAATTGAAAGATATGCATACTTTGGTTGAACGGGCTGTCAGTGAAAACAATCCTCTAGCTCCTGACATAGAAAAAATTGTTAATCACTACGCAAAACTTAATAGACGGTTTGACAAGATTGTGTCACTCAGTGACTCTTACCAATCGCAACTGCGGGATTTAAACTTGAGGCTGGAACTGTTGGCGCACACCGATTCATTGACAGGCATCAATAACCGTGGGCATTTTATGGATCTCTTGAGTGCTGAACTGGATCGCAATAGACGTCATGAACGTGTTTTCAGTGTCCTGATGCTGGATCTGGATCATTTCAAATCGGTAAATGACACTTACGGACATGCCGTTGGTGATGAAGCGTTACGCACCCTACCTCGTGTCATTCAAGCATCCAGACTGCGTAAAAGCGATTTTTTAGGCAGGATCGGCGGCGAGGAATTTGCTATTGCATTACCTGAAACCGGCATTCGTGGTGCTTTTGAAGTTGCTGAAAAGATAAGAGCCAATTTGGAAAGAACTGCTTTTATCTTTGGTGGGGAAGAGCATTTTATGACCGCCAGCATCGGAGTCAGTGAGTACCGGCATGGCGACACAGAGGATACACTCCTGCAACGGGCAGATCATGCTATGTATCGGGCAAAGGAAACCGGAAGAAACAGGGTTTGCCTAAGTGATTAAGTGTAAAATTGATCTGCCTCCTGTCATAATTCCAACCATCAACAATGGCGTGCCGCCCCGCGATATGGGTAAAAATCTCGGAGTGTCTGCCCCAACGCTGTATCGTTGGATTCCGGCTATTAGGATGCAGGACAGGCACCTTCGCAGGCACCCGATCTGGCAGAGGCTGGGAGTCGAGGCCGTTGGCCAGTATCGATTTCATGCTCTTGTAACTGACTCCTCCGATGGCGAGAGCCCTTTTGCTGGCCGCCTCCACCCGGTCGCTGCCGTACTTCTTGGATAACGAGATGACACCCAGGCACAAGTTGAAGCCCTGCTGGGTATGCACCAAGCCCGAGAGGATCGTCTCCACAAGCTTTGCCGTGGCCTCGCCGTTTTTGGAAGCCCAGTTAACCAGGCGCTCCGGAGTCCACTCGGCGTACTTCCGATGGACATTCGGCATGTGCTCCCCAACGGTGGTATTGATATGACCTTTTTGCCGAGAGATCTCATCAATACCGATATGGGTTATTCCCGACAAATCACGGTGAGCTGACCCCTTATGGTTCGCGGACCTCACAACCTCATGATGCACCTGATGTTACGCATGCTCGCTCTGTTTACCGATCAGTTACTCAAAGAAACTGGTTGCTAATTATCAAAGACCCAAGAAGCCATCCAGTGGGAGTAGTGCGGCCTGATTTAGAAAATCGGCGCAACAAAAAGCCCTGCACTGGATTTATTGCTGTAAACTGAGGGCAAAGTAACCTAATCGACAGCCTCGTGCATCTCTGGTCAGGACTTTTGCAAGAGGCTCAAGTGTATAATTTCAATTTAATTTAGGATGATTTCAAAGGGTATGAATGGAAAACGAACATATAATAAAGCAATATGACTCTAAACTGAACGATATCCGCAGAAGAATTCTCGAAATGGGGAGAAAGTTGGAGCGGATGATCTCCAATTCGATAATAGCACTCGAAGATAGGGATTCGGAACTAGCAGACCGCATCATTCTGTCCGATCACGAAATAAATCATCTGGAAATAGAAACCGACGAAAGCTGCTTTGAGGTGATTGCCAGATGGCAACCCACCGCCAAAGATCTCCGATTTCTCACCAGGGCACTCAAGGCAGTGACCGATTTGGAAAGGATTGGCGACCATTGTGTCAGCATCGCCAACTGTGTTAAGCAGTTGAACGAAGAGCCACCATTAAAACCGTATATCGATCTTGTCCGGCTCGCTGAAGTGGTGCGTACAATGGTCAGCGAAGCGCTGGAAGCATTTGCCTGTAAAGATGTGAAATTTGCTAGGAAGGTCTGCAAGGAAAACATATTTGTCAACGGCCTAAATGTCCAGATACAAAGGGAACTGTTGGCCTATATGATGGAAGATCCGTCCACTATTACCCGCGCATTGAAGCTCACGTATATCGCTACATGCCTCGAAAGGATTGCCGATCACGCAACTAATCTGGCAGAAATGGTCATTTTCATGGCCATGGGAAAAGAAACTCGGCACACTATGGTTTCCTGCCCCCCGAAGGACATAACGGGAAATTGACAGGACACTCGGCTCAGACTTTTATATTCCTGTGAGTTGACCTGACCCATCGCCCGCAGTGTGTCGTTTAAATGTATTTTTGGTTGTAACATGCTATTCACGTTAGCTACAACCAGCTGTGGACCGATGGGGTCAGGACCGATGGGGTCAGGATTGCAACATTGCAAGTTATGGGTATTATGTGAACCTGGGGGCCATGGGGTCAGGCAAATAGAGGGACAAAGGATAAAGTCCGTTGCTCATTGTTCAAAAATTCTCCTGGCTGGGCAGTTCTTATATTTGAAGGCCATAAGAATGCAGTGTGTTCAAACTGTGTTTTCACTATTTCACGATTGAAATTCCGCCCCATACCTGTTATGCTTATGGTACTTAATAAGGTACTAAAAGGAGTCTATAGAATGAACTCCATACCTGCTCAGGAACTCAAGAGACGCGGCATTGCCGCGGTGGATGACCTTATCGCCAAGGGTGACGTCCATGTGATCAGAAACAACGAGCCGCAGTATGTAGTGCTTTCGGAAGCACGCTATCAGGAGCTTGTTGCTGAGGCGAACGAGGCGTATCTGGCGAGGGTCCGGGCTTCACTTGAGGATGTTAAATCAGGCCGGGTCAAACATTTCAAGACAGCCGAAGACCTGCTGAATGCCCTGGAAACGGGGGAGTCAGAGTAATGTTCACCCTTACCACACCGCGGCAGTTTTTACGCCAAGCGCACAAATTCTTCAAAAAACATCCCGACCTCAAGTCACACTTCGCCAGAGTGGTTGCCGACCTGCAAAACGACCCGTTCCAACCGCACCTTTCACTCCACCCCTTGGTCGGCAAGCTCGATGGCTGCCATGCCGTCAGTCTCACGTACAGTTATCGAATAACGCTTACGCTACTCATCACAGAGAAGGAAATCATCCTTCTTGATATCGGCAGTCATGATGAAGTGTACAGGTGAGACTTAAGCTCAAGCTGGGGCAGCGGGGCAGTGGGGTCAGGATTGCAACATTGCAAGTTAGAGGTATTATATAGGCATGGCACGTAAGCCCCGCATCCATTTTGCTGGTGCATGTTATCACGTTATCCTGCGCGGGAATGCACGCCAGGACATCTTCCTCGACGATGTGGACAGGTATCGCTTTTACCTGCTTGTCCAAGAGGGAATCGAACGATTCGGGTTTCGTGTCCACGCCTTTTGCCTAATGACAAATCACCTTCACCTGGCTATTCAGGTTGGCGATAAGTCATTATCGCGCATCATGCAGAATCTTTCAGCCCGCTATACCCGTTGGGTGAACTGGCGACACAACAGAATCGGCCACCTTTTCCAAGGGCGCTATAAAGCTGTCTTGATCGACGCAGATTCATATCTGGTCCAGTTAACGGCGTATCTTCACCTGAATCCGGTTCGCGCTGGTATGGCGGCTACGTGTACAGAATATGACTGGAGCAGTCACCGTTCCTATCAGGGTGCTAATCCTATCCCGTGGTTAACCACCGAGACGGTCCTTTCTCAGTTCTCGAAGAAACCGGCAACAGCAAAAAAACTTTTCCTGGAGTATGTCGAAGAACGTAGCTCTGAGGGCCATAGAAGAGATTTCCACGGTGTGGGAGGAGTTGACCCGCGTGTTTTCGGCGAAGACCATTTCGTTGACGATGTCTTATGCAAAGCAGGATCACAATCTGAGAAGAAACTGAATATTGACACGGTTCTCAAGGTGGTAGAAACTGTCTACAGGGTCACGCCTGAAGAGTTGTCGAAGCCTGGGCAGAATCGCTGGAATTCCGAAGCACGGAGCATGGCGGCATGGGGTGTGATTGAGATGACATTCTCTACACTGACGGAACTTTCAAAAATAACCGGTCGCGATATCACATCCCTCAGTTCAGCAATGAAGAGACTTACGGCGAGAGCGAGCAGCAACCCGGAAGTCGCTGCAAGGATGGCTGATTTCAGGGAAGGTTTGGAGCAAATTAAAATAATTCCGCTGAAACAATAGTTCACAAATATCATCCACATCAAGGCGGCTAACACTTGACCAGTAACGACTTTCTCGATAACTGCCTTTGCCTGGATATCGAGACATCCGGCAGCGAAACTATCTATCATCTGGGTGCCGTTCGTGGTGACATGATCTTCGAGCGGAAAGGGCGCTTTGATCTTCAATCTTCTTTGAGGGAGCTTGATTCTTTAGCCGAGCCGGCCCAGTACATTTTGGGCCACAACCTACTTGGTCATGACCTACCCATTCTCGAATCACAAGCCCCTCAACTAAAACTCCTCAAGAAACCCGTCATTGACACCCTGTACCTCTCCCCCCTGGCTTTTCCCGAAAACCCCTATCATCGTCTCGTAAAAGACTACAAGCTGGTTCGTGATTCCATCAACGATCCGGTTGCCGATGCCCGCCTGTCAGCTTCGGTCTTTTGCGATCAGTGGGATAGCTTTGCCGCTCTCCAGGGGAACGAGAAAGATATTCTTTCTTTTTATCGCTACTGTTTTGCCGACAGCAAAGGGTCTTTTTTTCGCTGCGAGGGTCTGGCAGAGATCTTTGCTGCGCTTGGGGCAGAGTCGATTTCCGAGAACGAAGCTTTTCAGATTTTTGAGGGCCAGGCCCAGGGTAAGGCCTGTGAAAATGCCATTGCCATGGTTTCTTTGAAGTACCTGCTGGATCCGGAGAAGCGGCCGGCACTTGCATATTGTCTTGCCTGGTTGCGGGTGGCGGGAAACAATTCCGTGCTCCCGCCCTGGGTGAGGCATCGCTTCAGCGACATCGTGCCGATCCTGCGTGAACTTCGGGATATCTCTTGTAGCAATCCTTCCTGCCGGTATTGTCAAACCACCCATAATCCGACACTTCAGCTGGAGAGGTTTTTTGGTTACCCCAGATATCGCTCGACACCAGCTACTGCCGACGGCAAGAGTCTGCAGGAGGAGATCGTCCGCTGCGGCATGGGGGACAGACCGCAACTGGCAATCCTCCCGACCGGTGGCGGAAAATCACTCTGCTTCCAGATACCGGCGCTGGTTCGAAACTTTCGCCGTGGCCTCCTTACGATTGTTATCTCTCCCCTGCAGGCGTTGATGAAGGATCAGGTTGACGGCTTAGCTTTTAAAACCGGCACCATGTTTGCCGCTGCTATCTACGGCATGCTGACGCCACCAGAGCGTGGTGAGGTGCTGGAGCGGATTCGTTTGGGCGACATTGCCATCCTCTATGTGTCGCCGGAGCAGCTGCGCAACAAATCTGTTGTCGATGCTATCAGCCAGCGCGAAATCGGTTGTTGGGTCTTCGATGAGGCCCACTGCCTGTCTAAATGGGGCCATGACTTCCGTCCCGACTACTTATATGCCGCCCGTTTTATCCGGGAATTCGCCCAGCGACAGCAGACTCCAATCCCGCCAATTGCCTGTTTCACCGCAACCGCCAAACGTGACGTGATGGAGGAGATTACCGACCATTTCCGCCGGGAGTTGGGACAGGAACTGGAGGTGTTCGAAGGGGGGGTGGAGAGGAGCAATCTTTCCTTTGAAATTCAACTGATCACTGGGGCGGAGAAGTATGAACGTATCCACGAGATCCTGGCAGAACGTCTCCCCAAGCCGGAGATGGGCGCGGCTGTAATCTATGCCGCAACCAGGAAGGGGACGGAAAGCGCTCGGGATTATCTGTTGAAGAAGGGCTGGCAGGTTGATGCCTTTCATGCCGGTCTTGATGCTCCAGAGAAGCGACGGGTCCAGGATGCTTTTGTCAACGGGACAACACAGGTAATCTGCGCCACGAACGCCTTTGGTATGGGGATCGATAAGGATAACGTCCGGCTGGTGATTCATGCAAATATTCCCGGGTCACTGGAGAATTATCTGCAGGAAGCCGGCCGTGCCGGACGGGATACCCAAGATGCAGAGTGTATCCTGCTCTACAATGAGCAGGATATCGAAACCCAGTTTCAGCTCGGGGCAATGTCGGAACTGACGCAACATGACATCATTCAGATTCTCCGGGGGTTGCGTCGTGCCAAGCGAAATAAGGATGACGAGATTGTCATTACCACCGGCGAGCTGCTGCGTGACGAGCAGGTGCAGACAGGGTTCGATAACGACGATCAGATGGCCGACACCAAGGTGAAGACCGCAGTTTCCTGGCTGGAGCGGGCAGGGTTTGTTGAACGCAACCAGAACAACACTCGGGTGTTCCAGGGGCAGCCGCTGGTACGGAGTATCGAAGAGGCTGAAGAAAAGATTGCTCTTCTGAACCTTTCCGAGAGGAAGAAGAGTCAATGGCTGGCTGTTCTTCAGGCACTCTTCAATGCCCGGCAGGACGAAGGGATGAGTGCCGATGAACTGGCGGAACTGCCTGAGTTCAGAGAGCAGAAAAATACGCTATCCAAAACCACTTCTTTTGCGGGGGACACCCAGAAAATACTGCGTGTGCTCCATGAAATGAGCGAGGCTGGATTGATCAAGCAGGGGATTCTCCTGAATGCCTTTGTCCGCTATAAGGTCACGGATCATTCCCGTATACGCTTTGACAAAGTCTGCACCTTGGAAAAGGCCATGCTGGCACTGATGCAGGAATCGGAGCCGGATGCCGAAGGCTGGCTGGATCTTTCACTTCGACGATTGAATCAACGCCTCGTCGACGAGGGGCATCAAAGTCTTCCGGAGTATCTACGAAACTTGCTGAAGAGCCTCTCCCTCGATGGCAAGGGATTAGCGGGAAATCGTGGCAGCCTGGAATTCAGGTATTTTGGTCAGGATCATTATCGGGTGAAATTGAATCGGGACTGGCCGGCATTGATAGCAACCGCCGAGCGGAGACGCGACGTGGCAAGGGTGGCGCTGGATACCCTCTATGCCAAGATCCCGGAGGATTCCCCTCCCAGTGGAGAACTACTGGTCAATTTTTCCCTTGACGATATTTCCCTGGCACTGCGCGGCGATTTACTGTTGGCCGGTCAGGTGAAAGATATCCTGGCGGCGATTGATCGCGCCCTGATGTTTCTTCACGAGCAGCAAGTGATCATCCTCCAGCAGGGGCTTGCGGTATTCCGTCAAGCCATGACGATCCGTATCATCCCGGAGGAGAAAAAGCGCCGTTATTCGAAAGGTGATTACAGTCCTCTGGAGCAACACTATAAAGAGCGCACCTTCCAAGTTCATGTGATGAATGAGTATGCCCGTCTTGGCCTGGAAAAGATCAAGCAGGCCCTCGAACTGGTTGTCGCCTATTTCTCATTGGATCGAATGAGCTTCATTCAGCGGTATTTTACCGGCCGCAAGGAGGTTGTCGAACGGGCTACCAGTCAGGCATCGTACCACCGAATTGTCGATAACCTGACAAACCCGGTGCAGGTTGCCGTGGTGGCAGCCCAGCCTGATGAAAACATGTTGATTCTGGCCGGTCCCGGGTCAGGCAAGACTCGGGCGGTCGCGCACCGTGCCGCCTATCTGCTGCGGGTAAAGCGCGTACCGTCTCGCAGCATTCTGGTCCTCTGCTTCAACCGCAATGCGGCCAACACCTTGCGTCGCCGACTTTTTGACCTTGTGGGTCCGGATGCAAAGGGGATAACCGTTCAGACCTATCATGGCCTGGCAATGAGACTGACAGGGGCTTCTTTTTCCGAGCGTGCCGAGCGGCGGAAAATCAACACGGCGGATTTTCAGACCGTTATCCCAGATGCGGTTCGCCTGCTGAACGGTGAAGTCGAATTGACTGGCCTGGATGGGGATGAACTCAGGGAACGCCTCTTGGCCGGATACCGCTATATTCTGGTGGATGAGTATCAAGACATCGACCAGGATCAATATCAGTTGATTTCTGCCATTGCCGGCAGAACACTCAGCGATCCTGACAGCAAGCTTGCGCTTTTGGCAGTGGGGGATGACGACCAGAACATTTATACCTTTCGCGGGGCAAATGTGGAGTTCATTAGACGCTTCCAGGCCGATTATCAGGCAAAGACTCACTACCTGGTAGAAAACTACCGATCTTCGGCCCATATCATTGCCGCTGCAAATTCGCTCATCGCTCAGAACCGGGATCGAATGAAGACCGACAATCCGATACGGATCAATAAGGGGCGGGTTTCACTCCCGGTTGGTGGTGCATGGGAAAACCTTGATCCCGTAGCGAAGGGCCGGGTCCAGATACTTCGTGTAGCAGATTCTACCCAACAGGCGGTCGCACTTGTCGAAGAGTTGCTGCGCCTTAAGCAGCGGAATCCTTCCCTGCAATGGCCGGAGTGCGCCGTGCTGGCCAGGACCCGCGAAGAGCTGGCCCCGATACGGGCGCTGTGTGAAAATAAAAATGTTCCCATAACCTGGGGGATTGATCAGAAGAAAACGCCGCCCCTCTATCGTATCCGTGAAATACGGCAATTCTTCTCTGAACTGAAGGACCGTCATGACGAACTTCTGGCGGCTTCTGATCTATTGACCATGCTGGATACTCTTGCCGGGGAGCAGTCGAACGTAATCTGGTGGGAATTGCTCAAAGGAATACTTGTAGAACTACGGGACGAAACCAGCAACGCGCAACAACCGGTAAGCTTCATAACGGAATACCTTTATGAAATGCTTGAAGAGCAAAAACGTGAGCAGACAATCGGTGCCGGAGTTTTCCTGAGTACGGTTCACTCTGCCAAGGGAATGGAATTCCCTCACGTACTTGTTCCAGGCGGTGGTTGGACTCACGTGAAGGACTCACAGGCTCAAGAGGAGGAACGACGTATCTACTATGTTGCCATGACCCGTGCCAAAGAGACCCTCTGCCTTTTCGAGAGGACCGATATGCCAAATCCACATACCGGCATTCTTGACGGTGATTCCCTGTTGAGGAGGGATCCGCCGCTTCTGTCACTGCCGGAGAAGATGGTTCTGCGTCGTCGTTATGACATGCTGGGGATGGAGGATCTTTTTCTTGATTATGCTGGACGCAAATGTCACGGAGATCCTGTGCACGCTCAACTTTCTGAGCTTAACCCTGGGGATCAGCTTCATGCTGTGTCGAATGGTGATTATGTCGAGTTGCATGACGAAAATGGGTTCTGCGTTGCACCACTTTCCAGGATTGCTCGTACAGTGTGGCACGGACGATTGGACAGCATCGAAAAGATAACGGTCCTGGCTATGGTGCAGCGTCGAGTCGAGGATTCCGGTGAAGCGTATCGGGATCGATGCAAGTGCGAACAATGGGAAGTGCCGGTAGCTGAGGTTGTGTATTCGAGCTGAAATCGATACTCTGCACGGGTTTCGGTCCTGAAAGGCACCGGATGAGTGATTGGGAGACATCTGTCTTTTTATGTCTGTTGTCTTACGAATTTCTGTGACAACCTTCGTTAAGAGGATACATAGTTATGTCAACAAAAACTGCTGCAGACATATCTCTCTTACAACGCAATAAATATCAGCCTTTCCGGTCTTCACGCCAACAGCGGCCGTCATTGAAGGTAGAGGAAGCCAAGGAAGCAGCCACTGCGATAGCTTGTGAGTTAAAGGTGCGTTTTAGTACAAACAGGGTAATGCTGTTTGGATCCCTGGCCAGGGACGATTTTCACGAATGGTCAGATATCAACCTTGCCGTTTGGGGTATCGCTCCCACGGAATATTTCCGGGCGGTTGCATTTGCAAGTGGTTTCAGTAAAGTGTTCAAAGTCGACTTGGTAGATGCGCAAGACTGCTCTGAATCGTTGTTGCAACATGTTTTGAAAGAAGGCGTCGAACTATGACAAGCCGGGTGTTGTCCTTGCAGCCAGAATTAGAACTGACCTTTCAGAACTGACGTTACTTGTCGAGCGTGCGAAGCATGGATGGGAAAGAGCTAGAAACCGGAATGATGATTATTACCTTGATGGCGTCGCCCTCAATTTACATGGTTTCTATTCCGGTTTGGAAAAGGTATTTGAAAAAATCGCAGCAACAATAGACGGCAGTGTGCCGACAGCTGCAAACTGGCATCAGGAATTGTTGAGTCAGATGTGCATGGACATCCCTGGTGTGCGACCAGCCGTGATATCCGACGAATTGAGAGACCTTCTTGAAGATTATCGTGGTTTCCTGCATGTCGTTCGCAATGTCTACACTTTTCACCTGGAAGTAAAATACAGGGACACCATACCCATTAGTAACTGAAATCAGAGGTAATACGTATGGTGTCCCCCTATTTCTAAACGCACAATGAAAACTATGGGTAAAATCATGCTCACAGTGGCACTCTTGACCGATGGAACGAGTGGTTCCACTCTCGCCTAAGTCTGCAATCGGAGTAGCAATGTCCAACTTCACCTTCCTGAACAAGGACTGGCCCGAACTCTACGAAACCGCCCGCGAAGCGGAGCAGAACGTAGCTTCGGCTCCGCTCAGCCACCGGGCTTCAATTCTTCGTGCAGCTCAGTCAGCCACCATGAACACTCGCCGCTCGCTGGAGAGAGCCGTCAAGTGGCTTTATGCAAATGACTCCCGGGAAAGAATCTGCTGCGAGAACCGCAGCCCGGCCCAAATCCCCGTAAATTCAAGACAAATGGACCCACTATTCAGTTGATGCATTTTTTGCACGAACTCGCAGGAGCTTCCCATGACACGCCAATCCCCCAATGAAATCATCTTGAACCAGAGTCCGGATGGCAGTACTTGCCTTGAAGTAAGCCTTCATGGAGATACAATCTTGCTTGCTCAGTCTCAGCTTGCAGAACTGTTTGACGTGAGTGTTCCAGCTTTCTAGAAGCATGTCCGTAATATATTGGAATGCGGAGAGTTTGATGCATCGGCAACTGTTTCCAAAATGGAAAGAGTTCAAGTTGAGGGTGGTCGGATGGTAAAGCGAATCCAAGTGCTTCTTCCCCAAGATCCTCACCATCCTGAAAATCGGCCACCTCAGGTATTTTGTACCACATAGACCTCTATCGCGTATTGTGTTGGTACAAAATATTTGTACCACATAACACGATAATGTAGTATGGTGTTGGTACAAAAGAGGTGTTGGCCATGCGTGAAAAAGAAAAAGACGATAGCGTGTTCAGGATGCTGCAATCTGAGCGGGACCGCTGCGCCCTCGTCATCGAGAAAATAAACAGCGAACTGGAAAAGCTGCCGAAAGGGTCTCTCGGACAACGGAAAGTGAAGAGCCACGGCAAGGAATATATTTATCCCTGCCTGAGATATCGGGAAGGTTCAGCAGTAAAGTACCAGCACCTTGCCCCTGAGAAGGCGGAAGAGCTAAAGCCTATGCTTGAACGGCGCAAGAAGCTACAGGCTGATCTGAAGGCAAACAAGAAGCGGGTGGCAACCCTGAATGCCATCCTCCCCCGAGGATAATTT
>RPRC01000163.1 GCA_003857395.1 Geobacter sp.
AGGCGGTCATTGATCTTGCCGAATGGGTTCTGCGGTCGCTGGAAGGTCCCCAAACAGTGCTGGCTGCAGTTAAAAGGGGCGTGGGCTATCTGAACCATTGGCGCTCTTCCCGTGCTGAAAGACGCCTGTTCCCCCGGTATCCGCTTACGCGTGGGACCGGAAACGCTCTGACCGCCTGCCTTGATGCCTTTGAGGCTGGCGGTGGCCGAAGATTCCTGGACTCGGCTGAAAAGCTGATCCGGGGGGCACTGCATCCTGACGATGATATCGCCGCACGGAATCTTCTGCATGCTGAAATAGCCTGGTCCTATACCGTGCTGCTGGTTGCCGTGGTGAAGTTTCTGGACAAGAAACGAGAACTTGGCGAAATAGATGACGGTTTTGCCTATGCCCGGAAATCATTGCTTGCCTATGCGGAGTGGATGCGCGTCAACGAGTACCCGTACCTGGAAAAGCCGGAGATCCTGGAATACCCGAACGAAACGTGGGCGGCACAGGATTTGCGAAAGAGTGTGATTTTTTTCCATGCCGCCCGGTATGGCTCTCCTGGCCGGCGTGAGGCGTTCCTGGGAAAAGGGCGGTTTTTCTTCGACCGTTCCTGTACTGAGCTGCAGATGCACGAGACGAGCCGATTCGCACGGCCACTGGCGCTGATGTTGCAGAACGGTTGGGTTGGTGGACGGTTGTCCGGCGAGAGCCCGATACCAGAGGAAGCCATTTCAGCAGAGCCGATTATTACCGGTCGACCGACACCGTATCTCACCCTGCCGTCGGTTCTGAACCGCATTGTTTCGGAAATTTGGCAAGCGGCAAAACAAACCAGTGTGCGCCGTGAATTGGCGTGGTTGCGGGCACGACTTTAACCGGTGTCCACGGAATACACGGAATGCCCGGAAAAAAGAGCTGAAATGAAAGGTTTTTTTCAGTGAGTTCAGTGTCTTCAGTGGACAATAAATTTCTCTTCGAGACGGAATCCTACGCCATACGTGGGGCAGTTTTCGAGGTCTATCGGGAAATGGGCTGTGGTTTTCTGGAAGCGGTTTACCAGGAGTGTCTGGAAAAAGAGCTGTCACAACGAGGCATCCCGTTTGTTGCACAGCACGAACTGCAGCTCAGGTACAAAGGTGAACCATTAAAACAAACGTACAAGCCGGATTTGATTTGCTTTGATTCCATTGTTGTTGAATTGAAAGCCCTTTCAGCAATAACCGGCGAGCATAAGGCTCAGGTATTGAATTATTTGAAAGCCACTGGGATGAAACTTGGTCTCCTGGTGAATTTCGGTTGTCACCCTAAAGCAATTGTAGAGAGGCTTATTCTGTAAATGTGTCCACGGAATACACGGAATGCCCGGAAAAATGAATGTAAAAGGAAAGGTTTCTTTCAGTGATTTCAGTGTCTTCAGTGGATAAGCTGGAAGGTAAGACTTTTGCCCCGAAAATCCTCCACGTCGTTCTCTCCATGGTGGTGGGTGGGGCCGAGAGGCTGGTGTACGACATGGTGCGCTACCCGGCCTTTGCCGAGAACAAACCGGTGGTCTGTTGTCTCGACAGCATGGGCGAACTTGGCGAGAAGCTCCGGCAGGAAGGCTATACGGTGTACTGCAAGGCGCGTCGCGAGGGGCTCGATTTAGGTGTCATCTCCTGGCTCCGGGAGATAATGCGGCGTGAGCAGATTACGGTTGTCCACGCCCATCAGTATACCCCGCTCTTTTATGCAGTCCCCGCGGCCTTGCTTGCCGGGCGTATCAAGGTTGTGTATACCGAACACGGTCGCTTCTTTCCCGAGCGGACCAGTTGGAAGAGACGGCTCTTCAACCCGTTGCTGGCCCTTGGGGTCGATCATCTTGTTTCCATTTCCGAGGCTACGGCAAAAGCCATGGCTGAATATGATAATTTCCCCGCTTCCCGCATCAAGGTTATCCATAATGGCATCGATGTTTCAAGAATGAACCCTCCGGTCGATAAGGCTGCCAAACGGAGGGAGTTGGGGCTGAGCGAAACCTGCCGTATTCTCGGTACTGCTGCCAGATTGAACAGCATCAAGAATATACCGATGATGATGCGGGTGTTGAAGTTGGTGCTCCAGCAGGTGCCGGATACGTGTCTGGTAATTGCCGGGCAGGGTGAAGAAGAGGGACGGCTGAAGAGTCTTGCATCTGAATTGGGTATTGCTGATCGGGTGAAGTTTATTGGTCTGCGTTTTGATCTGCCGGAGATCTATCAGTTGTTTGATGTCTTTCTGTTGACTTCGTTTTCTGAGGGGATTTCGGTTACGCTGCTGGAGGCGATGGCCAGTGGGGTGCCGGCGGTGGTGACGGATGTGGGCGGAAATCGGGAAGTTGTTGTTGAGGGTGAGACCGGGTATTTGGTGCCGATTGATGATGATTGTCAACTTGCACAGCGCATAGTTGGTTTGCTGCAGGACTGGTCCAATGCCCTGCAAATGAGCACGGTAGTCCGAGAAAAGGTGAACGAATCGTTTTCGGTAGAGAGGATGCTGGTGGCATATCAAAAGTTGTATGTTGATTAGCTGGATACAAACTAAATCGAGGCGGATGGTCCACGGAACACGCGGAAGATGAGAATAAGAAGTTAACGGCGAATATCTGTTGCCCGCCAGCAAAAGGATAACTGATGGACATATCAATAGTTATTTTGACCTGGAATTCAGAAAAATACATCAGACAATGTATAGATTCCATAGTTGAAAGCTTTAAGAATGGAAATATTAACTATGAAATATTTGTAGTAGACAACGGTTCTCAAGATAATACGGTAAATATTATCAATATGTTGTCTGATAAATATCCAAATAATTTAACACCTATTCTTTTAGAGAGAAACTATGGCACGACTATCTCACGCAATTTTGCTCTAAAAAAGTCAAAAGGTAAATACATCTGCGTAATTGATTCTGATGTAGTAGTAAGCGGCAACGTATTTAACGAACTGATGCTTGCATTGGATAGTGATGCAACTATAGGTCTTACCGTACCCAAAATATATTATCCGAATGGAAAATGGCAAAAGTCGTATGATACATTTCCTACGCTGCTTCATAAAATGAAAAGATTCCTTTTTCTTAGACAGATTGAAGGCAAAGAATCTAGATTAAATAGCGATGAAAGCTCGCTGGGCAAGGATATTGATTACGCAATATCAGCTTTTTGGATGTTCAAGCGTGAAATTATATCAAAGGTTGGCCTACTCGATGAGAAAATATTCTATTCTCCTGAAGACGTGGATTATTGCCTGAGAATATGGAAAAGCGGCTACAGAATAGCGTATGTACCTAAAGTGAATATTGTTCACCACACCCAGGAAATTTCGCGAGGTTGGAAAATTAGCAGGGCTAAGCTGAGTCATATAAAGGGACTCTTTTATTTGTTTAGAAAACATAGATATCTTATTTTTAAACCATCGTTTTGCAAGATGTATGTCTAACGGTATCTGCTTTAGACTTTGCCAAAAGGGAATTTTGTCAACGTGGTGAAACAAATTAAAAGGATATTGTAATGAGTACACAGTTATCTCATGGCTGCGACAAGCTTCGTGTTGGCTTAACTGAACAACATGGAATGGTTGTAGAGTATAGTAAATTTCCTCCGTCAGGTGTCGAATATTCGTTTTTAAAGCCCACGGCACTAACTAACAGAATAATTAAGAGTCCTATTAAAGGGTACTTTAGGCCTTATGAAACAAAAGAACATGACCTCATTGAAACCATATTGAGCCCTGTATTTACAAAGAACAATTGGATTTATTCTTTGGCAAACTTCCAAGAAGCTACAGCTTTTAATTTGTTAGGGCTCCCATTGCCTCGAGTAATCAGGATCGCCTACATGAAGCGTCTCCTTTTGAAAGATAATTTCAAGAAGTTGATTTTTTGGAGTCAAGCAGGGAAAGAGACACTTCGAACTTACGGCGGCATACAAGATAGCAGAATCCTCAATAAGGTTGAGGTAGTTTATCCAGCAATCAGGGAAGTGCCAGATGATCTTGTCAAGTTTAACGGTCAGAATTTACAGGTATTGTTTAGCGGTGATTTTTTTCGAAAAGGTGGGGTAAATGTTATTGATGCGTTTGAGAGAGCGCAACGTATTTATCCAACTATCAAATTAAGGTTATGTTGTGATGAGAAAATAGACTTTAATACGCAGGATGCCACTCTTAAAGAGGAATACTTGAGAAAGATTCGGGCTAATGCTGGGATATTATTGGGACGCGTTCCAAGGGATGAGTTGATTCGTGATATTCTTCCCGGAACAGATATTTACTTGCTCCCAACATATGCCGAGGCATTTGGGTTTGCAATTTTGGAGGCAATGGCATACGGAATACCAGTAATATCGACTAACCACTTTGCAATACCTGAAATGATCGAACATGGGGTTAGTGGGTTTCTGATCGACACGAATCGTTTTGATTGTGAAAAACTGTTTAAGGGTTATGTAGTCAATAAAATACCTGAAACTTTTCGAAATTATGTAACTGAAATGCTGTTTAAATTCCTATGTCAGTTAATCGAATCTGCTGAGTTAAGGATGAAAATGGGATCAAACGGCGTCAGGGTTGCGAGAAGTAAATTTTCAATAGAACTGAGAAATAATAAAATGCTCGAAATATATAAATGTTGCCTCTAGGCGAAATATTATCAACCTGAATATGGAATGGCAGCTATTTACGGGTAATTCTTTAACGGATTCATAACTCACACTGAAATAAAATCTAGGTTCTAATTTATGAACGTTTTATATCTGGTATTTGAGGCATTGCTTGGTGGACATGTTCTTTCGGCTAGTACAATTGCCAAGGAAATGAAAAATAGCGACGTTACTCCAGTTTTTGCCGGTGCAGAAGGGGCGCTTGCGAATGAGATTCGTAGTTATATGCCTTTTGAACCTGTGCAAATCCCATTATTTCACGGAACGAAACAAACATACTTTACATGGGCCTCAATTCCAGCCATTAAACGTTTACGAGAAATTGTCAAAGTTCATAATATTCAACTGATCCATGCTTTCGATGCTCGCTCATATATGCATGCCTATCCCACGGGCATTTTAGAGGGTATCCCGGTACTCTGTACGCTGTGTGGTGGGATTGATCCCTATTATAATCTTCCCGCAGCTCCGGCAATTATCGTTTTCTCCGAAGAGCAAAAGCAAAAGATGGTCAGTACCTTTGGATGGCCATCCGAGAGAGTCGCCGTTGTGCGAACTCGGCTTGATTTGAAACAGATAACCAGTAATGATTACCGTATGACAGATGAAGAGGCGCAAGCCATTGGTCTTGATCCTAATCTGCAAAAAGTTATGATGATCAGTTCTTTTGATGGAACAAAGATTCGATCAATTCATAAGGTACTTGATGCTGCTGAAATGCTGTTTGAAAAAGGATTTGAGTTCCAGTTGGTAATGATTGGTGGCAAGGGAGAGCTTCATGCAAAAGCGAAAGCTAGGGGAGAAACCATAAATCAAAAATTCGGCTCAAAACGGATTTTGATGACTGGGCCTGTAATGAAGGCCTTCAAATTGCTACAACGTGCCGAAATTGTCTTGGGAGTTGGCAGGAGTGCTTTTGAAGGGATGGCGTTCGCCCGTCCCACTTTGATTGTAGGTGAAAATGGATTTGCCGGAGTTGTGAGCCCAGAGGAAGTTGGTGATATTGCCTGGTATAACTTCAGTGGGCGAAATCAGATAAGTGATAATTCGGTCGAAATATTAACAAAAGAAATAGGTCGATTGCTCGCAGACCAAAACCGCAGGACTGCGCTCGGTGAGTTTGGGCGCGAATATGTTTTTCGGGAAATTGATGTTGTCCGGGGCGCAAATCGTATTGCCGATATTTATCAGAAAATGATGGATCATGAAGTCCGACAATTGCCTTTACAGCAATGGCTGTCTTTTGCAAAGTGTCTGGCTCCTATCGCTAAAGACAATGGAGTTCATACCTTGAAGCAGGGAGTGAAAAAGGTGTTTATGCTTCGTGAAGCCAGTTCAGAAATTGGCAATTGATTTGATATCATTGATTACTATTCTTGATATGGGGCGGACTTATGAATGCAAAGAGTGATGATTTCAGGTATTTAGTGCGTCCATCACGATTGACAGGCGAAGTATCTATCAGTGGCGCTAAAAACAGTGTACTTCGACTCTTGGCGGCCTCATTACTAACGGCAGAAAGAGTCCATCTATATAACTACCCAGAGAGCTTGCTGGACGCACAGGTGCATGTGCAAATGTTGCAAACGCTCGGAAAAACATGCACCTCTTCCAGCGGTGAAATCAAAATCGATGAGTTAAGAGTACCTGAGTCGAAATTACAATGGGATGGGCGATCCATTCGCAACACACTCTTGATTTTAGGTGCACTAACAGCTCGTACAGGAGAGGGGCGTGTTCCTCTGCCAGGCGGATGTAACTTGGGAGAGCGGAAGTATGATTTGCATGAGATGCTTTTGAAACGTCTTGGAGCTGAAGTCTGGGAAGAAGAAGGCTATCTCTGCGCTCATGCTCCACAAGGATTGGTGGGTACTGATATCTATCTTCCTATCCGTTCCACAGGGGCAACCGAGAACGCAATTATTTGCGCTACCCTTGCCAAAGGGACCACTCGCGTGTGGAATCCTCACATCAGGCCTGAAATCTTGGATTTGGTTCGTTTCCTTTGTAGCATGGGGGCAAAAATCCAGGTATTTGGGCAAGAGCATATCGAAATTACTGGTGTAGAGGCGTTGCGGGGTGCCAGCTATTATGTTTTGCCAGACAATATGGAGGCTCTTACCTGGTTGGTTGCTGCCATGATTACCGGGGGGGCGATAGAGATACATAATTTCCCTTACAAAGACCTAGAAGTTCCTCTTATCCACCTGCGAGAAAGTGGTGCTCGTTTTTTCCGTGGCGAAGGAAGCCTCATTGTTCGCGGGGGTCGGTGTTACCCTCTTGAAATTAGCACGGGACCCTATCCTGGCATAAACTCGGACATGCAACCTCTTCTCGCAGTTTACGGTGCTTTTGCAAAAGGTCAGAGCGTGATTGTCGACTTACGTTTCCCCGGAAGGTACGGTTATGCAGAGGAATTGGCGAAAATGGGAGTTAGTTATAAAGTTGAAGGTAATCTCCTTCGTATTGACGGTGGCAGCGTGCTCCATGGGGCGAATGTACGGGCACTTGATCTGCGCGCAGGGATAGCACTTACTTTGGCAGGATTAGGCACGGATGGCGGAGAAACACTGATTCATGATGCTTGGCAGGTGGAACGTGGCTATAATATGTTCATTAAAAAAATGCAGCAGCTAGGTGGTGATGTCTCGTATGCATAAGGCGTTACGTGAGTTTGCACTTCTTGATATAGGGAGAATAAAATTCAATGCTCCCTTGCGAGATCATTCTCGATGGCGAATTGGAGGGTCTGCCGACCTGCTGGTTGAGCCTGGGAGTATCCTGCAAGTTCAGACTTTGAGGCGGGCACTTCGTGACTTTGGAATACCCCACGTAATCATCGGCGACGGAAGCAATCTTTTGTTCGATGATAAAGGCGTACATGGCGTTGTAATTAAAATAGGTCGAGCGCTCTCCCGTTTTTCAGTTTCTGATGGGTTCATTGACGCCGAGGCAGGAGTATTTGTTCCCCGATTGATACGAATTTCCGGGAGATATGGATTGAGTGGCCTAGAGCACACCATTGGCATCCCTGGAACTCTTGGTGGGCTGATCCTTATGAATGGCGGCAGCATGCAAAAGGGAATCGGTAGTAACGTTGAGCAAGTAAAAGCTGTAAATCAAAAAGGTGAACTTGTTGAATATAACCAGGATGCCTGTAGATTTGCCTACCGCGAGTCAGCCTTGCAGAAAGCTGATGTGATAATCGTTGCGGCCCGACTTCGTTGTACCTTACGTGATCCGCATACTGTCAAGAGGGAGATGCTGCAGATACTGCGTTCACGAAGGGCGAAGTTTCCGCTTAAGCAGCCAAACTGTGGTTCTGTCTTTATCAGCGACCCGGCTATGTATGATACCATTGGTCCGCCAGGGAAGGTGATTGAAGAATGCTGCTTGAAAGGGTTTCGCATTGGTGACGCCATGATTCCTAATATACATGCTAATTTTATTGTTAATCTTGGCAGTGCTACATCCGCAGATGTTCTTCAGATTATTCGTACAGTGCGAACTAAAGTCAATTTCCATACTGGATACTGGTTGAGATGTGAAGTTCGCTATGTAACCCCTGATTGTCAGGTGGTTCCAGCTCATACTATCTAAGACGGGAACTCCTATGGTATGTAAAACTTTTAGAGATTGTTTTTGTATTGATTTTCGAGGATATCTGCCAAACATTACACCATGGGGTGCCTTTCTGTTAAGTTTTAGCGAGTCACGCGTATTAGCCGTTATTCTTATGCGGCTTTCTCAGTTTTTTTACCAGAAAAGGGGGCTTTGGCGTCTATCTCCACTGATAAAGAGGCTGAATGAATTTTTAACAGGGTTTGAATGTCATTTAGGCGCAACAATAGGTGAGAGGTTATTTGTCGCTCATACCCAAAACCTGGTTATTGGGGAAGGCGTAATAATCGGAAATAATGTAACTATTTATAATGGTGTAACGCTAGGGGCTAGTTCGCGTGGCATTGGTACATCAGTGAATAAACGTTATCCAATAGTTGGAGATGAAGTGATTATATATACCGGTGCTAAAATATTGGGATACGTCCATATTGGGGCAGGTGCCACAGTCGGTGCAAATGCAGTTGTGTTGAAGGATATTCCTGCTGGTTGCGTCGCAGTTGGAGTTCCTGCCAAAATTATTCTGCCACATTAATCCAAACAGACATTGCATTGAACTTTTAGATGTATTGAGCCGCTATGACTTTTTTGAAAAAATCAATCTCAACATTTGCGACAAGTGTTGGGTTAATGGTAGTTGGAATGGCCTCCGGGATCATTGCTGCTCGCGTCCTCGGCCCTGAACTGAAAGGGCAAGCTGCTCTTCTTACTACAATTACTGAGTTTCTCTTCATGGGAGGGAGTTTGGGGCTCGGCTCTGCCTTTTCTTTCCATATTGCCAAGCAACATTATCCTTCCCGCCATATACTCTCCTGCGCTCTTTTTAGCTCTGTACTGTTAGGTGGACTAGCAATTGGTGTTTTTTATCTCACCATGCCCTTACACCGCAAGGTATGGACAGGCATCCCTCAAGAGCTCATTTTTTTTGCAGCGCTGTTGGCGGTGCTATCAATTTATGCGAACTATCTTACTCGAATAGTGGTTGGTTATGGCCGTATCAATGCAATGAATGCAGGAGGTATTGCCAGTTCTCTAACCAATTTTGTTTCGATAGTTCTGCTGCTTCTGGTTTGTAACTTTGGCCTTAATGGGATGATGGGTTCCTTCTGGCTGGCTGCTCTAGCCCAATTGGCAGTGCTGTTATATGTCCTCCGGGATGATCTGCCCCTCTCTCGTTTCTGGACAAGTAGTCTGATGCGAAACAGCATCTCGTATGGTGTTAAATCGCAGGCACTTCTTCTCATTAATTTTCTTAACTACCGTATTGACATTCTTTTTCTCAAGCATTTTACCGATGCGACTTCCGTAGGGTATTATTCTCTTGCGGTGGGTATGGCAGAATTAATGTGGATGGTGCCGAATGCTGCTGTTGCGCCTCTTTTTAGCGGAATTGCTGCCTCGGAGGCAATTGACCGTTCGCAAATCACTTTGCGCACGGTGCGGTGGTCGATGATTTTTCTCTGTATCCTTGCCATTGGTGGTTTTTTATTTGGAAAGCTATTTATACGTTTTCTCTATGGCGCTGACTATTTGCCGTCGTTCATGCCTTTCCTGTGGCTGTTACCGGGAATTTGTTTATTCCCGATTTTTAAACTATTAGCTATTGATCTGTCGGCACGGGGAAAGCCGGGTTTTGGGACTATTTCTTCAGCTGTAGCCCTTGTTGTTAATATTGTCGCCAATGTCTTTCTGATCCCACGCATGGGGGCCTCTGGAGCCGCGTTAGCATCGAGTATCTCATATGTTTGTATGTCGTTGTTATGCATGTTTTTCTTTCTTCAAGAGACGAAGTATCGCATCCGGCACATTTTTATTATTGATCGTGAGGAATTGCAGTTTATCAAGAATGCTGTTTCACGTTATGTGTCATGGTAACTAATACCCGTAATGTGTCCGCTGCAATTTCCAGCCAAATTAAGCTAAAGGATTTTTGTGGGTAAATTACTTCTTGCAATCATAATTTTTGGAACATGTTGTTATGCTGTTCTTCGACCATGGCTGGGTATCGTCGCGTATTATCTCTTGGCAATTCTTGGTCCGCAATATATTTGGTGGTGGGATTTTGAGGGGCTAAGAGTCTCATTCTTCATAGCAATTTGTACTATAGTCGGGGCGGTTTTCAAATTAATAATTAAAGAATTGGATTATTCATTTTTGAAAACGCACCTTAACTTATGGCTATTCATTCTCTGGCTGAGCATAGATATTTCCTATTTTTTTGGACCGTATGTTGATCAATTTACTTCAACGGGTTTGCGGCCTGACCAGCTTTTTTCAATGACGAACAACATGTTTGGTTTTTACTTTTTGGCTGTTTTAATTGCAAATGATCTTAAAATCCTCAGATACTTGGGGTATGTTTTTGTGGCAGCAACACTCTATATGATCTATTGGGCAAACAACCAATATTTTATCCAGAATTGGCACCAGTTTAATCAAGGACGTTTGACTGGACCGCGCGATGTATTAGGTGGCGCAATTTATGGTGATGAAAACGCTCTTGCAATGCTTTTCGTTACCGGTATTCCATTTCTATATTACTATGGAATTGAGCTTCAACAGCGTTGGCTGAAATATTTCATGTTATTTGTTGTGATTCTAGGTTGGCATGCGGTTTTTCTTACGGGATCACGAGGTGGCTTATTGGGTCTAGGTGTAATAACAGTTTTGATTGCGATAAAAAGTAAAAAATACCTTCTCGTGCCGGTAATGCTTATAACGCTTTTTGTAGCTTTCCAGTGGCAGGGCGGCGATACTATGAAGCAACGCAGCCAATACATTTCAGATTTTGAAGGGGAGCGTTCTGCGGAAGATCGATTAACCGCCTGGAAAGGCGGCTTCAATATGGTTATGGCACATCCCTTTACCGGCGTTGGACTAGGTTCGTTTATAACCGCTCTACCTAAATACATCGATAGTAGAAACATGGTAGCTCATAATACGTTTGTTCAGTTTGTTGCGGAGTCTGGTGTCGCAGCAGGGCTTGGATATCTTGTGGTTGTTGGCATTTTTTTCTTTAATTCAAAGAACATCGGTGCATGGCTTAAGAATTGCCATGCCAACCAAATAACCCAATTAATCAGCAAACTCAACAACGCAAGTTCCGTATCTTTTGCAGGTTTAATTGCGTGTTCGCTTTTTTTGAGCCTCAACATGTATGAAATATTCTTATATCTTCTTGTTATTAATAATTCACTTATGACCATATGTCATAAAAGCACTCTGGGAACTCTTGAAAATGACTCAAACTAATGGACCCAATGCGATCATAAAAATATGTGTGGTTTTGTTTGTTGTCATTTATTACGTTTTTGGTAGCTCTGTGGCCGCACACTCCCAACCAAAGAAATACCCACATGACTCCGGCAAGTTACTTCTATCGACTGACTTTGTCTACCTTGGGGCTTTTCGTGTACCCACGGAAGATATGGGCGGTCCAAAATATCAGGGATTAGCTTATGGCGGTGCTGTTATTGCTTACAACAAAACAAATAAATCTTTGTTTATTGTAGGTCATGACCACAATCAACAGGTAGCCGAAATTAGCATACCTGCACCAATCAAAACCGCAAACTGTGCTGTAATGAATACGGCTCGTGTTTTACAAAATCTTGGAGATATAACTGAGGGTAATCGATGCCGGCTTAAAGTCGATCGTGCTGAAATCACTGATGATACTGTCAAAATTGGAGGCCTGGTTATCTACGGAGACAAGCTCATAGGTTCTTCTTTTGCGTATTACGATGCTGGTTTTCAAGCTGTTAAATCACATTTTATATCAGGAATGAATCTATCGAAAAAAAATGATTTTGCAGGCATGTTTGAAGTCGGAACTAAACCGGCGCCTGTTCCCCAAGCTGGCTTTGTCGCGGGATATATGGCTGTAATCCCGGAGGCTTGGCAACAGTATCTGGGGGGTAAGCTGTTGACCGGAATGAGTGCTATTTCCATTTTGTCCAGAACATCAGCAGGTCCGGCAGCATTTGCGTTTGATCCTGACTTGTTTGGAATCATGGAACCGGTACCTGCTACAGCACTGTTGTACTATCCACCAGGTCATCAGACTATCGGGAATTATCATAGTTCGAAAACCCTCTATAACAAAGGATCGTCCCTTTCCGGAGTGTTTTTTCCTTCAGGTACAAGAAGCATTATCTTCACCGGCAGGCAGGGGCTGGGAACTGCATGTTATGGCCAAGGTACAAATATTCCGTCCGAGCATGGAAACAGACATGATTATCCCGCTCCTAAAAACACATGCATGGGGAGTGTTATGACTGATACAAGTAATCAGTGTTGTTACGACCCAGTCAATCTGACAAAAGGTGGACACGCTTATCCTTACGTTGATTACGCGTGGGCGTACGATGCCTATGATTTGGTAAGGGTCAAGACTGGTGAAAGAATTGTTGATAATCCATCACAGAACCTCGTTGATGGAGTATTATCTTCGTCAACCGAGACCTATAAACCTTGGCATATAAAACCTTATGCTACCTGGCAGTTTGATTTTCCGACAACTCAACAAGGGTATTCAATATCCAGTGGCGCAGCGTCTTATGATGAAATCAATAAGAGGCTATATTTAGTGCAAGTTCAAACAGATCAAAATAGACCTATCATTCATGTGTTTCAGGTAAATACTGGGCGATAGATATGTTCTAATTCATTCAATATTTCAGCTGGATATGAAAACTGCAGACAATGAGACAATTTCTTAAAAAACTATTACAGGGACTTTCTTTTGTTATGGTTCTTCCCTTGTATTCACTGCTTATTGCAAGCGAATACATCGTGAAGTCCGACCAACCGTTCCAGGGTTGCTCCCAGTTATTAAGTCTGTTCCCCGGCGTCCCGGGCAACTATCTCCGCCAGCAGTTTTATCGACTCACATTAGCTCAATGTTCGGATGACTGCTGCATTGAATTTGGGACTCGATTCAGCCAGCGTGCTTCGGAACTGGGGCGACGGGTCTATATCGGGGCTAATTGCAGTATTGGCCTGTGCCGCATTGAGGATGATGTTCTGTTGGGCAGCAATGTGGATATCATCAGCGGGAAAAATCAGCACTTTTTTGACCGCTTGGACATACCCATGCATGAGCAGGGGGGTACGTTTGAAAAAATTGTGATAGGCGAAGACTGCTGGTTGGGCAACAGTTCGGTGGTCATGGCCCATGTCGGGCGGAAGAGTATCGTCGCAGCTGGGAGTGTCGTCACGAAAGATGTCCCGCCCTTCAGTATCGTCGGGGGCAATCCGGCAAAAGTGCTGAGAAGCCGTTTGCCGGAAGATGGCTGTGCGCAGGAGAATACAATTTGAGCCCTGACAAACGGAAAATTCATGTGCTGCATCTGATTGGCAGTACCGGCCTCTATGGCGCGGAGCGCTGGATTCTGGCACTGATGCGCGCACTTGACCCCGATAGTATCCAATCGACCCTGATCAACCTCGTTGATAACGAAAATGAGGTTTCCGAAGTTGTTGTCGCTGCACGCCGGCGCGGTTTGACCGCCATGGATTTCTATACTGGTGGCAGGTTCAATCCGCTTTCGGCAATCCGCATGGCACGCTGGGCACGCGAGCAGCATGTCAGCATAATACACGGTCATGGTTTTAAATCTGATTTTTTCGGATATTTAGCGGGCCGGTTGGCCGGGTGTGCGGTAATGACTACTCCGCATGGCTGGAGTGTTGAAAAGAACAGAAAGCTGCAGCTGTATGAGAAGTTGGACCGCGTTCTTTTCAGATTTATGGATCTGGTATGTCCACTTTCCATTGAATTGATAGCGGGGCTCAAGTCTTCGGTCGACGCCACGAAGCTGAGGCTTGTCCTTAATGGAGTTGATATTGATGAAGTTCGGGCAGCTTTGTCGACGAACAGGTCTCAGACCGAATATTTTGTGATTGGATATATCGGCAGGTTGGTTACGTTAAAAAATCTCGAAACTTTACTGGCTTCTTTTCATATGCTGACTGCTGACAAACCCAAGGTCAGATTAATGATTGTCGGTGATGGCCCTGAACGTGAGAATCTGGAGAATCAGGCCCAACAGCTTGGAATTCGTGAGCACATTGAGTTTCTTGGTTTCAGGGAAGATGCCGTTGCCTTCTTGAAGGAGTTTGATGTGTTTGTTTTGCCCTCACTTTCAGAAGGTATCCCCCGCTGTATCATGGAGGCCATGGCTGCGTCGCTACCGGTTGTGGCGTCGGATATTCCTGGCAACAGGAATCTTGTTTCCCATGGGGAAACCGGACTCCTCTTCACCGTCGGTGACAGCCGCACACTGGCTGACAAAATCAGGTATATGATGGATCATCCTGCCGCAGCTCGGGAAATGGCGCTTTGCGGCAAACGGAAGGTTGAAGCAGAGTATTCAAACCGGAGAATGGCACGGGTCTATACCGCTTTGTATCAAGAACTTCTGGCAGGCCTGGCATGAAAATA
>RPRC01000164.1 GCA_003857395.1 Geobacter sp.
GAAGGGGCAGGAGAAGTCTCCAGAGCGGGGCTTTCCGTTGCGGCTGCTGGGGCAGGTACAGGAGCAGGAGCAGGTACAGGAGCAGGAGCAGGGGCAGGGGCGGGGGCAGGGGCGGTTTTTTGAGGAACATCGACTTTCTTCCTGGTAAGAGGAAGAAAGATGATTTGACCGATCTGAAGCTCGGAGGTGTCGCTGATTCCATTTATTCTCTTGATCTCGGGAATCAGGCGCTCTGCCTTCTTTGCTGTCATGCCGAAGCGTGTCGTCAGAATCGTATAAATGTTGTCACCGGAACGTATCGTATACCTTACGTACTCTCCCTCCTGCCGGCCCGCACCTTTCACCTTCGGCTCGGGAACCGCCCTGGTGCCGCGGCTCTTCGCGGAAGGCCGTGATTGCGGCTTTTGTACCTCTTTCGAAGCGGCGTCCCCCCGGTCCAGATCACCAATATCAATCTCGAATGACGATCCGGCGCCAAAGACCCATCCGGCACTTCCAAGGATGAAGAGCAGAAAAAGCACAACAGGCAATCCACAAATAATCGGAACGCCGGGATGCTGTTCTGTTCGAGCTGGCATGAATTCTCCGTTTCTGACAGGGTGGTAAAAAACTATTTTTGAAAACCGGCAGTGATTACTTGAGATCGAGGACAAAAGCCTTCACAGACCGCTCCGGCTCCTTGCGGTAGAAAATGATCCGGTCTCCATTGATAACGCTGCCCTTTTCAATGAGGTACGTCCCTTTTTGCTCCGTTGTTTCTATCACATACTGGCGGGAACCGGCTATCTCGTTCAAGACGGAGGAAAGCAGGCCGGGGCTGATTCCCTGCCCACCCCTGTCGATAATCTGGATGGCACGAATCAGCCCTTTTTCCCGGAAAATCCGGAATTCGGTCAAGGGACCCTGGTAGCGCTCCCAGCCCGGATTCGCTTTGCCGTAGTCGCTGTCCGCAGCCTGGCGAGGCAGAAATGCGGGAAGTGCACCGGGTATATTTTGAAAGGGACGGGATGACTCGCTCCTCTCTTCCCCGGCTTTTGAAGACAGGGAACCTGGAGCAGCCGCTGTCCCGGCCGGTTTCTGTTGGTGGAAAAAGAGAAAAATCATCAGTCCCATGCAACAAGCAAACACCGCTCCAAGAATTATGAGAAACCTCGGCCGGAAAACGCGCTCGCGGATGAGTTCCAGGAGAGAAGGTTTGCCCCAGGTAACCCGAAGCGGTCCGGCAAAAGGATCCGCTGGCAAAAGGGGCATCTCCCGCCGCGGCACAACGTGCGCGCCGTTTGCATCGTCCAGAGCACTTTCGAGTTTCACCTGAAAAGGAGTCTTGGGCAAATCAGTGGCTGGGGACGGTTCCCCCGGGGAAAAATCAACCGCTCGAAAAGAAGAGGCCCCCTGGATTTCAACCACATCTTCAATGGTCTCCGCAAGATCAGGCGAACCCGAAACAACAGATTTCCTCTCACTTGCGTTTTGCGGCAGCTTGTTCTTTGCTGCGAACTTCTTTTTTCTCGTCCCTGCAGCAGGTGCGGAAAGGATTTCGAGAATTGCCGCGCTAAGCTCTTTATCGCTCAAAGCTGTGTCAAGAACCGCATTGAATGGCTTTCTGCCAGACACCGGAATAGCTTCCGGGTCACCGAACAGAAATATTTTTACCTTTTTGCCCTTCAGTTCCGCATCCATGCGGTAGGCAAGGAGTTCTCCCGACATCTCTCCCAGACGTTCCTGAATAAAAATCAGATTCTGCCTCATGGGAGAAATTGCGGAAAGTGCTTCGTGAATCCCGCTCGCTACACGAATTTTTCCGGTATTCTGCATACCGGAATCGCTGAATAGCCTGATCAGTCGCTCCTGATTTGTCAAAAGGACAATGTTTACCACTCGAGATCCAGACCTTTCCTAAACCATCATTTTCGATTTGGACACTACTCTACCGCAATACGACGACGGAAACAACCGGGAGAATGTCCCCATGAGCGGTACGGCAAAAACCACTTGTGCCAACTGCGGGTATTTATCTCAAGGCAGTGCCGTTCATTTTCTTGCCAAAACAGACCGGATACGGGAGAATGGGGGCTACCCAAACAGCGATAAGAAACCCGCGGAACTGGCGGCCTGAGGATATCTCAATGGAATTGAAAAACAGGCTATGGATGAACGGCAACCTGGAGTGGTTTGCATATCTGGGGAATACAACAGTCTTTCTCGGCCAAAGGGAAGTCCCCTTCCCGCTCCGGGAAGGCGACCGTTGGACCAACAGATATGGAGATGCCTTCTGCGTCAAGGATGCTGAGATAACACGGGAAAACTCTGATATTCCTATTTAGTTTTCATCCGGAAACACCAAAATAGTGCTATCCACCGTTGGGCTGGGGCTTTCTCGGAGTCTCTCGTACGGCTTCATGGCACAACAGCGACAGTAAGGAAAGCGCCTGATGCCGGCAGGTTGCCCGATCAGTGTCTCGGGTGGCGAACGATTACGAGAGGCTTCGGGGAAGTTCCAGCCCAGCCCCTGTTAGAGCGGTGAAAAGTAGGCAGGAGCGGGTATTCCGCGTATCCTGTCAACCACAGTACCTGCCGAAACCCTTATTTCTTTCCAGCGGTAAAGCCATAGGTTCCGATCGCTTCCCGCAGACTCCAGTATTGGGAAGCCTGTGGACAATAGGCAATGGGACTCAGCTTTGCGATATCGATGGTTCCCTTTTCGTTCATAACCTCCTCGTCCATATGAGCTGCCACGATCTCGCCCAGGAACAGGTCGTGGGTTCCCAAGCTTTTGACGTCAATGACGCGGCATTCGAGATTTACCGGACACTCCAGTATCAGGGGTGCCGCAACCTCGCTCCCCGGCACAGGGGTTAACCCGAGCTCCTTGAACTTGTCTACCTCCCTGCCACTGGCCATCCCGCAGAAATCAAGTTCCCTGAGTTGCCCTTCACGGGGAATATTTACCACAAATTCTCCGGATTTCTTTATCAGACCATGGGAATACCTGCCCGGCCTGATCGACACGCTAACTATCGGTGGTTCGGAACAGACGACACCCACCCAGGCAATCGTGATAATGTTCGGCACCCCGTCCCCTGCAGCACATGACACCATTGCCGTGGGCGTCGGGAAAAGGTACGTCCCCTTCTTGATGCTTTTTTTCATTGGTTCCTCCCCAAACTATTCATAGTGTTCAGCGAATCGTAGCAGATAATCATGCGGAGAACAACTCCCGGAATCTTCAGCATATCTATGAAGAATATGCGAACCATATATTTGCGTTCTTGACAAGATTGATGTGTATATTATAGAGTATCTGCAATAATTTATGAAAAATGCTGCCGGCAAAACGGCTGCTACCGGCAGATCCGCCACAGGGTATGCTTCAGAGGAGTTCGCTCATGAGATTATCGACAAAAAGCCGCTACGGCCTGAGGGCACTGTTCGACATAGCCTATAATTCAGGCACCCTTCCTTCGCAGATCAAAGACATTTCGCGAAGACAGGAAATATCTCCACGCTATCTGGAGCAAATATTCCAGAGCTTTAAAAAAGCCGGAATACTCAAGAGCAAGCGAGGGCCGCAGGGTGGCTACATCCTGGCCAGGAAACCGGAATTGATTACCGTCCGGGAAATTCTGGAAGCCGCGGAAGGGGATACCCTCCTTGTGGAGTGCACCAGTAAGAAGAAACCTAGAAAAAAGGGAGAATGCCCATTTGACGGCAGTTGCGTCACCCAGACGGTCTGGCAGGAAGCCAGCGAAAAACTCCATGAACTCTTTTCCGATATGACCCTGAAAACACTCTGCGAGCGCGGCCAGTCTCTCGGTGTGAAAAGGGAGCAGGACCACCGTTTCACCTACTACATTTGAAATCAGGCTCCGCGACTTTATTCTCTTGTTTCCCGAGCCAGAACAGATTGTTTATGTCATAGGACAGACCTGAGACAAAGCGCCAGTTGCCATTCGCTGCGCCGCTCCAACCTTTCAATAGCATGACAATGGAGACAGCTATGCCAGCACACAAATATGATTCTGTCCTCGATCTGATCGGCAACACCCCGCTCGTCCGGATCACCAAGCTTGGAGAAAAGAATGCTGCGACTATTTATGTAAAAATGGAATCCAGCAATCCGGGCGGCAGTGTCAAGGATCGCATCTGTCTTGCCATGATCGACGCAGCAGAAAAGGACGGACTTCTCAAGCCGGGAGCAACGGTCATCGAGCCCACCAGCGGCAACACCGGGATCGGCCTTTCCATGGTCTGTGCCGTGCGGGGCTACAAGCTGATCCTGACAATGCCCGATACCATGTCCATCGAGCGGAGAAGACTCCTGGCCGCCTACGGAGCCGAATTGATCCTTACTCCCGGCAACCAGGGAATGCGTGGAGCCGTGCAGAAGGCGGAGGAACTGGCCGCAAAACATGGCTACCATATGCCACAGCAGTTCAAAAACCCGGCAAACCCGGAAGTTCATCGCAAGACAACCGGGCCCGAGATCATCGAGGCTATGCAAGGACTGTCCATCGATGGCTTTGTTGCCGCGGTCGGAACTGGCGGAACACTTACCGGCGTTGGCGAAGTACTCAAGAAACATAACCCGGCTGTCCGGATCGCCGCAGTTGAGCCGGCAGACTCCCCCATTCTGTCAGGCGGTGAGCCTGGCCCACACAAAATTCAGGGCATCGGAGCAGGATTCATACCGGATGTTCTGAACACCGGCATCTACGACGAAGTGATCCGGGTGACCAATAGCGAGGCCTTTGAAGCGGCACAACAGATTGCCAAGGTGGAGGGGCTTCTCGTCGGTATTTCCGCAGGCGCCAACTTCTTTGGAGCTCTCCAGCTTGCCAGAACACTCGGCAAGGGAAAGAATGTCGTAACCATCATGTGTGACACCGGTGAGAGGTATCTTTCCACCGGGATCTTCGACTAAAACCATTTTACGATCCAGAAGGCATCTCGTGTCATCTTGATTGTAAATGGAATAAAACGCGAACCACCCTCTCCCGCAAGGAGAGGGTTTTGTTTTCCCTTACCCCGAAGAGCGAGCTCCGGGGGTGAGGTCTGAGAAGGACTCAATCATGGACCTGCTCCACAAAAAATACGAAACTCTCCGCCGGTCCCTGGCGGACATGGGCTCCGTCTTGGTTGCTTTTTCCGGCGGCGTTGACTCCACGTTCCTGCTCAAGGTTGCCCATGAGGTGCTGGGAGACAGGGCCTGGGCCGTCACGGCCACCTCACCCACCTACCCGCAATCCGAATTCCGCGAAGCCGAACAGCTCGCCGAACAGATCGGGGCCTCGCGCATTGTCATTAACTCCAACGAGCTCCTCATCCCCGGCTTCTCGCACAATCCTGCCGATCGCTGCTATCACTGCAAAAAGGAACTCTTCGAGTTGTGTCTCGCCAAGGCAGAAGAACTGGGCCTGTCCTTCGTGCTTGACGGCAGTACTATCGACGACCTAGGCGACTACCGCCCCGGGCGCCGGGCAACGGCAGAACTGGGCGTACGCAGTCCACTCCTGGAGGCAGAATTGACAAAGGCAGAAGTCCGCCTTCTGAGTCGCGAACTGGGTCTGCCCACGTGGGACAAACAACCCTTTGCCTGCCTCGCCAGCCGCTTCCCCTATGGAACGGAAATAACGGTCGAGAAACTTGCCCAAATCGAGCGCTGCGAGGAGTACCTGAAGAACTCTGGCTTCCACACCTACCGGGTCAGGTTCCATGACGAAACAGCACGCATCGAGGTCGGAGAATCGGAAATCTCGCGGTTCCTGGTTCCGGAGCAGCGCCGGGCCATCGTCGACTTTTTCAAATCCACGGGCTTTAGCTACGTTTCCCTCGACCTGGAGGGCTACCGCACCGGCAGCATGAACCGGACTCTCCCTGAGGCAAACGACGGTCGTCCGCAAAACTGACCTGCTCGTTTCCGGCATTCCACAGCCATTCTCCGCAAGGCCAGCCTCGCGCAAAAAGCACCGTGCCTGGCCGCAATTCCGTCTGGCATTCCACCCTGGCTTCTGCTATCGTGCTCTTTAGCCATTGCGCCACAAAGCACTGAAAAACCCGCGAGGAACCGACGTGAAAGCACTCCTGGTCCACCCCCACGGCAGCAACTGGATGGGGTCTGGAAAAGACATATCCACCATCTTCAACCTGATGCCCCCCATCGGCCTCCTGAGTATCGCTGCATACCTGGAAGAAAAAGGGATCCTGGTAGAGGTGATGGACTGTTATGGCGCCCCCTCGTCTATCGAACAGCACGCAACGGATATCCTTGCCCGGGACCCGGATGTAGTTGGCTTCTCCTGCACCACCTCTTCGTTCCTGGAGGGCTATGCCATCGCCAAACGGGTAAAGGAGCAGCGCCCGGATATTCGCATCGTTTTCGGTGGTGCCCATGCCTGTACGGTCGGCCCCTCACTGCTCGACTCGTTCCCGGCCGTGGACTTTCTGGTAATCGGCGAGGGAGAGGTGACCTTTGCCGAACTCATGACCTCCGACTTCCGGAACATGGCCTCGATCCCCGGTATCGGCTTTCGACAGGACGGAAAGGGTATACTCTCAGCCGTGCGGGAAAATATCCCGGACCTGGATTCGCTCCCCTTTCCGGCCTACCACCTTCTTCCCGATTTTCCCCGGCGCTATAACCTGCCGCTCTTCAGCTACCCGAAAGCGCCCAACACCAGCATCATCTCCAGTCGCGGCTGCCCCTACCAGTGCAGTTATTGCGACCGCTCGGTATTCAGCAGGGGTTTCCGCTTCAACTCCCCCGAGTACATCGTCGAGCATCTCCGTTACCTGCACCAGAACTTCGGCATCCAGCACGTCTTTTTCTATGACGATCTGTTCACCTTCGACCGCAAGCGCGTGGAACGCTTCTGCACCCTGATGAAGGAAAAACAGGTTCCGGTCGGCTATAATTGCATCGCCCGCCTGGAACATGTGGATGAGGAACTCATCTCGCTTCTGAAACGCTCCGGATGCTGGCAGGTCAATTTCGGCATCGAGTCGGGAGACCCGGATATCCTTTCGAAACACCGGAAGCTCTACGAGCTTGACCAGGTGGGCAAAAAGCTCAGGATGGTCAAGGACGCAGGGATGCGGGTCAAAGGGCTTTTCATGATGGGTTTTACGGGAGAAACCGAGGAATCCATCCGACGCACCATCCGCTACGCACTGACATTACCCCTGGACGAAATCAATGTGACAAAATTCACCCCCTTTCCCGGTGCACCAGTCTACCGGACCATCCGGGAGTTCGGAGAGTTCAGCGAAGACTGGCCATCCATGAACTGTCTTAATTTCGTCTTTATACCGCATGGAATGACCCATGAGAGACTGGAAGAGCTGTATAACGAATTCATCAGCCGCTTTTATCGCCGCAGCCGGATCCACTGGGGGTATACGAAGATGCTCTGGAAATCTCCCCACAGCATTGCCGTATTCCTCCGCAACCTGCCGGAGATCCTCCGGTTCGAGATGAAACAGAAATGGTAGGTACCCTGTGGGAATAATGCGAATCCTGCTCTCGGCAGTCCTTACAACCTTGCTGCTCTCTCCCTGTGCGGCACGTGCAGCTGACCCCGTCGACCTGAAAACGGCAAAATACGAATATTCACTTCTCTCCGGCTACGGCATAACCCATAGAGGTTTCGGCGAGACACAAACCCAGGTTCAAACATTCGATACCATCGGCCGCTTCGGCTGGTTCCTGTCACAGGAACTTGGCTCCGGATGGTTCAAGGGAAGGCACGAACTTCTGATGGAACTGCCGCTGCACCTGGTGGTTGATCCCAAGGTTTCACCCATGGTAGGGGGATACCTCCTGGGAAGCTGGAAATTCACCTCCCTGGACAACTGGGCGCCCTATGTCTTTGCAGGCGGGGGGATACTTTACGTGGATTTGGGGCTTTCCAGCATGGGAAGCAGATTGGATTTCTCCTACCAGGGGGGCACCGGCGTCCAGTATTTCATCAGCAAAGATAGCGCCATCTCCCTCGAGTACCGTTACCATCACATCTCCAATGCCGGAACTGCAACCCGGAACGAACCGCTCAATTCCAGCAAGATTCTCTTTGGTGTGGCATTCTATCGCTAAAGAAAGCAAGGGCTTCAGGGTAAACTTGGGGGAAAAGAACGGTCAGCAGAAAGATGTCTTCCCGGCTGAAAACCGCTAACAGTGATTACTGGGGGAATACTCGGATACTGGCCAATAATCCGGGTTTTCTTTTGAAAGGAAGAATGATTGCTCCACTCGCGGCAGGTTCATCACTATTCATCAAGCAGGAATTCCAGTTCGTAGCGTACCTGATCGGGATTGACGGTCCTTGCCTCCATGAGGCTCCGCAGGTGAATCATCGTGTCCAGGTCAACCTCAACAAATTTAACCCCTGCCAGGTTTTCACGGCTATGAATCACCTCTACCCCGAATTCAAGGACAATATCGGAATGATCGAGTTGAAAAATAAGCTTCCAGCGGTCGCCCTTTGTAACGGAAAGAGCCGTGTCATGTTCCACCAGCGCACCCCTCAGCGAGATATCGAGCAGCGTAACCTCACAGGGGCCGGCAGCGGTTTCGACGACACACTTTTCGACACATTTTACTCGACTGAAACGTCTACTATTTGTCATATTATGGGTCTCCCCTCGACGGAGTATTGATTGCAGAGTTGCACGGAAAGCAACGGCAGGCATTGTAGCACGACATGTGCAGGAATTTATATGAAAAATCCCCCCGGCAGAAAGGATCAGCTGTGAACAAAAAAAAACTTCGGGTTGCGTGCGCCGTTATCGAAGATGGGGGTAAAGTGCTTGCAACCCAACGAAATACCACCATGAGCATGCCTCTCAAGTGGGAATTCCCCGGGGGCAAGCTTCACGATGGGGAAAGCCCCGAGGAATGCCTGGCACGGGAACTGGAGGAAGAGCTGGGAATCCAGGTAGTCATCAGGCACCCCCTGCCGCCCGTGCTACACCGCTACGAAGATTTTGACATCGAGTTGCTTCCCTTTGTCTGCACTCTCAGTAAAGGAATAATAGTCCTCCATGAGCATCGCGCACTGGCCTGGCTCTCTCTACAAGAGTTGAATGAACTGGACTGGCCGGCGGCGGATATCCCAGTTATCGCCTCGTACCGTGCTTTTCTGGAAGGAAAGACTTCTTCAGTTTAATTCCTGGGGGAACAGACATGAACGAAAAAGCAGGCCTGGTAAAAGATCTTCACGACATGATCATTCGCTTCGTGGCAGAATGCACTGCCAACCAGTTTCCTGACTCCGAATCTCCCTACTTCGATGAACCGCTGGTGGGATTCGCCGATGCCTCAGACCCCCTGTTCAGCAGCTACAAGGAGATCATCGGCCCGCATCACCTGACTCCGTGGGAACTGATGGAAACTGCCTTCCCCGGAAAAGAGTTTGTTGCTGGCACCGTAGTCTGCTGGATTCTCCCCATCTCAGAATCAACCCGGTGGAGCAACCGGAATGAAAATCTCTGGCCCTCCCGGGAATGGGCCCTCACCCGAACCCACGGAGAAGCTTTCAATAACGCCCTGCGACGGCATCTGACAAACGTCCTCCTCGCCAAGGGACACCAGACCCTCGCCCCGCTCCTGTCCAAGGGTTGGCACACGGTGAAAACTGCGGAAGGTCTTTCTTCCACTTGGTCGGAACGTCACGCTGCCTTTGCCGCCGGACTCGGCACCTTCAGCCTCAACCGGGGGTTCATCAGCGAACGGGGCATCGCCCATCGCTGTGGCAGCGTCATCACCGACCTGATCATTACCCCCAGCCCGCGCCGCTATCAACAGTATGACGAAAATTGCCTGTTCTGCCGAAACGGCAGCTGTGGCACCTGCATCAGCCGCTGTCCGGTCGGTGCCATTACCCGCTTTGGTCATGACAAGGAACGCTGCCGTGCCTACGGCTACGAAACCGTAGTGCGGGAGGTGGGTGAACGGTATGGGGTCGCCACTCCCGGCTGCGGTCTCTGCCAAACAGGGGTTCCCTGCGAGACCGGGATCCCTGCTATGCATTCATTTCTTGACGCCCTCCCCCCCCTTCGGCTACTCTGTGCAGATGACTGAAAATGCAGGTAAAATACGTAAACCGGAGCTTCTCGCTCCGGCCGGTTCCCTGGAGGCGTTCTTCGCCGCCATGGAAAATGGCGCTGACGCCGTCTACGCGGGACTGACAGAGTTTTCCGCTCGGGCCAAGGCAAAAAACTTCTCCCTTCCGCAGATGGAAAAGATCGTCGGCTACGCCCATTCGCAGCAGCGAAAGGTCTATGTCACCCTGAACACCTTGGTCAAGGAGCAGGAACTTTCCAAGCTGGTCGATGTGCTTTCGGCCCTCTCCGGGATCGAACCAGACGGGGTTATTCTCCAGGACATGGGAGTATTCCGCCTGATCCGCGATCATTTTCCCGATCTGCCGTTGCATGCCTCTACCCAGATGACTACCCACAACTCCCTGGGTGTGCAGGAACTGGAAAAGCTCGGCTTCTCCCGCGTGGTCCTCTCCCGGGAGCTTCACATCGACGAAATCCGTACCATTGCCCGAAAGACTGCCGTGGAGCTTGAATGCTTCATCCACGGCGCGCTCTGCTTTTCCTTCTCCGGACAATGCTACTTTTCCTCCTTCCTCGGCGGCTGCAGCGGTAATCGCGGCCGTTGCGCCCAGCCCTGCCGCAGGCTCTACCGCTATCGGGGCAAAGAAGGCTATTACTTTTCCCCCAATGATTTTTCCAGTATCGACATGCTGCCGGAACTGGTGGAAGCCGGAGTATCTTCTTTCAAGATCGAGGGCCGGATGAAATCCGCGGAATACGTGGCGAGCGTGGTGGGAGCATACCGGATGGTGCTCGACGCCCCGGCCGCCAAACGCGCCGATACCGTGGCCGAGGCCAAGGAACTGCTGAAACTCTCCTTCGGTCGCGTGCCGACCCGTGGGTTCCTTGCCTCCCATCAACCAACGGATATAGCGACCCCCAGCCTGCGTGGCGCAACGGGGCGGTTCCTCGGCGAAATCAGGACCATCCTGAAAAATCGCATCACCTTCGAGACCCGTGACCGACTCCACCTGGGAGACCGGATTCGGGTCCAACCAAAGAGCGATAAAGCGGGCAAGGCCTTCACGGTCAAGGATATCTTTCTGGGCGGAAAACCGGTGAAAGTGGCGCGGGAAAAGTCCCTTGTCACCGTCACCGCTCCCTTTGCCTTTGCGGTCGGTGATGCGGTTTTCAAGGTTTCCTCCGAAACAGCCTTCACCATGAGCGAGAACGCCTGCCTGCGAAAATTGGGCAGCGGAAAAGGACAGAAGACCCGCTGCAATCTGACCCTGACCATGGCAGGAGAAAACCTCCGGATCACGGCCCGGGCCGCTGGCTTGGAATGTGTTGAAGAATTCCCGCTCGGCACGCTGGAGACGTCACGCACTTCAGACATGGAAGGAGTTCTGCGGGCCCAGTTCGAAAAATGCGGCGATACGCCGTTTACGCTGGGAACCCTGAGCGCCCCCTCATTTCCGTCCGTTCTCATTCCTCTTCCGTTGCTGAAAGAGATCCGGCGCTCGCTGTACCAAACCCTCGAAGGAAAAGTCCTCACCGGGAAGAAAGAACGGCTGCGACGCGCAAAAGAAGCGGCACTGGCGAGCCTTGTCGGAACCGGCCATTCTCCGGGTGAGCGTCGGGACGAACTGACCGTCCGGCTGGAATCCATCAGGGATTTTCATCTTCTGCATCAGGAAGGTGTCGATACTCTCATCCTGCCCGTCTCCAGGGCCAACCTTCATCAGCTCCAAGCCTTTGCCGGAAAGCTGCGCGGACGCCAGCAGAAAATTATCTGGCATCTTCCCTTTATTATTTTCGAAGCAGACCTGCCTTTTTACCGTGAGGCGGTCGAGCTCCTCATCCAGCATGGCTTCAACCGCTTCGAGGCCGCGAATCTCTCCCATTTTGCCTTGCTGCAAAACCTTGAGGTGGATATCTGCACCGATTATCGGCTTTATTCCCTCAACAGCCAGGCGCTCCTCCACTGGCAGGAGCGCGGTGCAACGGCGGCGACCCTCTATATGGAAGATGACTTCCCCAACATGGAGAGTCTGCTCAAGGCGAACCTGGAAATAGAACGGCGGGTGCTCCTCTATGCCCCTGTTCCGGTCATTACCTCCAAGATCATCATCAAGGGCGTGCGAAGCGACTCCCCTCTTGTCTCCGATCGGGGCGACGAATATACCGTAAGCACCCGTGACGGGTTGACAACCGTAACCGCTGACCGAAGATTCGCCATTAGCGGCTACCGCAGAAAGCTGCGGGACTGCGGCTGCAGCTCCTTCATCACAGACCTCTCCGGGGAAGCCGGCGAGACACGGAAACGGGTACTGGATGCCTGCATCCGGGGGACTACCATTGAAGGAAGCTCGGATTTCAACTTTACGACGGAGCTGTTATGAGTGATTACCTGGTCCGCATTATCACGAAATCGGGTAATGTCCATGCCCTTGCCTGTGTCACCACCGACCTGGTCAATGAGGCCTGCATACTCCAGGGCACCTGGCCAACCGCATCTGCGGCACTCGGCCGGGCACTCACCGCGGGGACTCTCATGGGGGCCCTCCTCAAGACGAGGCAGCGAACCGCGCTCAGGTTCGAAGGAAACGGGCCATTGAAAAAGATCGTCGTGGAAGCGGACAGCAATGGTGCGGTGCGGGGCTGCGTGGGAGTCCCGGAAGTCCACCTGATGACGACCGATGGGAAGCTGGATGTGGGTAGGGCGTTGGGCAAGGCCGGCTTTCTTACCGTAACCAAAGATCTGGGAATGAAGGATCCGTACCGGGGGATGGTACAGCTTCTGAGCGGAGAAATCGCGGAGGATCTGGCCCTCTATCTGACGGAATCGGAGCAAATCCCGTCCGCTGTCGGCTTGGGGGTCTTCGTGGAACCGGACAACCGGGTCTCCGCTGCCGGAGGATTTCTCATCCAGTCGCTCCCGCCACGGGACGAAGAGGTTGTGGAACAGCTGATGCAGCGCATCGGCACTCTTCCGCCCATTACCCAGCTGTTGCGGGAAGGCAGAACTCCGGAAGATATTTTGGCGGTATTGTTCGCCGACATTCCTTACCAAATTCTGGAAAAGAGGGCGCTGGCGTTCCAGTGCACCTGCAGCAAGGAGAAAATTGAACAGGCCCTTGTTTCCCTGGGCAAGAAAGAGCTTACTGAGATGATTTCGCAGAAAGAAGAAACCGAGGTAACCTGCGAATTTTGCCGCAAGGTCTGGGAACTAACCCGAGAAGACCTTAAACGGCTGTTGGCCGAGACCAGCTGATACCGTGGAAAGGTGTTGTGCCCGCCTGGAGTGAGAGTTTAATGACTCTTGATTTTACCTGGAAACACTGTCGGTCAGGATCGCTGTCGGCGTCGCTGAACCCAGATGTAGACGGCAAGGATCACGGCACTGCAGAGGATGACCAGAATCACCGCCTGATGGGAATAGCGCATGATCAGCTCGCGCTTTTCACCGATGAAGTAGCCGATGTAGGTGAGCACCGTGACCCAGATTCCCGCGCCGAGAAGGGTATAGAGGGAAAAACGGACGTGCCCCATGCCCGCCAGTCCGGCAGGCAGGGAGATTAGATGGCGAACCACCGGAAGCAGACGGCCAAGGAAGGTTGAGATTTCCCCGTGGCGCAGGAAAAAGTTTTCAACCCGGGTGAATTTTTCCTCGGTAATCCAGACGTATCGGCCGTATTTCAGAAGCAGCGGCCTGCCAAGATGGCGGGCGGCGAAATAATTGGCATAGGCGCCCACGAGGCTGCCGAACGTACCGCAGAGGATGGCGAGGCCAATGTTCATCTTCCCTTGCTGGGCAAGATAGCCGGCCGGGGGCATCACCAGTTCGCTCGGAACTGGAAAAATGGAACTTTCCATGGCCATCAGCAGAAAGATGCCGGGATAGCCCATGGCGCCGATGGTGGTAACAAGCCAGTCAATGAGTTCGTGCACGGTTAGCCCTCACGCTGAATGGAATATAAGCTAGGCATTCTAGCCGGTTTGCCGGAAAAAGGCCATAACAAACCTGCCCGAACAAGGAGCTGCCCTCTGCAAATGTTTGAAAAGACACATCACACGAGGTTGAGACAGTGAATTTTCTGGAACGACTCTATGAACAGGTCCTGGTGGGAGACGGGGCTATCGGCACCATGCTCTATGCCAGGGGAGTTACCGCCGAATCAGGATTTGAAAGACTCAATCTAACCAACCCGGACCTGGTGCTGGCCCTGCATGCCGACTACATCGCCGCCGGTGCCCAGGTTATCGAAACAAATACCTTTGCCGCTAATCGACTACGGCTTCAGCAACTGGGACTGGAAGCAAATGTCCGCCAGATCAATCTTCAGGGCGTCGCTCTGGCTCGCAAGGCTGCTGCCGGGAAGGAGGTCTTCGTGGCCGGTTCCATCGGCCCCCTGCCCCGCTTCCGGGGAGAAAACGCGGCCCCCACCAGCGAGGAAATCTCCACCATTTTCCGTGAGCAGGCATTTGTCC
>RPRC01000165.1 GCA_003857395.1 Geobacter sp.
ATTTTTCGTTCCGTTATATCCTGCAGTGTCTGGACCGCTCCCAGCAAGACGCCGTTGGTATCCGGAATCGGAGTGGCAGTGAAGAACAGCCAGCGGCCAGCGTCTCCCAACCCCGGAAAGAAATCCTCCACCTCATAAGCTCCCTCCGAAAGAGACGATTTCCGGTACTTTCCATCATAATGTCCGGCAATCGCATGCTCTCGCACATTGTCAACCACCAGGTCGGCCAGGAGCGGTTTCTGCATAGAGTAAAATGCTTTCCAGTGGTCACTCGACCCCACCATCTCCGAAGCCTGGTACCCGGTAAGGTTTTCCAGAGCTCTATTCCAATGGATTACAAGATGGTTTCGATCTATGACAAAAGTCGGCACTGATATTTTCTGCAGAACCTGCGACAACAACTCCCCGTCCGATTTCTTTTTCACGTCAACACTCCACAAATATTGCTGCACTTCTGGGAATATTTTCCATTGTTTCTGCTGTAAACTTCTTCACTATTCCGGGCCTGCCAAGCACTAGGCTCTGACGGTGAAAAGAACTTTGATCGGGAAAAGGATTCTCGCATTAAATCAGGTAAATTCTCAAAAATCTAGCAGAAATTGTTTCCTGTGTCAACATTCCGTCATGTTTTTGAGACCGTTTCTTTCATTTGCCAACTCATCCTTCTTTTGGGTATACTTTCTTCCCATGATCCCTAAAGAAGTTACAAAATATCTCTTGTCCCGAGCCGTAAAGGGACCCTGGGAAATATGCGGTGAGATTCAAGGTGCTTTTGCCGGCGCCGTGGTTATCCCTGCACTGGCGGAAAGTGAAAACCTCTTCGCCACTCTCCGTTCTCTGGCGAAAAACCCTTCGGAACTCGTTTCACGGTTCCTGGTCCTGGTGGTGGTCAACAACCGCGAAGATTCTCCTCAATCAGACAAGGCTGATAACAGGAAAACACTGGATCTTCTTGCCGGAGAAGACCCTTTCCTCGAAGCTCTCCGTCTCGTCTGGGTGGACGCGTCCTCGCCTGGATACGAACTCCCCCCAAAAAAGGGCGGAGTCGGCCTGGCCCGGAAGATCGGGTTTGACCTGGCCCTCCCGCTGTTGGATTTCAGCGGACCGCCCCCGATACTTGTGGGCCTCGATGCGGACACCCTGGTGCAGCCTGATTACCTGCCAGCCCTGATCTCCCATTTCCAGACCACATCGGCAGGCGGGGCAGTGCTCGCTTTTCGCCACCAGGAAGGCAATTCCCCCGAGGAACGGAGAGCGATCCGCTGCTACGAACTTTTTTTACGCAGCTACGTTCTCGGTCTCTCCAGAGCCGGCTCGCCGTATGCCTTTCACACCATTGGCAGTGCCATGGCATGCACGGCTACAGCGTACGCCGGAATGGGAGGTATGAACACACGAATGGCTGCCGAAGACTTCTATTTTCTCCAGCACCTCAAGAAAACCTACGGCATCGCATTGGTGACAGGAACGCTCGTCCAGCCATCTGCGCGAGCTTCACACCGTGTCCCGTTCGGCACAGGGAGAAGCATTTCCCGGCTCCTGGCCGGAGAAGAGCGCGCGGTACTTTTTTATCGGCCCGAATGTTTTGCAATTCTGGGAGGCTGGCTCGATCTTGTGGCAAATCACCTCGATAGCCGCGGGCAAGACATTTTGCGTCACGCGGAAAGAATTTCTTCGGAGCTCGAAAAATATCTGGACCAGGCCGGCTTCGTTGCCGCCTGGGAAAAGCTCCGAAAAAACAGTCGCGACCCGACGGTTCTTTTGAGTGCTTTTCACTCCTGGTTCGACGGGCTTCGCACCCTGAAACTTATCCACCACCTCTCTGACACTATTTTCCTGCGGAAACCAGAGGAAGAAGCCCTGCAACCGCTGCTGGAATGGGCAGGACTTGAGCAGGCTGACGACCCCGACGCACAACTGTCGCAACTCCGCGCTTTGCAGGCCTCGGGAAGCAGCTGACAGCGATATCTCGTGTAAAGTTATGTACGAACAAACTCTTATTCTTGGTTTTTTCCTCCTCTTGAGTTACTATTTCCCATCAGACGTCTACGCCTCCGATTCCCGGGGGACGTTCGGCGTACTTCACGGAAGGAAAGGAATTCATGCCATGAAGATACGATCAGGTCTATGTACGGCTGCAGTCGCACTCACTATTGCTCTCTCACTTCCCGCAGTTGCCGCGGTTCAACCGGAGGCTCTCCCCCAGCCAATGGGAGGAGAAGGCGCTAGAGGAATCGAAACCATCCAGGTTCAGGAACCGATTGTTGTCGAGGATATCCAGGCACCTGTCGTTTCCCCGGAAACGATGCCGGGCTCAGGGGATACGGTCAAGACCGAAGCGATGCCTCCCGTTCCAGCCCCTGTCATGGAAACCCCGTTTAACCCCATGGCCATCGATGAAATTTCGAAAATAAATGCCGCAACAGAGGTTCTCCAGGAAATTTCCGGCATCCCGGAAGGAATCTCGCCGGACCTTCTCTCCAATGCCTATGGCATTGTCATCATTCCCGGCACCATTAAACTGGGATTCTTTTTCGGAGGCCGCTTTGGAACCGGCATCGCAATGATGCGGAACGAAAACGGCTCATGGAGCAACCCCTCTTTTCTTTATTTAGGCGGAGGCAGCTTTGGCCTTCAATTCGGGGCGATTTCCAGCGACATCATTCTGGTCTTCAAGACCAGAAAGAGTGTCATGGGTCTCACCAAGGGCAACTTCACCCTCGGGGCCGATGCCGCGGTTGCCGCCGGTCCTGTAGGCCGCCATGCCGAGGCATCTACGGACTGGCAACTCAAGGCAGAAATCTATTCGTACGCACGAAGTCGCGGATTCTTTGCCGGAATTTCTCTTGACGGCTCTGTTCTAGCCATCGACACCAATGCCAACGAAAACTTTTATGGCAAATCTGCTATCAACTCAAGCCAGATTTTTGCGGGAGCTCCTTCTGCTTCTCCGGCAGTCATCAAACTGAAAAACTTCCTGTCCCAATACGCTTCCGCCCTGCCAAAGGAGTAAAGATGCCCCCCTCAGAGTCCATTGAGGAGACCACAAGCGAGCCAAGCAGGAATGATCCCGATCAAATTTCCGCACTGGTGAACGATCTCTATCCTTCGCTCTTTGACCTATACACCCATCTCCATGCCAACCCTGAGCTTTCCGGCCAGGAGATACAGACCTCCCGGTGCATTGCCGACCAGCTTCGCTCCGCCGGTCTGCAGGTCACTGAGGGAGTGGGCGGCTACGGTATCGTCTCGGTTTTCAAAAATGGCAAAGGACCGACAGTTCTTTTGCGGGCAGACCTGGACGGTCTCCCCATCGAGGAACGAACCGGTCTCCCCTATGCGAGCACGGCACGGGGGCTACTTGCCGGCAAGGGGGAGGTGGGACTCATGCATGCCTGCGGCCATGACGTCCATATGACGGTCCTGGTGGGAGCAGCACGCCTCCTGATGGCAAGAAGGGACCTGTGGCAGGGCACGCTGGTCCTGGTGGGACAGCCGAGTGAAGAAGTGGGCGCCGGCGCCCGGGCCATGATCGACGATGGACTTTTTACGAAATTTCCCCGCCCTGATTACGCCTTGGCCCTCCATGTTACGCCTTCTCTGGTAGCAGGGTCGGTCGGTCTTCGAGAAGGGCTTTTCTGGGCCGGTTGTGCCTCGCTCGACATCGTCATCCGCGGCGTAGGGGGGCACGGCTCACGCCCCCACGAGGCAAAAGACCCGATCGTGATGGCAGCGGAAACGATCCTGCTGCTGCAGACGATCGTGAGCCGTGAAATCAATCCTATCGAACCTGCCGTCCTTTCCGTCGGCTCGATTCATGGCGGAACAAAGGGAAATATCATCCCGGAAGAGGTAGTCCTCCAGGTTAACTACCGTTTCTTCAGCGACGCGACCGCCCGGCACCTCCGCTCGGCGATCGAACGGACGACCAGAGGTGTCGCCGTTGCCTCAGGCATACCGGAAGAGCTTTGGCCGATACTTATTGACCAATACTCCGGACCACCCATCAGCAATGACCCGGAGCTTGCACGACGAATGTTCTCGGCATTTCGCCAGGCTCTGGGGAACGAACATGTCATTCGTACCGAACGCTACACCTTCAGTGACGATTTTTCCCAGTTCGGAATTCACGAACCCGGAATCCCCCTCTGCTACTTCCTTCTCGGCACTGCTGAAAATAGAGATGATGCCAAAGAGGCAGCAACTGAAACCGTCTCCCCTGGGATCCATAACCCCTCTTTTGCCCCGCTACCGGAACCGAGCATCAAAACAGGGGTGAAAGCAATGGTTGCCGCCATCCTCGAAATCATGCCGCGATAATCACATTCCATGCAGCCAACGTACCCCGGATCTTTGCCATTCACGCAGTTTCTTTAGAATTACCTTCGTATCCAGCTAGTTGTGTATAGTTTTTTGTTGACATATGTTCCGCCAACAATTAAAAGTATCCACTGAAAAATCGTAATCTCACATTTTCGCCCTTTTTTATACAATCCATCAAGGGCCGCTGTCTCAACTGTCCAGGTTATCCAAGTTCCCTCTTCCCGGATTCGTTGACAGATCGTCGCTCGCCAGAGGTAAAGGTGGAGTAATGCAAAAATAACTGACTAACGTGCTTTCAATTTCGGGCGGCAGGATATTATTTGGTGCGGCAGTAAAATATTTATTGAAATGGAGGTAGTAAAAATGTCGAATGGTACTGGACAGCAGGGAGGTAATTTGAACGATTTTATCACTGAAACACAAGACCGCTTCGCCAAGGCTGGCACTGTTGGGGTAAGCGACCTGGATGGAGAACATTCTCTTTTTGCCGATTTAGGTGCAAATGTCGCCAAGAGCGAGGTAGCGATCTGTGACACCACCGCTAACCCCGCACCGCTGGGCCTGTGTGCGTTCGGCATGACAACCGTGCTGCTCAACCTGCATAATGCCGGATTTTATCCGCTGGATTCCATGATTCTTGCTATGGGCATCTTTTACGGCGGCATCGCCCAGGTCATCGTTGGCTGCATGGAATGGAAAAAGAAAAATACTTTTGCCACCACAGCCTTCACGTCCTACGGTCTCTTCTGGCTGACCCTCGTCGCTCTTATTTTCCTCCCCAAAATGGGTCTGGCCGAGAAACCGACCGAAATCGCCATGGCTGCATACCTTGGCATGTGGGGTCTCTTTACCGCGGTACTTTTCATCGGCACCCTCCGTCTCAACAAGGCGCTTCAGGTCGTTTTTGGCTCGCTGGTCGTGCTCTTTTTCCTCTTGGCCTATAAAGATGCAACCGGCGCTCCGATCGGAACATTTATCGGCTATGAAGGCATTTTCTGCGGTTTATCCGCCATCTACACCGGCCTTGCCCAGGTTCTCAACGAAGTATACGGCAAGACCATTCTGCCGCTTGGACCGGTCAAAAAATAACGTACCGCATCAACGCAATCCATAAAAAAAGGGGCATGATTTTTCATGTCCCTTTTTCATTTCTCTGTTCAAGACCTCCCCATCCAGCAGCTAAGCCATCCGGACAACTTTTCCTTTCGTGAATTCAAGGTTTTATGATAAAGTCCGCAGAAAATCATCCTTGTCCTAGATAAAGAAGATCTCTTGCGTGGAAGCTCAGACTAGAAAAATCCTTCCGGTTCTCTGACCATAAACCGTCATCAACGGACATCGGTCGGAACCGAACTGCGTAAATACGATGAGACGGCGCAACAATCCCGTATGCGCGAATCAGTAACAACCAAGGAAAGGAGATTCACCATGGCTGACAAGAAGGTTACCGTTCTGGCAAAGTTCAAGGCAAAAGATGGTTTGGAAGAAAAGGTAAGACAGGAGATCATGGCCCGTGTGGCACCGACCCGGTCCGAGGCTGGCTGTATCAACTACGATCTCCACCAGTCATCAGACGACAAACGTGTTTTCATGCTGTATGAAAACTGGGTAAGCAAGAAACTTTTGGATGAGCACCTGCAGATGCCCTATCTGCAGTCACTTATCGCGGCGGCCGACGAGCTCTTCTCCGAGCCGATTGAAATCTCCCTGTGGGAAATGGTCAGCGACCCCGAATAATCTTTCTAGATGCACAACAAGGAGAGCCGGAAGGATTCGTGACTTGGCTCCGATACGGCTCTCTGTGTTTTCTCCCATCACTCCGTCCCCCGTTGTGAAAATACAGCACCTTTCCCACTAGCTGGCCTACCCGTTTCGCAGAGATTTCATTCACGATTTTTTTCTTTCATTGGTCTTCGCAACGGAATGATAGCACTTGCTTGCCATTGATCTGGTGCGTATACTTTTGCAATGCATTTTCATTCTCCGACCCGGAACAAGCCGGAGCACACCACGACGACACCGAAAAAGCCTGAGTGAGGGAATCATAACCCTTCATAATCTCCAATTACACAGGACCGGCGTCATGGCATCGCGGCATTTGCCAAAGAAAAGGAGACATTTTCATGGATTTTTCGAAAAAACTACACCGGTTTACCGTTGTTCCCGCATTGCCGCAGGAACTTTCCGGTTTGCACACCCTAGCCTACAATCTCTGGTGGACATGGGAACCGCAGGCAATTGAACTCTTCAGAAGAGTTGACCTGGAACTCTGGAGGGAAACACATCACAATCCGGTGAAAATGTTGGGTTCCCTGCAGCAGGTTCGCATCGATGAACTGCTGTTGGACGATGGTTTCATGGCGCATCTGCACCGTGTCGAAGAGATGCTCAGGGAATACATGGAAGGGAAAACCTGGTACGAGAAGGCCCGCAAGCCCGCCACGCAGCTCCGCGTAGCCTATTTTTCCATGGAATTCGGTCTCCATGAATCGATCCCGATCTACTCGGGTGGTCTGGGGGTCCTCTCCGGTGACCATCTGAAATCAGCGAGCGACCTGGGCATTCCCCTTCTCGGCGTCGGGCTTCTCTACCGCCAGGGATATTTCCGTCAGTACCTGAACATCGAAGGGTGGCAACAGGAAATATATCCGGAAAACGATTTCTATAACATGCCGATCCGTCTTGAACGGGATAGCAATGGAACGCCACGAACCATCAGCCTTGAAATTGGTGATCACACAGTAAAAGCCCGTATCTGGAAGGCTCAGGTTGGCCGAGTCCCACTCTTCCTCCTCGATACAAGCCTTGAAGAAAACGCCTGGGAGGATCGAAAAATCACTTCCCAGCTTTACGGCGGCAACCAGGAAATGCGCATCAAGCAGGAGATCCTCCTGGGGATTGGCGGCCTTCGAGCCCTCAAGTTGCTCGGTATTGAAACCGACGTTTGCCACATGAATGAAGGCCATGCAGCCTTTCTCGCTTTAGAACGAATCAGGGTGCTCATGAAAAAAGAGAACCTGAGCTTCCTTGAGGCACGGGAACTGACAATTGTCAGTACCGTCTTTACCACGCACACACCGGTCGAAGCAGGGATTGATCATTTTGATCCGGAACTTGTGACAAGCCACTTGGGAAGCTACTATCAGGAACTCGGTCTGTCCCGGGAAGAATTCCTCTCCCTGGGCAGGCAAAAGCAAAAGAATTCGCATGAGACATTCTGCATGGCTGTGCTTGCGCTCAGATTGGCTGGACATTACAACGGCGTCAGCAAACTGCATGGCCAAGTGTCACGCAAGATGTGGAAAAACATCTGGAAGGAGCTCCCTGAAGAACATCTTCCTCTGACATCCATTACCAACGGTGTCCACTCCAGGAGCTGGCTCTCCAATGAGATGGCCGGTTTACTTATCCGCTACCTGGGCACTCGCTGGCTCGACGATCCCACCGACTTTGACATCTGGAAAAAAATTCATGTTGTACCTGACTCCGAGCTCTGGCGGACCCACGAACGCTGTCGAGAAAAGCTCGTCACCTTTGCCCGCAAACGGATAAAGGAGCATTTCCGCCATGTTGGAGCAACGGCCAGGGAAATCATAGCTGCTGACGAAACCTTGGATCCCGAGATTCTGACCATCGGTTTTGCCCGGCGATTCGCTACCTATAAACGAGGGACACTCCTTCTCCGCGATCTCGATCGACTCGACAGAATTCTCAATCATCCAACACGTCCGGTGCAGATTATTTTTGCAGGCAAAGCACATCCCGCGGATTTTGAAGGGAAAGAACTGATCCGCCAGATTCATCAGGTTTCCCTTCAGGAGCGTTTTCGCCACCGCATTGCCTTTATCGAAGACTATGATCTCGCCGTGGCCAGGAAAATGGTCCAAGGCGTCGATGTCTGGCTGAACACGCCGCGTCGCCCCCTTGAAGCAAGCGGAACCAGCGGCATGAAGGTAGCGTTCAACGGGGGACTGAACATGAGTGTCCTTGACGGTTGGTGGCCCGAAGGGTACCGCGGCGACAATGGCTGGGCAATTGGCAAAGGCGAGGTGTACGAAGACATCGAGTACCAAAACGAAGTTGAAAGCAGAGCCATCTATGATCTTCTGGAAAAGGAAGTGGTGCCACTCTATTACGACCGGGGAAACGATGGCATCCCGCGCGGCTGGCTGGCATGCATGAAGGCCTCCATCGAAACGCTCTGCCCAACCTTCAGCACCGAGAGAATGGTGCAGGAATATACCGACAGATTCTACTTGCCCGCATTAGAAAAGTGGAAAAACTTTTATGACGACGGGCAGACACTGGCACGAGACTTTGCCCATTGGAAGGAGAAGATGCGGCGTCTCTGGCACAAGGTACGTGTGGAAGGAATCGAGGCATCAACCTCGGGAGAAATTCCTGTACGGACAAGGGTGCAGGTGCAGGTCCGCATCGGTGTCGGAGAAATTCCCCTTGAAGAGCTGTCCGTAAAGGTCTACTTTGGAATTCTGAACGCTCAAGACACCATTATCGACGGAGAACTTGCGCCACTCCACCCTGTCGAGCAGCTAGGTGGCGACCTCCACCGATTCAGCGGCGAGATAGAATGTCACGCCTGCGGCCGCCAGGCCTTTGTAATCCAGGTCATGCCGAAGCACCCCCAAACTGGACCGGTTTACGAACCGGGGCTCATCCTCTGGGTTTAGTGACTGACACGGGTCATCCGGTGAATTTGAGCAACATCTCATGCAAGCCTTAGGACTTGAAAATTTCAGGAAAAACGGGTAGAGTCCGCAGGACAATCAAATCCGTAGCAGAGAGAAAGTTAATGAAATCTTTATGTTTTTTAATCCTGTTAGTGGGGACCATGACCTCCTGCACCAGCATGGTACCGCGGAAATACGTCCCACCCCCGATAACAAACGATACCTTTAGCGACCCGGCCAAGCTGGTAACCATCCCGCTACCGGTTATCGCTTCCAGCCCGAATGAAGGGATTACCCTTGGAGTCTTATCGGCCTTTCTCCTGCATAACGCAAAGGATGAAGTCAGCACCCTTACGGCTGCACAGGTTAACCACAATAAAAATTTCGGAATTACCTTCTCCCTCTTTGGTGCCTTTTTCCCTTCGCCCCAAACCAACTGGGAATTCAACATTTCCAAATCAACAAATGTTAATCAGGATTACGAACTCAAGATTCGTGACAAGAGGTTGATGGGCGAAAAGTTGGAACTATTCGTCTTCCCCTATATTTTCACCGACGGATCGGCGCGTTTTTTCGGCTTCCAGTCGATAAGTCAAACGGATAACGAAACGAATTACGCCGATGAAGAGTTTGGTGTAACAATAACCGTGGGATATGACATCACGAAACACCTGCAGATCCAGTTCGGGGAACGCATCAGAAAAGTAAGTATCGGCAGAGGGGCAATCGAATCCTTGCCTTTTGTTCGGGACAGATACAACGACACACAAGTTCCGGGAGTCAGTGGATTCACCGCCCATGCCCAAAAACTGGCGATTATCTTCAGCACTCTCGATTCCCGGGATATGCCCACGAAAGGCATTTACGCAAAAACCTCCATTGAGAGCAGCCTGAAAGCCCTCGGCAGCAGTTGCGACTACCGTCATTACGAAGCGGAAATCAAAGGATACCTGCCCTTGGATGAGTCCCGGTACATAACCGTCGGACGCATCATGTATAACCAAACCCTCGGAAGCAGGGTTCCCTTTCTCGAGCGGAGTATCCTCGGCGGAGAGAATACCTTGCGGGGCTACGGCCGCAATCGATTTATCGACAGCAGTTTCTTTCTGCTCAATCTGGAGGAAAGGATCAGACTTTTCCGCTGGAGCGTCTTCAACGTCAATACCGACTGGGAACTTGCCCCCTTCATCGACTTGGGCGCTGTCATGGAATCCCTCGACACCATAACAACCCGCAACTTTGAATTCAATCCCGGAATTGGCTTCCGTGCAGTCGTCAGGCCTAATATTGTTGGACGAGTGGATATCGGTTTCGGCAATGATGGACCAGCTGTATTCGTCGGATTGGGCTACCCTTTCTGACCCGGACAAGACTGTATTTTTCAGGAAGAATACTAGTGCAGGTAGTTATTGTGGCGCATGAAAAACGGGCGGGTAATCAGGCAGAATCAAGAGGACCAGCAACACAATTTCTCCCCCTGGCCTTGGCCCGGTAGAGTGCATTGTCGGCCTCACGAATAAGGTCTTCCACTGATTCTACCCCCTTTCCTGGATACACTGAAAAACCCAGGCTGGCGGTTATCTTCAGCTTTTCCAACTTCCCTGGAAAAGCAGTCTCATCCAGCGCTTTTCGGACACGTTCAGCAACCGTGATGGCGTCAGGAAGGGATGTCTCGGGAAGCACGGCGACAAATTCATCACCGCCAAATCGGATGGGAGAGTCATAGCAACGGAGCTGATCCCGGAATGCTTTGGCTGCCCGTACCAGAACCACATCACCCTCCTGGTGACCATACTTGTCATTGATATCCTTGAAGTGGTCAAGATCTATGATCAGAAAAGAAAGAGAACTCCCCTTCCTTGTTGCCCGGATAAACTCCCGTTCCAGAACGTCCATCAGGTAGCGGCGATTGTACAGACCGGTCAGATGATCGGTATTTGAGATATCCAAAAGTATCTCGTTTGCACGACGAAGTTCATCCTGGAGTTTCTTCATCTTCAGGTGAAGCTTTGCCCGTGCGACAAGCTCACTGGCATCAAACGGCTTGGTAATGTAATCGCTTGCACCCTGCTCCAGCCCCCTAACCTTGGAGGTAATGTCATCCTTGCCCGTCAGGAGCAGAACCGGAATATCCCGCAATTCTTCTCGCCCGCGAACCATGGCCAGAAACCTGAAGCCATCCAGTAGCGGCATCTCGACATCGCAGAGCACCAGATCCATTTTGATCCCAAGGAGTATTTTCAACCCCTCGAGGCCATCTCCTGCCTCATGGTAACAGGTGGCAAGGGAGTGGGACTGAAGAGTCTGGATAATTTCCCTTCGCAGCGTTGTCGAGTCTTCAATAACGAGAATATTTGTTTCAATCATAGCTGTCACACAGTCGCATTGGTGAAAGTATACTCACCTGTTGATGTCCAGCAGGAGGAAACTACTCAGAGTATTGGCTCCTGTGCCCTCCGCTTCAGCTCCGAGATTGTGCCAGGGTAATCCCGACTGCCGAATACGGCACTGCCCGCCACGAAAACATCGGCCCCGGCATGGGAAATACGATCAATATTGTCCGTCTTCACACCACCATCAACCTCCAACTCCGTTTCCAGACCCAGCCTGTCCAGCATTCCCCGCAGGCTCTGAATCTTCGGAATACAGGCGTTAATGAAAGACTGCCCTCCGAAACCGGGATTCACCGTCATCAGGAGGACCAGATCGAGATCGTCCAGGACATACTCCAAAGTGGAAAGAGAGGTCGCTGGATTAAGAGCTACCCCGGCCTTTTTCCCGAAGGATTTGATAAGCTGCAGCGCGCGGTGGAGGTGAACGGTTGCCTCGGCATGGATAACGATGATATCGGCCCCAGCCTTGGCAAATTCCGGTATGTACAACTCAGGATTCGATATCATCAGATGCACATCCAGGGGAAGGCTTGTAATCTTCCGGACCGCCTCAACCACAAGAGGGCCAATCGTTATATTTGGCACAAAATGACCATCCATGACATCTACATGGATATAGTCCGCCCCTCCCGCCTCAACAGCCCGGATCTCTTCACCAAGCCTGGAAAAATCAGCCGAAAGGATTGATGGTGCAATCTTTTTCATATAAAACCCCTAAAATAACTGCAGTTTTGAGTTTTTGTTTTTGAGTTTTGAGTTGGCCAACAATAAAGTTTCTCAACATCTCGACAAGTACTATTTCCTGAGTTTGCTGACCACACCGGTTTTCAACCAAAGACTAAAAACCAGAAACTGAAAACCGGTTTTCAAACCTTACCCCTTTTTTTTCAGCCGGGCGGCACAGAAGCCATCCATTCCGCTCCGATGGGGCCAGCCGCGGAAAATTCCTCGATCGCTGCAGAGCGCTGAAAACTGAGGAAAGACATTCCTCAGGTCTTCTATCACAAAATCCTGCCGCTCCGAAAGGAAAACATCTAGCACACCTTCATTTTCTTCCGGTGACGTGGAGCAGGTGGAGTAGAGTAGAACGCCGCCAACCTCCAGATAATCCCCAACATTACGCAGAATTGAGCCCTGCAAGCGAGCCAAGCGGGACATATCGGAGGGGTTTAGTCGCCATTTTGCCTCAGGATTGCGACGGATAACCCCGAGGCCAGTGCAGGGCGCATCCACGAGTATCCGGTTAAATTTTCGCCCACTGAGACACGTAAGGCGACGGGACGCGTCTAGACACATGGTTTCAATAGTGGAAACACCCAGCCTCGCAGCAGTTTCCTCGACACGACGGAGCTTCCTGGCATCCTGGTCACAGGCCAGCAAGCTTCCCCGGTTTTCCATCAATTGGGCACAATGAGTTGTCTTGCCACCAGGTGCCGCACAGATGTCCAACACGCTGTGACCCGGTTCCGGGGCAAGAAAAAGGGCTGCAAGTTGGGATGACTCATCCTGGACAGTGCACAAGCCGTCCTGGAATCCGGTCAATCTGGTCGGGTGAATCGGCGACAGGATATGGACACCGACAGGAGAATAGTCTGTCAAGCGTGCGGCAATCCCCTCCGCCGCCAGACGCTCGGCAAAATCGTCGCGGGAAATTTTCAGGGTGTTGACCCGGATGGTTAAAGGCGGCGGCTCAACCATGGCGGCCGCAAGGCTCTCAGCCTCCGCAAACCCGAGCTGCTCAATCCACTGCTGCGCAAGCCAGCGTGGCTGGGAATAGCGGACGGCCAGATAAATTGCCGGATCGGCAACCATGTCGGGCCATGGAATCATGTCTCTCTCCCGATCCGCCCTGCGAAGTACGGCATTAATAAATCCGGAAGCACGTGGCACGAAAACCTTGGCAAGCTTGACTGTCTCATTTACCGCGGCGGAAACAGGAACCCGGTCAAGGTAAAAACTCTGGTACAGCCCGAGCCGCAGAAGCATCACCACAATACGCTCGAGCTTTGCCGTCTTTTGGCTGGCAAAGGAATCAATCATATGGTCAAGCGTTCCACGACGTCGCAGAACGCCGAAAACCAGCTCCGTCAGCAGACCCCGATCAGGCCCCTGGATCGCGTCGGACGACAGTTCCCGGTCAATCAGAAGATCCGCGTAGGAGTCCTCCTTATCAATGCGCAACAGAATCTCAAGGGCCACTTGCCGGGGGTTTTTCTTAATCACTGGGTACTCCAAAACAGCGGGAATTTTTCACGGGAAAGACTAGATGTGAGGTACATCCGGGAACTCTCGTCAACGAGGGTTCCCGGACGTATCAAGGCGGGCTCTCGAACAGTGCAGGGTCTATCAGAAACGGCGGCCAGACGCCATTTCCTCAAGCCTCCTGACCCGCTCTTCCATAGGTGGATGGGTTGAGAAGAGAGACGCAAGTCCTCCACCGCTCAGGGGATTCACAATGAACATGTGGGCAGAAGCTGGTGTCGCCTCCTGCATCGGCAGCTGCCGGTTTGCCGACTCCAGCTTCCGCAGTGCGTTTGCCAGGTAGAGCGGGTTTCCGGACATAGCTGCCCCGCCCTTGTCCGCATCGTACTCGCGCGAACGGGAAATCGCCATTTGGATCAGCAGCGCCGCCAACGGTGCAACAATAGCCATTACCAGCAGTCCGAGCATTCCTCCGCCATCATCATCCCGGTCCCGGCCACCGCCGAAAATGGCGGCCCACTGTGCCATGTGTGCCAGGTAAGTAATGGCACCGGCCACAGTCGCGGCTATGGTGGAGATCAGGATATCACGATGCTTCACATGGGCAAGCTCATGGGCCATGACTCCCATCAACTCCTCTCGAGACAGAATGCGCAGGATCCCGCTGGTGGCAGCGACAGCGGCATGCTCCGGATTCCTCCCGGTTGCAAAGGCATTCGGCGTATCCGAAGGAATGATATACACCTTCGGCATGGGCAAACCGGCCTGAACCGTCAACTGACGGACGAGACGGTAAAACTCCGGGCTCTCCGCCTCGGTGACCTCTTGCGCCCGGTA
>RPRC01000166.1 GCA_003857395.1 Geobacter sp.
AGCCCTGCTCGCACCGCAAAACCAAGGGTGGCCTGCACCATGAGGTTCCGGCGGGCGGCCTGGTTTCGGCCCTCGACACGGTGCTGCGGGTGACGGGTGGAACATGGGTCGCTTGGGGGAGCGGCAGCGGCGACCGGGAAGGTGCGGATGAGCAGGGCCGACTCTGGGTTCCTCCCGATAAACCCGCCTATACCCTGCGGCGGGTCTGGCTTCGCCCTGATGCCGTGAAAAACTATTATCGCGGCTTCTGCAACCAGGTGCTGTGGCCCCTTTTCCATGGGGAAAAGGACCGCATCCGCTATCGCAGGCACTTTTGGGATGAGTACCGGAGGGTCAACCAGTTGTTTGCTGATTCAATCCTCCAGGAAGCCGGCGAGGATGCCACTGTCTGGATCCATGACTACCACCTCTGCCTGGTCCCTGCTCTGCTCCGCGCTGCCCACCCCCAACGCACCATCGCCCATTTCTGGCACGTTCCCTGGCCTGAGCCGGAACTGTTTGCCGGTACCGCCCACGCCAGGGAAATTGTTGCCGGGCTCCTCGGTAATGACCTGATCGGTTTTCAGATTCCCTCCCATGCCGATAACTTTCTGAAATGCGCCGAAGCCTGTCTCGGCGCCTCAATCGATCGCGCCGCCATGACCGTTACCTGGCAGGGCCGCCTCACCCAGGTCCGGGCATTTCCCATCAGCATCGATTTCAAAAAGTTTGACGACTTGGCGAGATCCGAGGAAACAACGGCCTTGGGCACGCGCCTCAGGGCGAAGCATCGGCTGCCCGGGCGGGTTGCTCTTGCCGTTGACCGGCTTGACTACACCAAAGGCATCATGCAGCGTCTCCAGGCGCTCGAGCTCTTTTTCCGCCGCTACCCGGACTCACGCGGTGCCGTCACCTTTGTGCAGATCGCCGTCATGACCAGGAGCGGCGAACCGTACCGGAGCTGCCGGCGGGAAATCGAGGAACGCATCGCCGGGATTAACGCCGAGTTCGCTACGAGTGAGTGGCGGCCGGTTCTCTACTTCCGGAAAAAGCTGGAACAGGAGGATCTGGTTGCCTGGTACCGGTTGGCGGATCTGGCCCTTGTCACCCCCCTGCGCGATGGAATGAACCTGGTGGCCAAGGAATATGTGGCTGCCCGGTATGACGGCAGCGGGGCGCTTATTCTTAGTACCCTTGCGGGCGCCGCGGCTGAGCTGAGCGAGGCGTTTCTTGTCGATCCAAACGACACCGGGGCATTTGTTTCCGCCATCCGTCAGGCACTTACCATGCCCGAGCGGGAGAAGCGCACGCGGATGGCAGGGTTACGGGGTCAGGTACGAAAGAACACCATCTTCCACTGGGTCGGCGAGATACTGGATGAACTTGCCCTCCTTCCCGCCGTGAAGCGGGGGGCGCGGCATGCCCTCAGCCATTACACGGAGCTGCAAAAACGTCTTGCCGGAAGAGAGCTCTTTCTGTGTCTTGATTTCGACGGCACCCTCGCCCCCATCGTGGAACAGCCGGAAATGGCGGCACTGCCGGACGCCATCCGAATCCTCGTCGCGGCACTGCGGGAACGTTACCCCGTTGCCGTGATCAGCGGACGCAGCCTTCAGGACCTGCAGAGTCGAGTGGCGCTGCCCGGACTGGTCTATGGGGGCAACCACGGGGCCGAGATGGAGGGTTTCACTGCCTCTGTCGAAGGCCGGTCCCTTCTGGCGGCGTTTCTCAACGAGGCGCACCAGGCGTTTGCCTCCTTTCCCGGGGTTCAGATAGAGGATAAAGGCATTACCGCCAGTATCCATTTCAGGAGGGTCGAACCGCTTTGTCTGGATCAGTTTCTGGCGTCATTCGAGGAAGTAGCAGGAAACTACGCGGATACGCTATTGGTCTCCGAGGGGAGAAAGGTATTTGAGATACGGCCCCTTGGGGCCTTCACCAAAGGGGATGCGGTGCTGCGGCTTATGGAAGGGGTGGGCAAAGGACGAATCCCCATCTATGTGGGTGATGACAGCAGTGACGAAGACGGGTTTCGCGCCGTGCGGGACGCCGGGATAGCGGTTGCCGTTGGCGGGAGCCCGGAGGCGGAGTACTATTTGATAAACCAGGGGGAGGTGGCGGACTTCCTGGCGCTGCTTGCCGGAAATTCCCCTCCCGTTGAAAAACCGTGCCGCTCGGCGGATGACGGAAAGGGGAGCGACCATGATGAATGAATCGATTCCGCTTGCCGAAACAGGAGTCATACATGGCCGTTTCCAGGTTCTCCATAACGACCATCTCGTCTATCTTCTTGCCGGGGCGGCACTCTGTCGACACCTGGTGGTGGGTATCACCAACCCTGATCCGCTCCTGACAAAGGATGAATCCGCGGACCCGAAGCGGAGCAATCCGGCCGCTAACCCGCTCAGCTATTTCGAGCGCTATGTCATGGTGCGCGCTGTTCTCGATGAGGCAGGCATCGAGCCGTCGCGCTATTCAGTGGTCCCGTTTCCCATCAACATGCCGGAACTGTATAGGTACTATGTTCCCCTCGATGCGCTGTTTTTCCTCTCCATCTATGACGATTGGGGGAAGCGGAAGCTGGAATACTTCACATCGCTCGGACTGGCGACCCATGTCCTCAGGGAGGTTTCGGCCGCCCAGAAGGGGCTCAGTGCCACCGATATCCGCCGCCGGATGGCGCTGGACGAGCCATGGGAGGAGCTGATGCCTTCTGCCGTTGTCACTCTCATGAAGAAATGGAATATCCCTGGCCGCTTGCGCGCGATGATGTTTTCCGAAGAGAAGAAATGATTTCCTCTGGAAAATCGCTGATTTTTTTCAGGGCACGGGTCCTGCAACGGAGGAGAAATGTCTTTCTGTGATTGCATCAATACGTGGTAATGCCGTACCTGCCAGGCTTATCGATAAAACGAATAAACAAGCGTTTTTGTATTTAAAATTACAATTCGACATCAACGGGTGCATTTGTTACCTTCCTGTGCAGGGCATGGCATTTATTCCCCAGGAGGCGTGTATGAAAAGATTTTCTCTGTTGCAACTGTTGCTGATGGTTTTCGTTCTGCTTGCCGCGTATTCACCGGCATTTTCCGGAAGCCTTGACCCCTTCAAGAATGAAAAAGGGGTGCTGAAGATTTCAGGGGGGACGGCGCATATTCCAGTAATGAAAGAAGCCGCCCAGAAAATCATGGTAGTCAATCCCGAGATACAGATCAGCATCGCGGGAGGAGGATCAGGCGTCGGCATCAAGCAGGTGGGTGAGGGTTTGGTTGAAATCGGCAACAGCGGGCGGAAACCGACCGACGAAGAAATCAAACGTTACCAGCTAAAGCTCTACCAGTGGGCCATTGACGGCGTAGCGACGGTAGTGAACCCAAAAAACACAGTGAAGAAACTGACCAAAATCCAGGTTATCGACATTTTTTCCGGCAAGATTGACAATTGGAAAATGCTGGGCGGGGTGGACCGGAAAATCAATATCTATACCCGTGACGAAACAAGCGGAACCCGCGAGGTTTTCTGGGAAAAAGGCCTGGACAAGGGCGCCATCGCTCCGTCCGCCCATGTCGTCGTTTCCAACGGCGCCATGAAAACCGCCATTTCTCAGGACCCGTATGGCATCGGCTACGTGTCTGTCGGCCACATCGACAAGACTGTGGTCCCGGTTGCCCTGGATGGTGTTGTGCCGACAATCGAGACCGTGCGGAAGGGAGACTACAAGATTGCCCGCGGTCTCTTCAGCAATACCAAGGGAGACCCGGTCGGCTTGACAAAGAAATTTATCGATTTCCTCTCTACGCCGGACGGCAGAAAGATCATTGAAAAACAAGGGTTCATTCCGGTTCGATGAAAAAACTCGGGGAACTGTTCGCGGAGAGGGTTTTTCTCCTCTCCGCACTGGCAAGCTCTTCTGTAACCATCGCAATTCTGGTCTTCATGGTTTTCATGGGTTTCCCCATGATGCGAGAGGGCGGATTTTACCAGCTGTTGCTGAAACCATGGGAGCCGTACCAGGGGTCATTCGGGATCTACCCGATGATACTGGGCACCGGAGCCATATCCCTTTTGAGTCTGGTGTTCGCGTTTCCCCTGAGCCTCGGATGTTCATTCCTGATAACGACAATTGCCCCAAAACCTGTGCGCAGAGGATTCCTGCGAGTCATTGAGCTGATGACCGGAATCCCAACCGTCATTTACGGATTTGTGGGCATTTTTCTCCTCGTTCCGATCATCCGGGAACTGTTTCAGCGCGGCTCGGGCATGTGTGTTCTTACTGCCTCCCTGGTGCTCGGCATCATGATAACTCCCACCATGACCCTCTTTTTCTGTGACAGTTTCGACCGGATACCCCGAACCTATCTTGATGCTGCCGATGCGTTGGGAGCGAGCCATACGCAAAAACTTCTCTACGTAATCCTTCCTTCCGCGCGAAAAGGAATGCTGAGCGGCGTCATCCTCGCACTGGGACGTGCCGTAGGTGACACGCTTGTTTCGCTTATGCTTGCGGGCAACTCGGTCCGGGTTCCAGAATCAGTCCTGGAACCGGCCAGAACACTCACGGCACATATCGCCCTCGTGATAGCGGCGGACTACGAAAGCCCCGAGTTTCGATCAATTTTCGCTTGCGGGGTTGTCCTCTACCTTTTCACGATGGCCGTGACGTTTCTTGTTCGCTATGTGGGTTTTGCGGAGGACAGAAACTATTGAAACTTCGCATTCTTGAGAGACTTACGGTTCTATTTTCCTGGGCAGCCGGTTTTATTCTTCTTGCTGCTGTTTTTCTTCTCCTCGGCTACCTGCTTGTAAAAGGTTATTCATCTATCAGTCTCTCCCTCATTTTCGGTGAGGCTTCACCGCTCCGGGCGCTTCTACTCGAAGAACGGGTCTTTGACGGCCTGTTCCCAGCCATTGCCGGGACCCTGGTACTTGTCATCCTGTCCATCGTCTGGGCCATACCGATCGGTATGGCCACCGGCATCTACCTTGCCGAGTATGCCGGTCCCCGCGTAAAAAAAATGCTCGATGTCTTCTTTGACGTTTTATCCGGCATACCGTCAATCGTGGTCGGGCTTTTCGGTTTTTCATTCGCCGTATTCCTGCACAAGAATTTTTCAGATAAAATCGGTCCGTGTCTGCTCATATCAAGCATCGCGCTCTCTTTTCTTGTCCTTCCCTATATTATCCGGACGACGCAGGCCTCCCTTGAGGGTATTCCGCGGGACATTCGCTTGACGGCTATTGCGCTGGGGGCTACACAATTGCAGAATATATTCCTGGTATTGATACCCAAATCCCTTTCCGGGATCATGAGCGGAATTATCCTCGCCATTGGCCGTTGTGCCGAAGATACGGCGGTCATAATGCTCACGGGGGCTGTTGCTACCGTTGGTCTACCCAAATCGTTTTTTTCCCAGTACGAGGCACTGCCTTTCTACATTTATTACATTTCATCCCAATACTCGACTCCTGATGAGTTGATGCAGGGATACGGAGCCGCCATTATTCTCCTCCTTCTGTGTGCCATTCTCTTCTCGATAGCCTATGGTATCAGGAGGGGTTTGACCCATTTCGCATTCTACAGAGCATGAGTTATTCAATGTCCGATACCATCAAGATACAGGTTGCAAATCTACAGTTTTCGTATCAGGGCCGAACGGTGCTGCGAGACGTTACGGTAAGTTTTGCCGAGAATTCGATTACGGCGCTGACGGGGCCGTCCGGAATCGGCAAGTCAACTTTTCTCATGTCGCTCAACCGTCTCTGGGAAAATATTCCGGACGCGCACATGAAGGGAACCGTGGAAATCAAGCTCCAGGGGCAGTTTCGAGACGTCTATGCCCGCAGCATGGCAGTGACGGAATTGAGGAAAATGGTTGCGATGGTATTTCAGGTGCCCAACCCTTTGCCCATGAGTATCGGTAAAAATGTCGCATTTCCGCTGAAGCTCGCGGGCGAGAATAACCGGGACGTTATTGCCTGCAAGGTTGAACGTTCCCTGAAAATGGCCAACCTGTGGGATGAAGTAAAAGACCGCCTGAACGATGATGCCCGCACCCTTTCGGGAGGTCAGCAGCAGCGGCTCTGCATCGCGCGGGCCCTGGTTCTGGAGCCTGAAGTGCTGCTTTTGGACGAGCCCACCTCCTCTCTGGACCAGGCTTCGACCGCAGCTATCGAGGAGCTGCTCACTGGACTGAAGGATCACCTGACCATCCTGGTTGTTTCCCATTACCTGGAGCAGGTGGTGCGAATCTCGGACAGGGTTGTCAGGTTTGCCGATGACACGATCATCCCGTGACCAGGCCAGCAACTCGCTTCCTCTGTGGCGTCATGCCGCTTCAGCCAAGGACACGGGTGAGGTGAAAGGACATCATCGAACGGAAGCGGAAATGTAAATATTCAGCATGGTTTCGCTGAAGCCAAGAATGTAGCTCCCCTCCCTTGACGGGAGGGGATTGAGGGGTGGGTGAAGCTGCCAACTGAGCAATCATGGCAAGTTCCCCCTCCCCCTAGCCCCCTCCCGCAAGGAACGGGGGACATATCTTGCACTGTCACTATGTGCCGAATAGTTACGCGGAAACCATCACTCCCAGCAGGTAGAAAGGCTCTTCCATGGTATGCTTCGATATTCCACACAAAGAAAAAATACTCATTGAACATGTTGTCCTGGATTTCAACGGAACGATCGCCATTGACGGCACACTGATTCCCGGTGTCGTTGAAAGGCTTGAAGAACTGCATTCCCTGGTCACCATCCACGTGATCACGGCCGATACCAATGACACGGCACGCTCTCAACTGGAAAATGTTCCCTGCACCCTGAAAATTATTGGAGAAGAGGGGCAGGACCAGGCAAAATTCGACTATGCAAGGCGCTTGGGTCTGCGCAATGTGCTGGCGATCGGGAATGGAAGGAATGATTACCTGCTGCTGAAGGGCGCGGCTCTTGGTATCTGCGTTATCCAGGGGGAAGGGGCTGCCGGCAAAACGATGCAGGCCGCGGACATGATTTGTGTTGATATTAACGATGCGTTGGCGCTGCTTTTGCGGCCCCGGCGAGTAACCGCTACGCTGCGGAACTGAGCGGGCCGTCAGCGGGCAGAGAATCTCCCGGTCTTGATCAGGAATTTGAGTGCCGTGATGCGCTGATTTCTATCCTTTCAGGAACCGAAAACACCTTCATTTTCTCCGACGTTGCAAAGCAGCACAAGGTCACATTCGAACGGCGCGCGCTGTCGATGCCGGAACTGACCGGAGCCGCCTTGGAGATGACCAGCGGGATGCCGGCCCGGGCCGCCTTCATGACCATACCGGCCGGCTGTCTGCCCGACGAGACCAGGAACATCTTCGACAGATCGTCGCCATTGAGCACCGCCATGCCGACCACCTTGTCGATGGCGTTGTGCCGGCCGATGTCCAGCGCCTTGTACCTCAGCCTGCCGCTTGCGTCCACCAGACTTGCGGTGTGGGCACCTCCGGTCCGGTCCTGGACCTCGTCGTAGAGGTATTTCATGCTTTCCAGCAGGACTTTGCTGCTGAAGGTCTGTTCCAGCGGCAGGTGGATGTTTTCGTCACGCGTGTCCCAGTTGATGCCGATGCAGCCGGAAGACCTGAGTTCATGCCAGATGTTGAAGTGCTCGAAGGACCGTATCTGCAGGAGCACCCAGTTGCCCTTTTCTTCAATGCTTTCAAGGTCGCTCCTGCCCTTGATGGCGCCCTCGGTCACCAGGAAGCCGAGGGCTAGTTCCTTGTGGAAGTCCGGGGTCGTGACGATGGAGGAGAGTTTGCTGCCGTTGACGATCAGTTCGATGGTTTCCTCGACCATCACCGGGTCCGTTGCCGGTTCAGCGCCCTCGCGGCTGATCCTGGTGGAAGAATAATCTTTGACCGGATCCAGAGGGCTGCTGTGGCGGGGGTTGTTTTCCACCCTCAGGACGTAATGGTCATCCTTCTTTTCCAGTCCCAGCAGTCGATGGCCTTCGTCCGTAAGGCTTCGCGGGACGTTTTTTACCGGTTCCCCTTCATCCAGCAGAATTTCCACCATTTCCCCGGGATCGATCATTTCCAGTGCAAGTTTGATTTTAATGAAATTTGTCGGGCAGGAGACGCCGCGGAGATCTAAAGTTTGCATTGTACCTCCAGGGTGCCGGATTACTGCTGAAGAAACGGGACACGTCGCCGGCAGGTGGCACGTGGTGAGAAACCTCATCTTTCCATGGCACGGTATCACGTGTGGCTGACGGCTGTCAATTCAATAGCCGCAAGGCTTGAGAGGCGTGTGGACCGGCGGGAAGGAGAAGGTCGCAGGGAAAGCTGGGTGCCGGTAAAAGTCCTGGTTTCGGGTTACTTCCTGTTCTGTAGCGAGCGGCATATTGTCGGCAATCGATAAAAACGATAGATTCTATTGATTGTAGTACTATTTTCAATTTGACTTACGGCTCATGGGTCTTGTAGGTACTGTAGCCGTAGCAGCCTGATTCATTAAAATATGGCCGCTTTATCAAAGGAATCTTCGATTACTATGAAAACCGAAATCGGGCGGGAGAGAGGGGCGGGGCGACTGGAAGAGGTGCAGCGGCAGGTGAGTGAAAAGTGTGTTTCCTGCGGGATTTGTACGGAGTATTGCCAATTCCTGAAGACCTACGGAACGCCTCGAAGTTTGGCCCGATCATATTCTCACCAGTGTGCACAGGATCTTGTTACTCCTTTCGAATGCAGCCTCTGCAACCTTTGTTCTACCGTCTGTCCTGAACAAGTGTCTCCCCGGAGGATGTTTCTGGAGATGAGAAGGGAAGCCGTCCGTAGCGGGAAAGGAATCTTTGCAGAACATGCCAGGCTGCTGAGCTTTGAAAGAAAAGGCACTTCACGACGATTCAGCTGGCAGGGACTCTGGAAAGCAACAGTTCAGACGACTTGGGAAAGCATGATGTAACTCTCGGCTACAGGTTGAATCCAGCCTGGGGGATTGGGGCAAGCTGCACCCCGGAGATCTATGGTCAGTGTCCTGCCGCTGTTGCCACCTATTCCCAGGCTGTAACCTGCCAGTTGCGTTAAGGGAAGCTTTTCAGCTCGGGAAATACGTGCTATTGGTAGAAGCGATTGACAATCTTTTATTCAGTATGGTGGGCTGACAGCGTGACAACCCGCCACGCATTTCCCGGGGGTATGCCCATGAACCTGAAACAGCTGGAAGTATTTATCGCCGTTGCCGAAAGCGGCAGCTTTTCCCGTGCCGCGGAAATCACTTTTCTTACCCAGTCAACCGTAAGTCAGCATGTCTCATCGCTGGAAAGCGAGTTTGACCTGAAGCTGCTGGACCGGACCGGGAAAGGTGCCCTTCTCACCGAGGCCGGCAAGATTCTTCTTCTCCATGCCCGGCGTGTAGCGGCGGAAGCGCGGGATCTTCCCTTGGCTCTGAACCGTTTCCGGGGGCTGGAGCAAGTTGTTCTGAAAGTCGGCGGCAGCAATATTCCAGCCTGTTACATACTACCGGAGTGTATCCCTTCTTTTCAGGAGCAGCATCCCGGCGTGATGATCAGTCTTTTGCAAGGCGACAGCCGGGAAACGCTCGATCGGCTGAAGCGTGAAGAGGTCGAGTTTGTGCTGGTCGGCAGCCGTTTCACGGAGAAGGGTTTTCTCCATAGACCTCTGACTCTCGATACAATCTCCCTGGTGGTTCCCGCTGGTCATCCCTGGGCAGGACGGGACTATATCCTTCCGGAAAATCTTCTTGAGGAGCCGCTCATTTTCCGCGAGCCGGGATCGGGAACGGACAGGACCTTTCGTGATCAGCTGGCAAAAATGGGCTTTGCGCCCGATCAGCTGAAAGTATCCATGCAGCTTGGCAGCAATGAGGCTGTCAAGCAGGCGATACTGAACAATGCCGGAATATCCTTTCTTTCCGAACTGTCGGTGAGAAAAGAGTGCGAGCGCGGGGAGCTGTTTGTGGTCAACGTCAAGGGTATAACGATTTTTCGCCATTTTTATCTGGTTACCCATCAGGGAAGAGAGCTCTCCCCGGCTGCCGAAGCTTTCAGTACCCGTATTCTCGGGCATTTTCACTCCGAAAAGTTCTAGCCATCACCGGTGGTGCCGGTTACTGATTGTGTTTTTGCGGGTTTCGTGGCCCCTGCCAATCAGTGTTGCAGCTGTGCCTGAGCCACGCACTGGCTCCTGGCCGCCAAGCAGATTCATTGGTAGATTTCCCTGCGACATTGCATGCCGGTACGTTTCAGATAAGTGATTGCATAATTCGAATCGATGGGCTAGTATTTATCTCCCTTGCAGGAGATTCCCACTACGGAAGCGCGTCGGTCGCTGGTGGGCCGCCCGGTCTTCAAAACCGGTGTGGGGGGTGAGAAACTTCCCGGGTGGGTTCGATTCCCATGCGCTTCCGCCATAATAAAAACAGGGGCTTAGGTGATTATTTGCTTAGGCCCCTTTTTTGTGTCCAAAGTAGGTTGATGCAGCTTTTGACGCAGATGATGTGATAAGGTCTGCTGGCTAAGTCTGACATTACCTGAAATACCATTCGCTCCTTAACCCATGTACATGCTCTTATATATCACCATTCTGGGCAACCTTGTGCCTCTCCTTAGTTAACAAACTATGTAACTAAAATAACAGTTGCGTTATTTTAGTTTTTGCGTAAAATCTAAAATAACGATCGTGCTTATTTTACTTTCGGATTGAGGTGACTGATATGAAAAACTTCCAGTCTGGCCGCTGCATTCAGCAAGGCCATTATAAAAGTTTTCAGCCAAACCATATCAACCGAGCCTGGCAGCTGGATAGCATGGAATTGATTAACTTGCTTGGGCAGGCCGATCGCGAATTGGGGCGATTGGATATGTATTCAGACTATATCCCTAACATCGACCTGTTCATCCGAATGCTTGTACTTAAGGAGGCTACTCAGTCAAGCAGGATTGAAGGTACACAGACGAAAATGGAAGAGGCACTAATGGAAAAAGAAGATGTCGCTCTCGACAAGAGGGACGACTGGGAAGAGGTGCAAAATTATGTGATCGCCATGAATGAGGCGATTGAAAAATTGCAGGTACTTCCTTTTTCGTCGAGACTGATTAAAGAAACGCATAAAACCTTGCTCCAAGGTGTTCGCGGTGAACATAAACAGCCGGGCGAGTTCAGGAGGAGCCAGAACTGGATTGGCGGGGCAACAATAAACGATGCGGTTTTTGTGCCTCCCGTACACACGTCTGTTGATGAGTTGATAGGCGATATTGAGCAGTTTGTGCATAATGACAGGTATTATTTTCCTGAATTGTTAAAAATTGCACTCATGCATTACCAATTTGAGACAATCCACCCCTTTCTGGATGGCAACGGCCGAGTTGGGCGGTTGCTGATTACTTTGTACTTGGTCAGTAAGGGGATTTTAAAAAAACCGATTCTGTACCTGTCGGATTATTTCGAACGTAATCGGACCCTTTATTATGATAACCTGATGCGGGTGAGAGAAAAAAACGATGTGCTCCAATGGTTCAAGTTTTTTTTGGTTGGTATGATTGAAACCGCAAAAAGTGGTATAGCAACGTTTGATAACATTCTCAAGCTGCAAAAGCAGGTAGAAGCCCAGATACATACTCTCGGAAGCAGAGCGGCGAATGCCCAAAAGGTTGTCAATTATTTATATCAGCGCCCATTGATTCATGCTGCAAAAGTGGGCGAGGTGACGGGAATATCGCCAGCATCGGCCTACAAACTAATTGCCGATCTGGAGCAATTCGAGATCCTGCAAGAAATTACCGGGGGAAAGCGCGGTAAGCAATATGTATTTCCCAGCTATTTGCACTTATTTAAATAATTGACTCATATCGGCATGTTGAATACTCACTGGTAGTGTAGGTGGCCAACAAAACCAGTGTTTTTTGAAGAAATTACTAATCCTGGATTATCTTCCCGAACTCTTTACTTCAGAGGTCTCAATGCCTTCAAGTATACAGCAGGCAATCAATTTTCTTGAAACGCAGTGGTCTAGCATCAATGACAATAAAATAAAGGGAATTTTAGCTGAATTGGCTTTCAAATCCTTTCTGAATCAGCAGGGAATTCACTTTATCCCGGGTGGCTGGATCATGAGCCCCGGCAACAAAACGATCACTCAGGTACCGGCTCGGGAAAAGGTGTGCTTACTGCCTCGTAATGCTCCCTTTTCATGGCAAGCTGCGAGCACTAATGCTGCTGCCCCTGTTACTCCAGCTGAAATATCTGCTTATAATTACTTCAGGCAGGTGGGAGTAACAACATACCTTGTCTGTCCTTCTAATATTGTCGAAGCAGATTTTGCAATACCCCAACCAAGTCACAGGGCTGTACGTGCCAGTTATCCCAAAAGCTATCATCTCGATTTCATGAGTATATCTCCGAATGGCCAGCTTCAGTCCAATCCTGTTGCAACAGTTTTTCAGGCTTTCCCCGTCAGAAACGGAAACTCGGGCCTCCGCTGTTCACAATTGAACAGGATTGCAGCCAGTCAAGCGCCGTGGAATGATAGTGAGGCAATTGCGAGGTTGTTCTGGTTTGAATACACAAGGTATTTCGTTCAAATAGATTATCTGGTTTCAAATATTGACGGGATCCATTTTATCATTGTCCCATCTGGATCATGCATTCCTGTAGAGCTCAAGAGTAAAACAGTGGCTAACGACACTCTCTTGGGAGACTGGTTCGGGATAGACATGGGTCCATTTGCAAAACTGGCCTTTTTTACCGCCAATTCGATGAATACCGACGCGCTTTATGTAGTTCAGGAGGTTGATTCCGACCGGAATCATGTTGAATGGTATGGCATCAGATTTACTGAACTTGTCAAATCCTGCTCATGGGTTTGGCAGGCAGGGGGTAAGGGCATGATGGGTGGAGCATCAAGCACATACAAGATACCTAAAGCCGCCTTTACACAACTCGCTGAACTATTTCCCACCCTTTAATTTCTGGAGGACTACTATGGCGCTTGATATTTTCATAATGTCAGATCAGCCGGAAACATGTCGCCAATGTGGCACTAGAACTGAATTCGCAGATTTTAGTAGGGGCAAACAAATACACGAATGCAGCAATTGTTATTTTACATACTGGCTTGAAGATGGCACAGTCCCGTGTGTCAATTGTAGCTCTACAGATGTAATGGAAGATGTTTTTGATGGTCTCCTTAATGATATTCCTAGCGTCTGGTGTAAATCTTGCGGAACACTTTATCATCGTGATGAAGACATAATCTTGGGCAACATTGCACCAACATATGTATTGGGTAAAAGTTATGAATAAATGGACCGTTGAAGAACTGACACTTGCCCTTGCACTTTACTGCCAGCTTCCTTTCGGAAAAATGCACTCGCGGAATCAGGACATTATTCGCTTGGCAGTAAAAATAGGTCGAACACCATCAGCTGTTGCTATGAAGTTGGTAAATTTCGCCAGCCTTGACCCGGAAATTGTCAATTCGGGCAGACGTGGTCTCGGTAATGCTTCAGCACTGGACAGACAGGTTTGGGAAAAGTTCCAAAATAATTGGGATGGGGAAATATCCAGTGTGGCTGATCAACTTGTCACCGTTGCCGAAGTAAAGGCGGAAGAGCTAGAGGAAGACCTGCCGTTGCCCGTTGACACTACGCGCAAAGCAGAAGTTGAAGTAAGGAAAAAACAACACATTTTCAGACGAATGATTTTGAGCAGTTATGTCAGTGTATGCTGTATGAGCGGTTTAACTGAGCCACGGCTCCTTGTGGCAAGTCACATTATGCCATGGAACAGAAGCAACGAAAATCGCCTAAATCCACGAAATGGTCTCTGTTTATCGGTTCTTCATGACAAGGCATATGATAGAGGTTTGTTGACTGTTCTCCCAGACTACTCAATAGCCGTGTCATCTGAAATCAGTAAATTACGAGACGATAAATTTATTCAGGAAACTTTGATCTCTTACCATGGAAAACAGATTACCATGCCTGAAAAATTTCACCCAGATCCATACTTTCTCACTTGGCATAACGTAAATATTTTTAAAACTTAGCTCAAGATGGCGGATACACTCTTGAAGCTGAATTAGGTATCATCCCCAATGGCAAAGCCGAGCCGGATTATCTTGGCTACGAGGTAAAACAATACTCTGTAACCAACCTGAACCGTATAACCGCGGGAAGACTGACACTTATGACTCCACAACCTACAGGAGGTTATTA
>RPRC01000167.1 GCA_003857395.1 Geobacter sp.
AGTCGGGTGGATAGCCATACCGCCAAATTGCCAAGAGATCAGGGAAAACAGTTTCCTGGTTTTTTTTGTTGTCACAGGACATAATATGTTTATACTAAAAAGCCTTACGTAAAAGGAGGGTAGTATGTCCCTTGCAAAGACATGGTATAGCCCGGAAGATGCCGAATCAAAATTCGGCGTTTCGAAGAATCTTATTCTAAAATGGGTTGAAGAAGGGCTTGTTCGGTGTGAACAGGACTGCGGCAAGGTTGTTTCGGTTAATGGGGACGACCTTGCGCTCAAGCTGGAGGAGTACGTCAAGAAGTGCTGATGGGTTTCTCTCCCACGTAACATGTTACGATACCGAATGTGTAGTCAGTGTGTTCGACGTTTTCAAAGCCCGCATCGATCATCATCTTTTTGAAAGCTTTCTGGTCTGGAAACTCAAGAACTGAGTCTGGCAGGTAGCGATACGCACCTGAATCTGAGAATATACCCGCTATTGCTGGAAGAATACGCCGGAAGTAGCAATGGTACAGGGCCTTGAATACTCGAGATTTGGGGTTGGAGAACTCCAGAATGATTATTCTGCCTCCAGGCAGAAGTGTTCTCAGTATTTCCCGTAAGCCGAGACTTCGGTCCACAACATTCCTGATGCCGAAGGCGATAGTGGCAGAGTCAAATGTGTCATCGCGAAAGGGAAGAGCTTCGCAGGAAGCAACCCCGAGCCCGAGCCGATTGCTGAAAGCTGATGAGTTGAGTTTGTTTTGACCGATTTCTACCATTGCAGGGCAAAAATCAACCCCAATTATTTTGATGGAACCAGCTGTTGCTCTTGCCGCTTCCAATGCCATGTCACCGGTTCCTGTGGCGATGTCGAGTACCCGACCTTCTTGGTGGCTTTTGATCTTCCTGGCTGCATACTTCCGCCAGCGTCTGTCTATTCCAAGGCTGAGAAGCTTGTTTAGGAAATCATAACGGGGAGCGATCCTTCCGAACATTTCCCGGACCTGATCGCTTTTTGAAGGTTTCACCATCATACTGAATTTCCTCTCGAAAATTGTTAAAGGATACGCGTTTTTCAAAAGCCTGCAAAGAAAATTGATGACATAGTAGCATACGGAAAAAGAAAAAGTATTCCGTTTGTTATCTGATAATAGTGCTACTTTCGCAAATTCTCTGAGCTGTCATCTCGACTGACAGGGAGAGATCTTGTAACCAATTGTAAAAGCAAGATTCCTCCTTCTGGTCGGAATAACAAAATGTAGCGTATTCACACTTTTTGCGAGTGTATCAATAGTGGTTTTTTGTTGGGTACCGTTACTTCAAATTGTTGATTGAAGATCATTACAGATGGTCCATTTCGGATAACAATTCACGTGAAGTTTTATGGTCTGAATTTTACCTGAGTCGAGGTTCTTCCGTGTTTTCACTGCTTCGATGGCAAGATATTGTCGATATCATCATCATGAGCTTTCTTGTATATCAGCTGTACAGCTGGTTTAAGCACACAAAAGCTTTTCAGGTTGTTATTGGATTGAGCTCACTCGGTGTTGTGTATCTGGTAACCAAGAACCTTGGTTTTTTTATGACCAGTTGGATACTCCAAGAGCTTGGTACGGCAATTTTCGTGCTGATCATCGTTATCTTCCAGACGGAAATACGTCAAGCCCTCTACCGGATCAGTCCCTTTCGCCGTTTTTTCGGTCGTCATGACTCAGTGCCCACCTTCGACTTAGCAGAACTTTGCGTAGACATTTTTACTCTTGCCGCCGCAAAAACTGGAGCTATTCTTGTTTTTCAGAGAACCGAGCCTTTGGATGAATACATTACTAATGGAGTTCCCTTAGATAGTTCCCTAAACGGCCATCTTATCGGGTGTATATTTTTTGAAGGCTCCCCGTTGCATGATGGGGCGCTGATCATCCGGAATGGTAGGGTTACCGCCGCATCATGTCATCTTCCACTTTCAACGAACAGTGCAATTCCTCAGTATTTTGGGACGAGGCACCGGGCGGGTCTGGGATTGGCCGAACGTTCCGATGCTGCGGTGGTGATTGTTTCTGAAGAACGTGGAGAAGTTTCCCTGGCACTTTCTGAAAACCTTGAGAAAATCGATACTGCAGAGGAGCTTTCCGCTCGTCTTGAAACCCTGCTTCGTCTCCCAACTCGTGAAGAAGTGCACATAACCATGGTGAAAAGGATTTTCGGTAACCTCTGGCCAAAGCTTGCAACCGTAGTTCTGGTATTCATTTGCTGGTTGATTGTAACGGCTCGTCAGGGAGAGATCGTCACTATGAACGCACCGATTCAGTTTCGTAACGCACCGGATACTCTCCTTCTGAGGAGTACTTCTGCTGAATCGGTGGAATTGCAACTCAAAACATTTTCCAGCCTTATCCAGCTTCCGAAAGAGGGAGAACTGGCTGCTGAAATTGACCTTTCGAAGGTTCGCGTGGGAGCGAATAAGATTCTGTTCAGAAAAGAGGATTTTACCCTGCCTACAGGGGTGGTAATAAACCGAATTAACCCTGCTTCGCTGCGCGTAATTATGGAGAAAAAAGTTCGAAAAGTTGTACGCGTGAAACCGCGTCTTACCGGCAGATTGCCGGCCGGGCGGCACCTCCATGCGGTCACTGCCGTCCCCTCAGAGGTCATGTTGGAAGGTCCAGCTTCGGTCATGGCACGGCTTGAGTCAGTCCGGACAGAGGAAATCCGGCTTCAGGACGTTGATAGCAGCTCGACAGTATCTAGAAAACTGGAAGTCCCTGCGCATCTCAGGGCCATATCCACAGACGCGGTTGTTGTCCGGGTGAGTATTGCGAAGTAGCTATGTTTTTGAGAAATTGTCCTGAAGTTGCCTGACCTGAAGTGTAATGTTTTCGGCTAGTTCAAGACTTTTTCTGACCGTTTGTTTACAGGGATGTGTCATTTGAGGTTGACATGTGTCCGGATTATGGGATATAAAGCCAGAAATTTAAAATTATGTTTTGTGTTTTAAAATTAGGAAAGGAGGTCGCATGAAAAGTGGTACTCTTTTGATCGGAATGGCCATGCTTCTGATTACCTTCCCCTCACTTGCTGTCGCCGCAAAAACTCACATCGTCAAGAAAAACGACTCGTTATATTCCCTCTCCAAAAGATACCATGTGTCGGTTCAGGCCTTTAAAACAGCCAACAACCTCATAAACAGCCAGCTGAAGCTTGGAGAAAAGCTGGTTGTTCCACTTCGTTCATCCTCTGCTTCTCAAAGACGCAGTGTCTCAGGAAAAAATAAGCTCTCCGTCTATAAAGTCCGTAAAGGTGACTCTCTCTACAGCATTGCCAGAAAAACCGGGCTTTCCGTAGCTGAATTGAAGCGGATTAACGGTGTTTCCGGTAAGAACCTTAAACCGGGCAGGATACTAGCTCTCCGGGAGAGCAATCCTGTTCAGGAGGCAGCAACGAAGCCGGTCAGAAGTTTTACGGTCAGAAATACCGAACTGTTTTCAAGTGAAGAATATGAAATGACCCTCGCCGAGTTGACCGACACTGATCAGGAAAAGACAGTTGAACTCGGGAAGGATCTTGAACTGACAACCGATGTGTCAAAGCGCCTCAAGAAAAGCGCCTTTAGTTTTCTCGGAACCCGCTATCGTTTCGGCGGCAGCAGTCGCAGTGGTCTTGACTGCTCGAGCTTTGTTCAGCATGTTTTCAGGGATCTCGATATACAGCTTCCGCGAACGGCACGTGAACAGTTTCACACCGGTGAGCCGGTTACATCGTACGTTCTGCAGAAAGGTGATCTCGTTTTCTTTCGAACCTATGCTTCATTTCCATCCCATGTGGGAATCTACCTTGGAGATAACAAGATGATTCATGCTTCCTCCCGCGATCATAAGGTAGTGATTTCTTCCATGAATACTCCGTATTTTCGCTCAAGATTTATCGGCGCAAAGAGATACCCTACGCTGAATCCGGATACGGTGAGTCTGGATGACCTTTTTGCCGGGACCGAGATAGTCGAAGAGAATGATGAGGATGTACTGGCAAATGATACGCTAGGTGTGCAGTTGCGTAACTGACAAAGCAGCTGAAAGTCAACTGAAACAACGAGGCCGGTGTCGCTATACGACAGCCGGCTTTGTTGTTTCGGGGTGGAGCAGCTCGTTGATTGGGTATTTTATGCTCCTGTTATTGCAATAGATTTCTTCAATGATTGGAGAAAGGGCAATAAAGGCTTCAAGTACTTTCGGGTCAAAATGTTCAGGTTTTGTTCTGCCATCTCCTTCAGTAATTATCTTGAAGACCAACTCATGGTCCGCTGAATCCTTGTAGGGTCGCTTGCTTCTCAATGCGTCATACTGGTCAACCAGCATGACGATTCTTCCTTCCATGGGAATGTCTTCCCCTTTCAAACCTCGTGGGTATCCACTGCCATCCCATCTTTCATGATGGTTCAGCGCGATAGAAGCGGCCATATGCAGCACGGGATAGGTTGATCCCGAGAGCATTTTCTCTCCGATCCTTGTATGGGCCTTCATGATTTCGAATTCTTCCTTGGTAAGGCTCCCGGGCTTCAGGAGAATATTGTCAGGAATTCCGATCTTTCCAATGTCATGCATCGGGCTGGCGAAGGTCAGGTTTTCGACGAAATCTTCCGGCAAGCCCAGGTGTTCGGCTATTTTGCCAGCATAGATGCCTATTCTGGCAATGTGTGACCCGGTATCGGTGTCTCTGAATTCGGCAACAGCCGTCAGTCTTTCGATAACTTCTACACTGATATCCTTTACCATCATTAGTGCATCTGCCAGTTCCCTTGTCTTCTTTTCCACCATATCTTTGAGCATGAATTTATAGTTTTTTTCCATCTGGAGGAGGCGATTGTACTTCACGCCCTTTTCGATGGAATGGAGAAGGTAGGTTGGCTTGTACGGTTTGATAATGAAGTCGAAGGCGCCTTTTTTTATTGCCTCAACGGCAATGTCGAGTTCCGCATAGGCTGTCATAAGAATGACGGGAATATCCGGATTCAGATTATGAACAATTTCCAGGAGTTCAATGCCCGACATGACAGGCATCTTGATGTCCGTCAAGATGGCATCGAATTCGTTGCTCTGAATTTTCTGGAGGGCCTCTTCACCGTTATGGCAGGGAAGTACCGAATAGCCGAACTGGGTGAGCAAGGCAACAACTGATTCCAGGACGTACATATCATCGTCAACAACAAGTACCGTCGTTGCATTCGAATCGTTCATTATGAATGACCTTTCTGATGCATTTGTGGCTTAATTCCCGTGGTAGGGATTTGCTGCGATATATTTGTCGGCGTTGCCGGGGAACTCAGATTCAGTTCCTGCTATTTTCTACGGCGAAGCCCGAAATTCTTGCGGTAGCCGCACTCGTCGTGAAGCCAGGAAAGTTCCCTTACGAGTGTTTCCGTGAGTTGTATGCACTCGGGATAGATCTCAAAACGACGCGAATAAATTTTGCACTCTCTGGTTACGATATCAAGATATCTGCAAGGGGTTGAAGTGAAGAAGATAGTACCGTCATCATCTTCAATTTTCTCAAAACAGCAGAGACCGCATTTTTCACAGAGTTGGTCCCAGGCATCATCTTCGGTTGTTGATTTTTTCATTGACAGAGAATACCTAAACTATTCTCAGTCTGTCAATGAATTTAGGTTACCTCGTCCAAGGAATCTATTGGCAGGAAAGAGTTACAATTGGGTAAATTTTTAGGGAAATCCTTTTTAGGTCCTCTGCTTGATTGAAATATCGTTCTGCTACGAGTACTATTCTCTTTAGGTGTTTACTTGAAATTAAAGTTATTATTTTGTCGGTCTCGAAAAGGGTCGTAATAACAGAATGTGCAAATCTGGAGTGTGATGTGGATCCATTGATAAAAAAACTAACCCGTTTACGGGGTGTTGGCGTTGTACTTGCGACCAGATTCAGGGATGCCGGCCTGGATAGTTTTGAGAAAATAGTCGAAGCGGGTGCGGATGGATTACAGAAAATTCGAGGGATCAATCCTCGGGCTATTCTTGCGATCCTTGCCCAAGCTTCTGAGATGGTTGCTGAACGAACCGAAAATGCAGTGGAGCAGTCACTGAACAAGGCCTCTGTTCTTCGTGTCCGGATCCAGGATGTTGCCGAGGATGTTCGAAGTCGCTTCGGTCCGGAAATGAAAGGTAAGATCGGTAAAAAGGTCGAAAAGGAGCTGCTCAAAATAGTCGATCATCTGGACCAGGCCTCACGTGCAATTCAGAAAAAAAAGGTGGTTAGGGGTCTTGTCAAGGCGGAGAAAAGGCTCGTTATTTCTGAGAAAGCAGGATTGAAGAAGGTCCGAAGATGTCTGAAAAAGACCCGCAAGGCATTAACTCGGATCTCAATTCATCGCTAGTTTGTTTCCATCAGGAAAGTCTCAACAGGGGCTGGACTGGAACTTCCCCGAAGCCTCTCGTAATCGGTCGCCACCCGAGACACTGATTGGGCAACTTGCCGGATTCAGTCGCTTTCCTTGCTGTCGCTGTTGTGCCCTGAAGCCGTACGAGAGACTCCGAGAAAGCCCCAGCCCAACTGGGGATAGCACTATTAATGGAGTTTCCTGATGGAAACTGAGTTTGTTGTGAGGGCTCATCGTGGTGCTCAATAAAAAAACTCCTCTCTGGATAGCATCGAAAGGGCTGCTTGCCGAGCGAGGCAGTGATTTTTTTCGCTGCCTTGAAACGGTTACCTCAAGCTACGACCCGGAAGATATACATGATCTGCGGGTAGCTTCACGGCGCCTTCGGGAGGCTCTTTCCCTGTTTCGCAAGTCCTATCCCACCGATAAAATTTCGCGATTGAGGGCAACAGTCCGAAAGATAACGAATTTTCTTGGCGAGTTGCGAAATATTGATGAGTGTCTGGCCTTCCTGCGAGAAGAGACTCTTGAACTGGGGCCGGCGTATGCTGTTGAACTTGCCGGCTGTATTGACCGGTATCTCGCGAACCGTTTAAAAGCGCGGAAACAACTGAAGCGTGATCTGCGAAAAATCAAACCGGCAACTTTCAGGAAACATTTTGTCAGAACCATCCACGCTCCCTACCTATTCGATCCGCCAACAGGCGGAGATGATCCTTTCAGATCCATTGATGATTTCGCACGCGAAAGCATCGACCAACGTTTGGCAACAGTAGTAAACCTGGTGCCAGAGGCTCGCATTCCAGAGCAGGCTGCCTGTCAGCATCGATTGCGCATTGCCGTTAAGCATTTTCGTTATCGGATTGAGGTATTGTCACCGTTTTTGGCTGACGGCTATCGCAAAGATCACGCCCACGTGAAGGACTACCAGGATATACTTGGCCGTATCCATGACCTGGATGTGTTTGTGGAATTGATACGGGAAATGGGTCTTTCGGAAGGGACTGAGGCCGCTATTGCCGGCCTTTTACGTACAAAGAGAGAAGCATCCTTCACTGCCTTTTGTACAAAACTCGATACCTTTTCTTTTGAGGGAATCGGTGCCCGGATCAGGAGTTTGCTGTGACACGAAGAGGGCGGCGACTAGCCGCGATTGATATTGGTTCCAACTCTATCCGTTGTATTGTGGTGGAGGTTGTAAACAACAGCAGCTTTCGGATTCTTGACGACGAAAAAGCGGCTGTTCGACTCGGCGAGGCCCTTGGCGACGGGAGTGGCATCTCTCCTGCAGCTTGGCAAAGGGCCATGGAAAGCCTTGTTCGCATGAAAAAAATCGTGGACGGGTACGGTGTCGAGTATGTGGAGGCGGTTGCCACGAGTGCCGTCCGCAAAGCGTCAAATGGTCTTGAATTCATTCGCACTGTCTACGAACGCACAGGTATCAGTGTCATTGTAATACCGGGCGAGGAGGAGGCGCGTCTGGTTTCTCTCAGCGTGCTGCACAATTTTGATATGGAGGGAATCCGCTACGGGATGATTGATATCGGTGGCGGAAGTCTCGAGATTGTCACTGCCCTTGGGAACCGAATCGAAGAATATTACTCTCTTGAATTGGGAGCTGTAACCCTCACCGAAAAATTCCTTCGCCGTGATCCGGTCGCCGGTGAGGATCTGCAGAAATTGCTCAAGCATGTTCGGATGTCCCTGAAGGAGACATTTGCAGGGGAAGATGCCAAAGCCCGTTTTCTGGTCGCTTCTGGCGGCACAATTACAACGGTTGCCGCTATGGTCATGGCTACCAGAGGGGAGGCTTACGACTCTGTCCACGGCTATGAGGTGCTCCGTTCTGACATCGTCCATCTCCTAGCTATGCTGGTGAGAAAGGACGTGACGGCGCGCAAGGGTATTCCCGGTCTTAACCCGGACAGGGCAGATATCATCGTGGCTGGTGTTGCAGTTGTTGACGAGCTGATGAAATTCTTTGATGCCAACATACTTCGGGTTAACGAGCGAGGCATCAGGGAAGGTCTGATTCTGGACAGTCTCCGCAAACACTCTCTAATAGGAGACGGTGTGCGTCAACGCAGTTGGCGCGCCGCGGCTCTGGATTTCGGACGCTCCTGCCTTGTGGATGAAGAGCATGCCCGCCAGGTTGCCCGTCTCTCCCTGGATATCTTCGATGCTCTGGCTGCGCCCTTTACTCTGCGGGATCGTGAACGACGACTCCTTGAGGCAGCTGCTCTGCTGCATGACTCAGGCTACTTCATCAACTATTCCAGTCACCACAAACATTCCTACCACCTGATTCGCCATGCGGACCTCTTCGGCTTTACTCCTCGAGAGCGGGAAATCATCGCCAATATTGCCCGCTATCATCGCAAATCATTGCCAAAAAAGAAGCACGAAGGTTATGGACGGCTGACTGAACCTGATCGTGTTCTGGTAAGCAGGTTAGGGGGAATTCTTCGTCTTGCCGATGGCCTCGATCGTAGAAGGAATTGTCTGGTCAGGCAGCTACGCTGTGAATTGACCGAAGCAAACTTCCGGGTTTCGTTGTCAGGTGAGCAGGATCTTTCGGTGGAGATTTTCTCCGGGAAGGCAAAGGGGAGCCTCTTCGAAAGTGCCTTTCATCGCAAGCTCGTTCTGGCCCCTGCCTAAGTATCCGTCCATTTAAGCTGTCGTCCATTCAAAAGTTTTACCTTCCCGGTCGCGAAAGAAGTGCTTTCCTGAAAACCCCTCCCGCAGAACTCATTTGCTGATCTATTTCGTTTTGGACGGTGTTCCGCTCTTCCCTGAAAAATTATCTGCAGTTGTAACGTACATTTTGTCGTCGTGTAACATTACTGCCATGTTTCTCCTGTATCTTCCGAGCAGTGCAGGCGGAAAGTTGTGTTTGTCGATGCAACGCTCACCTTGGGTTGCCGATTCACAATGTTCTTATTACGAGAGAAAAAGGAGGATAATGTGAAAGGGAAGATTATTGCAGTTGGTCTATTGACGGCTCTGGCGGTGGCAGGGAATGCTGATGCCAAGAGTCTCGAGGACGTCTTGAAAGAGAAAGGTGTTATCAGCGAGGCGGACTACAAAGAAGTCGCTAAGAGCAGCCCAATCAGTTACAAGTTGGGTAAGGGTTTTACCTTTGCTTCACCTGACGAGAAGTTCTCGCTGACCGTTGGCGGGCGCATGCAGTTTCGTTATACATTTACCGATTTTGATGCCCTCAACACCAAGTCAACGGATTCAAGCACATTTGACGCAAAACGTCTCAGACTTATTTTTCAGGGTCATGCCTATACTAAGGACCTGACCTACAAATTGGAGATCGATCCCCGGGTTCTCGCCACATCAAGCTCAGCCGGCGGTCTTACTGACGCGTATATGAATTACAAGTTTATCAATGAAGCGCAGGTCCTGGTTGGTCAGACTAAGACCAGGTTCTCCCGATCCACACTTCAGTCGGATGGTGCGCTAATGTTTGTTGACCGTGCGCCTTTTGTTGGCAAACTTGCCCATGGCTATGACATTGGTGCCTTGGTTCATGGAAAAATCGCCAAGAGCTTTGTTGAGTACGACCTTGCCGTTTCCAATGGCGACGGCCAGACAAATGCCGTATCCAATAACAACAACATGTTCTCCACTAGAGTAGCATTTAACCCGTTTGGCGCCATGTCCGCTGATGAGCCCGATCTTGCTATTGGCAAGAAGCCACTTCTTTCCATAGGTGCCAACTATCTCTTCAACACCGTCACAAATGGTTCAACCGCAGGGTATGCCAAGGAGTTTGCACCAGCTGCAGGCACGAAGAATGAATTTAATAACTACGGTTTTGACGCTCAATTCAAGTGGATGGGTCTAGCACTTCAGGGCGAAGCCGATTTTGTGAACTATGAGAATAACAGTACTTCCGTAACGAAGCGCGCTCTTGGCTACTATGCCCAAGCTGGCTACATGATTACTCCGGAAATCGGTCTTGCTGTCCGGTATTCCTACTATGATAAGGACCGTGATACCTCAGGTGACCTGCAGACCGAACAGATTGGTTCCGTTTCCTACTATTTCAGCAAACACAACCTGAAATTGCAGGCCGATGTGGGTAACCTCCACGCCCAGAAAGGTACCTCTGCTCCGCAAGACGACATGCAGTACCGGGTTCAGGCACAGATCATCTTTTAACAAAGTAGCACGGCTCTTTCACGTGAGCCTTCTTGCATGGTGGGGGGACATTCGTCCCCCCTTTTTTTATTCCTGCCCAAAATATCTAAAACCGAAACAATCCCAAAATTGATGGTTTTAAAAAAAGATGGCTAGCGACTTTCTACGAGCGCAGCAAAATTCACACTGATATTTGCAAATCCTCACACGCCTGTAACCTGACCGAGGGATACTTGGATAAGCAAAAAATCACAAATTCATCAGGACCTGGAACTATGGCATCCCATGCAAGGATTCAGGCCGGAAAAAGGAGCTGCAAATGAAACTTATGCCGATTGGAGATTACTATTCCTGGTACTGTGAATGGTGCGATTCCCGGAATCTTACCCTTTGGACACGTTTTGAAAAGGGGAGGGTCTCTTGTGGTGCGTGCCACAATGTTTATTCCCTGGCGGACCAGTTGCCTGCGGTACAGGAACGCAGTCTGTCGCGCGTTATCTGAAGCTATTATTTCAGGATGTCTACCAGGTAAATGACTATCTCAATGGCGATCAGGATAATGATGATCCATTCCAGTCGTGAGGCCCGCCGGGCATGACTGAGGCTGGTGAATACCTCAGTGATATCCAGCAGGGTTTCCGACTTGTGGCGGATCTCGTTGTAGCGCTGGCTCAACTCGAAGAGATTAGCCATGGTCCGGTAGAGACGGTCGGCCTCTTCGTTTTCCCAAGTGCTCTCCGGCTTGTCCAGTACCATGATGTGAGCCAGGGAAGTGTACTTGAAGGAGAGAATGGTTGATGCCATCCGGGCCAACCGCCTATCGGTAATTCTCAGCCAGCCGCGATCAAGCCGGGTGAAAAACCCTTCCACCTCGTCGAGCACCTGGTCGAGGCGTTCCTCGATCCGTTCCAGGGCAACCGACTTGGCAATCACGAAGCAGATGATGCCGATGAAAACCGGGTCGTAGTCCGGCATGAGCGCCGAGTCATTGGTGATGAGCATCTCGCACTCGGTCTTGATCCGTAATGCGTATTCATCGTGGAATCTGCTCAGTCCCAGTTTCTGAAAGGTGTCGCTATGGGCTGCCATTCCGGTGCAGAATATCTTGACAGTTTCCGGAGAACAGTTCACAAATACCACGGCACCAAAGTAGTACAGGTAAACCTTTTCCTCCGTGTCAATGTCCACCGCAAGGGGGCGCAGGTCGTGGGGATTGAGGATCATCGACTCTTCCCAGCGATATCGCCGGCTGATTCCCAAGCGTGTTGCCAGTTTGTTCAGGTCAAGCTCGCCTTGCAGGGCATAGCCGAAGAAATCGTACTTTTTCACGTTGTCTCCTCTATCGTCCATCGCGGCGCAGATTTTCCGCCGTCAGGGTGGCGGAGTGCTCCACCCGCACCGGGCTTTCGATACCCTTCAGTCCGCCTTCGATCTGCATCTTGCAGCCCGGACAGTCCACCGCAACAGTAGGAACCCCGCTGGCTGCAATACTGACCAGTTTCTTCTGCAGAATTTCCCTCGAAATCTCCTGCTGTTTGAAGGCATAGGAACCGCCGAAGCCGCAGCAGCTATCGCTCTCCTCCATCTCCACTACCAGGCGTCCCGCAATGCCTTCCAGGACCTGTCGCGGTTCCCGGTACACGCCACAGCCTCGCTTCAGGTGGCAGGCGTCGTGATAGGTTACGGTTTTGTCTGGTACTGTATTCTGTTGCGGTTCAATTTTCCGCGCGGCCAGCTCGGCGTAGTTGAAAACCATTGCCGCCAATTCCCTTGACTTTGCACGGTACTCCGGTTCTCCTGCCAGGAGTTTCGGGTAATCGTGTTTCAGAGAGACCGTACAGGTCGGGCAGATGGTGACCACAAAGTCGGCCTGCACCTGCAACAGGATTTCAGTGTTCAGGCGTGCCATGTCTCGGGCGATCTCCATCTCGCCTGAATAGCGGGCCGGTATTCCGCAGCAGAGTTGGCCCAAGGGAAACGAGACGTCGTATCCGAGCCTGGTAAGACTTTCCATTGCGTCTCGGCACATTTCCGGGAAAACAAAGTCCGCCAGGCAGCCGGAGAAAAACAAAACCCTGGGACGTTTTTCTGTTTCGATAGTTGGAAAATCGGTTGGGTTGACGACCTGGGTATGGAAAGGTTGTTCCGCGATTGGCGGAAGAGATCGTCCAGCCGTGTCGCCACAGAGCACCAGCGGAAGGTGGCGGATGCGGCCGTCTTTGCCCTGGAATGGCTTTTGAGCAAAGTACGCGGCACGAAGGGCGGCATGGAAGAGGGTGCGATTTTTCATGAAGGCCCCGATAAGGGGCTTCTGGGCCGGCAGCTTTGCCGCTCGTTCCCGCAGGTCGAGGATCAGCCCTTCGATATCGATCTTTGTGGCGCATATTTCATTGCAGCGTCGACAGCCGATGCAGAGGCCGAGTATCTCCCGGGCATTTTCATTTCCATGGAAGAAGGGAGTAAGCACCAGCCCGATACCGCCCACGTAAATGTGGCCGAAGACGTGGCCGCCAACGATCTCGTATACCGGGCAGACATTGGCGCAGGCCCCGCACTTGATGCAGGCGAGCGCTTCGCTGAAACGCGGGTCGCGGGCCAGCTCCCGTCTGCCGTTGTCCAGCAGCACGATGTGCAGATTCTTGCCGGGCGAAGGGCCTTTGATAAGGGAGACATAAGAGGTTATCTTCTGGCCGGTAGCGTTCTTCGGCAGCATGGTAATGATGTCGAGCGCTTCAGTCAGCGTTGGGACGAGCTTTTCCAGGCCGATCAGGGCAATGTGTGTTTCGGGCAGGGTCGTCACCAGTCGGGCATTGCCTTCGTTGCTGACCAGGCCGATGGTACCGCTCTCGGCGATCGCCACGTTTGCCCCGGAGATGCCGACCCGTGCCGTAAGAAAACCATCCCGCAGCGTTGTTCGGGCCGTTTCCACCAGCGAGGGAATGTCTGGCGGGCAGGGCCGGCCGGTTTCCCGGGAGAAGAGTTCGGCAATTTCTTCGCGGTTCTTGTGGATGGCCGGCAGTACCATGTGGCTGGGCCTTTCACCTGCGAGTTGGATGATCCATTCACCCAGGTCGGTTTCCAGGCAGCGGATTCCGGCTTTCTCGAGATAGGGATTGAGACGGATTTCTTCCGAGGTCATGGATTTCGATTTAATGACAAAGTCGCAATTATTCTCCTGGATAATGTCCCGGATCACGACGAGCGCCTCCTGCGGTGAAGAGCAGAGGTGAACGGTAGCCCCGGTTTTTTCGGCATTGGTCCGGAATTTCTCCAGTAAAGACGGCAGTTCCCTGAGTGCGGCTTTTCGTGAAGAGGCAATCCGTTCCCGCAATTCCTCGAAGTCGGTTCCTTCAAAGGCCTTGGCCCGGGCTGCGGGGTACTGTTTGGCAAAGGCGGCAAGGGCCTTGCGCAGGAAAGCGTCGTTGATCTTTTGTCTGATAATCCTTTTCGACATCAGCTATTCTCCTTCGAGAAGCAGGATGTGAAGCTCCTTCGGGCCATGGACGCCGATGGTGAGCACCCTTTCGATGTCAGCGGTCCGGCTTGGACCGGTAATTAATGAGAGGTACGAATGGGGCCGGGAGGC
>RPRC01000168.1 GCA_003857395.1 Geobacter sp.
AGCTGAGCGGGGCGCCGTTCGGGCCGTTTTTGACGGTGCGGGCGGCGGTGACGTCGGCCAGGCCCATGCCGTCCGGCACCATGATGATGATATTTTTTGCGCTGCCGGCAAGGGACATGGTCGGCACCAGCGAGAGAAATAGCAGGCCGGTTGTTGTGGAGAGCAGGAGCTTGCGAAATGTGAGCATGGTTGGGGATCCTTTTCAGTAGCTATTTTTTCCTGGGGGAAGGGATTGATTTTGGTCTTGTTCCGAAATCTGGCCTCACGCCAGGATGCCACCGACGGATGACAAAGCCTTTTGTCGCCGCCGGGGTCTTTCCGTCATACGAATTTAACGGGGTGCGGACGGCAAGAAGCTGCTGAAGAGCCTCCCTCAGATTCCGTAGCGCAACCCCGCCAGCTGTCCCCTGACAATCCAGGCGGCTTTCGATCAGCCGTTCCCGATCGAGAAGAAGCATCACGTGGCCCTTCCAGACGATCAGGTCGAGCGGCTTGACGTGCTGTATGATTCGATCGACATCGAGCCCCGCAATCGCTACCGGGGAGCCGTACCCGACCAGTTCCGAGGTGTTGCGCGGCGTCCAGCCTGCGGTGGCTTCATAGAGCAGTCCCGAGCAGTCGAGTCCCCGCAGGGTCCAGGAATCACGTGTGTTTTTTGCCAGTTGTTGGCCGGTCGCGGGAGGGTAGAGAGCAATCATTTCCGGGATGCCTTGCCGCAGGTTGCTGCCCCACTGGTAGGGTGTCCCGACTGCCGAAGTGAGTCGTGCGATGATCGTTTCCAGATTCGGCAGAGTACGTTTACGTGGTGACGGAGCACTGCCTGTTGTCCTGACCATACGGCTGTCGATGTAGTAGCCGGTTGTTGAAGGATAGGGATAGTCGTCGCTGGTTACCCGGTAGACGGGAAACTGAAAATCGCTGCTGACACCTTCGACCCGAAAAACCGTTCCCGGCAGGGCGATGAATTCCAGAGCACGGATTTGACCGCACGGGTCAACGGCCATGGTTTTGCCGTCATTCCCGCCGAAGACCGAACGGAAGTCGGGGGTGTTGAGGACCGGAACCGGTCCGGTCGCCACGGCATAGCGGGGTTCGAGCTGGTCTGCTGCGAAGGCGGTGAAGCCGCTGATTAGCAGAAAAAGCACCAGGCAGAAGATGCTGAAAACCCCGTACCGGACGAGGTCATAGTGTTTCGGAGCGGTATTAATCGACCACCTTCCTGTAGATAATTGACCAGTGGCGGAGCTTGCGCGACATATGGCTTCCCACTCCGCCGGTCACGAGGGCTCCCCAGGTGAGGGGGACCACCAGGGCCGGAAAGAGATGGGCCAGTCCGGGCAGCCCGATATGGAAAATACCGACCAGACCCCTGACCTGGTGGGGCCAACTCAGGCTGTGGCGAAGCTCAAGCAACAGGAGGCCGAAGCCGGTGATGATGGTCAGGTTGTGCCAGATTTGGAGATTGAAGTAGGAGACTTGAAAAATGAATCCGCCCAGGAGTATTCCGGCAACACCAATGTGGGCTGTCCGCAGCATGACGTCGAGAACTCTCATCCAGGCGGGGCGGCGATTTTTATCAATAGTGTTGCTGGTGGTTATTTCCATGGGGAGCTGGTCCTTTAAACAATGAAATAAAAAACTTCGAGCGGTAGATACTTCGATTTGCCCAGCGCCGTCAGGGCTCTTTCAAAGCGCAGACCCGGCGGAGAAAACGTAACAGGCAGTCGTTGAAGGCTTCCGGCTGTTCCAAGTTGGCCATGTGACCAGCCCGGGGAATTACACAGAGTTCATTGTTCGGCAGCCCTTCGCTGAGGATCCGGAGGTCCTCCGGCTGAACGGCACTGTCCTGATCTGCGCCGATCACCAGGGACTGCAGCTCGAAACTTCCGAGGACAGCGGAGTAGTCTTTTCTGTCCAGAAGGGCATGGAGAGCTCCCTCTATGCCTCTGATGTCAACCGAGGTCATCCAGCGGTAGACGGTGCTCACCAGTTCCGGGTTACTTTTCAGCGTTTCCCCGGCCAGCAGGGTGGCGGTGGACAATTCCGCTACGGTCCGGGTTCCCACCTTTTTCACTTTTCCCAGCAGGGCCAGGCGTCCGGCCTTTGCCGCCTCGCTGTCGGAGGTGCTGCGGGTGGTGATGAAGCAGGCGGCAACAACTCTCGCCGGGTAGCGTTCCAGGAGGTTGAAAAGAATGTAGCCGCCCATGGACATGCCCCCGACCACTGCCCGGTCTATAGCCAGGTAATCCATCAGAGCAATGACATCGTCCGCGAACAGCGACATGGAGTAAGGGCCTTCCGGCACGTCGCTCTCGCCGAAACCTCGCAGGTCAGGGGTGATGAGTCGAAACCCGGCCTGTGCAAGTGCTTTCTCCTGGGGGTGCCACATGGCCCGGGAAAGCGGGAAGCCGTGTAGCAGAACCACGGCGGGGCCGCTGCCGGTGTCGCCGTAGGACAGGGATATACCGTTAATGTGTGCTTCCATGGGATTCCTTCGGAGGTTGGGGTGGAAGGGAAGGGATCAGGGGGGGCAACAGGCACATACCGAACGGAACAGCGTGGTACTCAGGTAGCGGTCTCCCCGGTCCGGAAGGATAGTTACGATGGTTCCGGAGTCGAGTTTTTCAGCCATCTTGATTGCCGCGGCAATGGCCGCTCCACCGGACATGCCGACAAACAGACCTTCCTGGATGGCAAGCAGGCGCGCGGTCTCAAAGGCGTCCTCGTCATCTATGACTATTTTATCGTCCAGCCATTCCTCATGGTAGATCGGTGGAACGATCGCTTCTTTCATGTTCTTGAGTCCCTGGATCTTGTGGCCGATCCGAGGCTCGACGCCGATGATCCTGATATGCCGGTTTTGTTCCCTCAGAAAGCGTCCCACGCCCATCAGTGTCCCACCAGTGCCCATGCCGGCCATGAAGATGTCGATCTCGCCGCCGGTCTGGGCGAAAATCTCCGGCCCGGTGGTCTCATAGTGAGCCAATACGTTGTTTTCGTTGGCGTATTGATTGGGCATGTAGTACATTCCGGGATTTTCCTCCAGGATCTGGCGGGCAAGTCGGATGGCACCGTCGGTAGCTTCGTGCGCAGGGGAGAGAACGACTTCGGCACCGTAGGCTTCCAGAATGCTGCGCCTTTCGAGACTCACACAGGCGGGCATGGCCAGCTTTACCCGGTATTTCCGGGCAGCGCCGATCATGGCCAGGGCAATTCCGGTATTGCCGGAGGTTGCTTCCAAAATTATCTTGTCGTGGGTCAACTCGCCGGATTCTTCGGCCTTGGCAATCATGTAGTATGCAGGCCGGTCCTTGATGGAACCGCCGGGATTGTTGCCCTCAAGTTTTGCCAGGATCCGGACACGGGGATTAGGGTTGAGACCGGTCACTTCCACCAGCGGGGTATTGCCGATGGCTTGCTCGACCGAGTATGGTTTTACCGTTGTAGATTCAAGGGGGTCAGCTTTCTGACTGCTGCTGCACAATTTCATGTCGTCTCCCTGGGGTGCGTCTTGCCGGGCATTTTTCGAAGGGGATACCCTTTGTCCGTTTTTGCACGTTTCCTGTCACGTCGCGAGCTTTTTAACATACCATTTTAAGGGGCTAATTACAAGACGCATGGTAGGTTGCAGCAACCTCAGGAAGACGCGGACGTGTCTCTCAGTCGCTTGACGATTCCCGGCAGAATTTCAAGCAGGCACGCTACGTCCTCTTCGTTGTTGCCGGGTCCGAGGGAAAAGCTGATGTCTGCCATGGTTGTACCGCTGGTGGTGCCGATTTCCCTGACCGGAAAGATCGTGCCGGTTTCGTTGTTGGCGGACATGGCCGAGATGAGAATGGTACTGTCACCTACTGCTGCTTCCAGGGCGTTCAGGTCAAGCATCCCTTCGCTGTCGACCTCAAAGGCGACCTGTTCCCGAGCCTCTTCCACGGCCACTTTCACCCGGCGTCCCGCCCAGTGGATGCTGGAAGGGTTGCCGAATTGTTCGTGGAAAAAGGGGAGCATTTTTTCGAGGACTTCAGGATGAAGGGCGGTGGTTGCGTTATTGTCAAGATAAATGAGGCGGGTCATGGTTTCCTCCCCCACGGTCATTTACGTTACCTGCTGGATACTTGTATCGTATATCATACCACACTTTACCAGTCAACTATTGTGTTGGGGAAATAAATTATTTCTTTATTGTTATGAAAGGCAACAGCTATTGCGGGGGCAAATTAAAATATCAATGGTAGGGGCACGGCGGCCGTGCCCCTGATACATCGGGGTTGTGCCGAAGTGATATCCGGTTTCGGGATGTTCCGCCTTGAACGTTATGAATTACCATGGAATCGACGGGTTTGTTCGTGCAAAGAACTTGACAGATATGATAAAAAATACTATTTGGTGGAAGAGTACAAACTCTTTTCGGAATCTCCGGAGGTCGAAATAATGTTTACCGAAGAACAGATCGAACGCTATTCCCGGCATATCAACCTCAAGGAGGTTGGCGGCAGGGGCCAGTTGCGGCTTCTGCAAGGGAAGGTCCTGATCATTGGCGCCGGCGGGCTCGGTTCTCCGGTGGCACTGTATCTGGCCGCAGCCGGGGTCGGCACTATTGGCATTGCCGATGCCGATGTGGTGGCGGTCTCGAACCTTCAGCGCCAGGTCATCCACGCCACTCCTGATCTGGGTAAGCCGAAGGTGGAATCGGCCCGGGAAAAGATGGAGGCCATCAACCCGGATGTCAAGGTCGTTAGCCATCAGACCTGGATCTCCGCCGAAAACATCCTGGATATCATCCGCGACTATGATTTTGTCATTGACGGCACGGACAATTTTGCGGCCAAATTTTTGATCAACGATGCCTGTGTCATGGCTGGTAAGCCCTATTCACACGGTGGCGTACTCCATTTCATTGGTCAGACGATGACGGTCATACCTGGTGAATCACCTTGTTATCGCTGTATCTTTCCCGAACCCCCGCCGCTGGACGCCATTCCGACCTGCGCCCAGGCGGGGGTACTCGGCGTGCTGCCTGGCGTCATCGGCACGATCCAGGCAACCGAGGCGATCAAATACCTGCTCGGTGTTGGAAAGCTCCTCACCGGAAGGCTGCTGGTGTATGACGCAGAAGGGCTTAATTTCTATGCATCTCCCATTGCCCGCCAGAAAAAATGTCCCCTCTGCGGCGACAATCCCTCCATTCTCGATCTGCGGGATGAGGAGGGGGCTGGAATGTCTGCGATCTTTCCTGAGCGGTGACAAGCCGTTGTTCGCCGGCAGGGAACTTCCGGGGACATTCGTGCTTTAGCGTGTTAGAAAAGCGGCAAGATAGTGAAACAGATGCAGTCGTTTCCGATAATCGAGTCCTCGGGAGTAGCGTTTTTTTTCAGACACTTTGTGAACAGGATGATTTCAAGAGACGTTTGCAGGATCGAAAATCCCTGGAAGAACTGCAGCCATGCGGTCTATTGTTCCGCACCAGGATGAAAGCGAACGGGCCGGGCTGTAATCTAGCGGGTCTTTCGTCCCTCACATACTGGGGAGATTCCGAAGACACTTACAGCTTTGCTTCGTTTTGATGCGGGTGCGGGTAATGTAATTTCCGAAGACATCGAGTTACGAAAGGAGTGAATTCAATGTGCCAGGACCAGTCGATATCCTATCTTAACGCAATTGGCTACAACATGGTCTCCCTGCCGCGGGAACAGTTTGAGCCGCTTATGATTTTTGGCGGCCCCCCATCCGACCTGCAGTACCTGGGCAGCCTGTCGGATCTCTTCCTGCCGGGAGCGCCTTCACCTCAGATTCAGCGCGATGACCCGGCTGCGGAAGTGGTCGGACACCGCTCCAACCGTCTGGAAAGCAGTGTCGGGTTCAACCTTGTGGGACGATTGCTGGGTGCATTCGGTGGAACCGGGGCGAATGCCTCGGCGGGATACAGCGATGCCGCTGCCGTTCAGCTTGTGTTCCTGAACGTGTTCCATGATTTTGTGGCGCCTCTGCAGGTCGGCAATTACATCCGTTCCGCTCAGACTCAGCCCGGCTCTCTGGATATGCTGCGTCAATACGAGCGGGTTTACATTATAACCGACATCCTCAAGTCGAACCAGTTCGGCATAATTGCCTACGACAAGGAAGAAGAGTCCTTGCAGATAAGCGCGGACGCAATCCAGGATATTCTCGGCGCAAAGGGGAGTATGAAAATATCGAACCAGGCGGACAATGTCGTCTGCTACACCGGAGAGAAACAGCTGAGGTTCGGATTCCGGGCACTCGGTTTATCATATGACCAGAAAAGCGCCATGCTCAAATTGGACATCGACCACCGCTTCCTGGTGGCACGTGCAGCGATGGAACCCCAGTCAACGTCTTTCCTGCCGCCGGAAATGTATGAACTGCTCGCCGTTGATCAACTCATTGACATCAGGTTCGGGAGGTAATCCGAAATGATACCGCTGCTCGATCAGGATAACCCGTACCGCTCGGGATTGCCGGAGCAACTTCGTCTTTCATGGGATGATTTCCGGTTTCATGTGTCCCCGGCAAACCTTCAGTCCGTAGGTAAAGAGGCGGACTGGCTGGTGGTAGCGTATATGGCAGCCGACTGTAACCTTGCGGAATACATGTTCGACGACCTGATGGAGATGAAGGCAGTCGGATCCGACGCGGCGTTGCACATCTGTGTGCTGTTCGACGGGCCTCTGCTTACCGACTCTTTCTTCGCCCGCCTGAACCGCGGCACCAAGCTGAGCGATGATATTATCATCCGCTTCAGCGAACTCCAGACCAGCAAGCAGCTGACACTGACCATGGCCCTGCAACTTGCCGCTTCATTTCCGGCCAAACGAAGGCTTCTGTTTCTGAGCGGTCACGGCGACGGTTGGAAGGGGGCTTTGCTTGACCAGGACATTGGTTTGGAACAGTATCACAACCAAGCGGGCCGGCTCATATTACCGGGTCCGGGCGCCGAGTGCGATGCCTTACTGCATCGCTGCCAACTGGAGGCGCAGGAACAGATTAACAAGAGATTAAACCTTGAAGAGTCCTCTTCACCTCGGGGTTTTGACATTCTGGCCTTTGATGCATGTTACATGGGTAACATCGAGGCAGTGGCCTCATTTGTCGAGCATGCCGGAATCATGATTGTCTCCGAAGACCAGATGCCGGGTGACGGATATCCATACGAACGGGTACTGTCTCAGCTACGGAATAACCTGTCACAATCTTCTCCGGATCTTGCCGCCAGTCTAGTTAATGAGACCAAACGTTTCTACCAGTCCCCAGGAGCACCCCGGCGCAAAGTTACCCAGGTGGCGCTCAGAACGGAGCGCTTCCCGGCCTTTGCCGATTCCTTTGTCCAGCTTGTCAGGGGGCTCATTCCGGCCATGACCGATGATGCTGTTTTTCGTGCGGTCTGCTATGCGCTGGAAAAGGCCTGGAGGTTGGGCTCAACCGGAAACATCGACCTGAAAGGGTTTTTACTGAAACTGCTCGACTGCTCTCTTCCGGCCGAATTGCGTGGGGAGACTAAGGTTGTTCTCGAAAAATGGGCCGATATGGTGCTGGTCTCTGCCGTCCCCGGGCAGCCTGATACGGCCAACGGCCTGTCTATTTATGCTCCTCCGCCGCACCAGTTCAAAACTTCCTACCTTGCATTAAGCAACCAGCTACCCAACGGCCTTGGGCTCTGGACCTGGCTGCTCGGGTTTTGCACAGTGACTACACTCGGAGCCGGAACGCCGGGTCATCCCTTGGTCCAGGCGATCCAGCGAACCATGGAGGATATGATTTCCCGCGGAGAGTACAACCCTGCCCAGCCGGACAGAACCGTCGACTGAGGGCAATTGGAGGAATGGATCTGGGTGGCCATTGTTTCTAAAAGTGCTTTAATATCAGAAATCATCGCCCAGGAAAATAATACCCCTTCCCTGACAAGTTTAGCTCCCCTTCGTGTGCAGAGGTTCAATGTCTCAAGGCAATTTTAAAGTGGCAAAGCTCCAAATTTCAAAAAAGACGAAAATAATGAATTTCCTAACTCACGGCTGGATTGGCCCTTAACCCGGCCGGGGAGACGTGCTACCGCATTTGATCAGCATGTGAGCACGGCCCATTGTGTCTGTTCCGCTTTGAGCTATATTTTTATCACAGGTGACGAAATCATGACCGACGCTTCTCTGTCTGTGCCGTTAAGCGGGTCGGAGGCGGCCTGATTCTAACCTGCCATGCCAAGGAAGATGCAAATCTACAGAAAAGAGGCTGATATGAGCCCCCGGCTGCCGTTCCGAAATATCGAACCCGCCTTTTTTTCCGGGCTTCTTGACGACCCGGTGCTCCTTCTCAATACCAGGCCGACAGGCAGAGGCATTCTCATTGACTGCGGCCAGATTCATCATCTGGCCAAGCGTGTCCTGAAGTCGATTGATGCTCTGTTTATCACTCATGCCCACATGGACCATTTCATGGGGATTGATACCATGATCCGACATAATCACGTCTCGCCGAGGACGATCGAACTATTCGGGCCGCCAGGCATAATGGAGAAAATGGCTGCTAAATTTTCCGGCTACGACTGGAACCTGACGGCACTGTACTGGTGTTCTTTCCGTGTTCACGAAATATATCCCGACCGCATCGCAACCTCCCTGTTCTCTGGTCCGAAGGGTTTTACCCCTGGCCCGCAGACCGATATTCCCAGAACTGACAAGATTATTTACCGGAGCAACTATCTCCAGGTTGAAGCCGACCTTTGTGACCATAAGATACCGGTGCTGATTTTCCGGATTACCGAACAGCCATCCTTTCACATTGATGAGGAAAAGATCGAACGGGCAGGGTTGCTCAAAGGTGAATGGCTGCGAGAGCTGAAAAAACGTTTTTATCAAGGAAATCCTGGTAGAGAACCGCTGAAAGTACTGCAGCTCCGGCATGGCAGTGCAGTGGAAGCGCTGATTGAGGATTCGGGAGCATTGTACGAGATGATCCGTAAGGAACAGCCGCCGGCAAGTGTCGGGTATATAACTGATATCGGCTATTCCGATGAAAATATTCAGAAGGTATCTACCTTGATGCGGGGATTGACACTCCTTGTCTGCGAGTGTTCTTTCCTGGCAGAAGACCAAGCTAAGGCGCGAATATCTGCTCACCTCTGCGCAAGCGACGTCACGATACTGCTGGACAGGCTGCGACCATTGTTCTTTCTGCCCATGCATCTTTCAAAGAGCTACATCCACGACTGGCGACGAATCTATGATGAACTGATCATCCCCCCTGATGTAACCCTGCTGCAATTGCCCGAATACCTGACACCTCGGCCGCTTTTGACCCATGAGGTCGTTCGGCTTTGCAAGGCAGGGCGGGCTTTTCGTCCTTAAATTTACTCCAGAAGCTTACACATCAAAATTACAGCCCAATCATTACGATGCGGGGCTCGAATCTTCGATATTCTTGTTCCCCCCCCTATAAGTTTCATGTCAGATTTGTCGGTGACGAACGGTCTGACACTTGTATTCTGACGTAACTCTGAGTTTTTGATGCAAAAGTATCGATGGGGTCAGTGAATATCGATGGGGATTGCAAGATTGCAACTTCTGTCATTCAACGTGCACTCTTGCAATCCTGATCCCGATCTGCCCTGCCAGCCTGCCGCGGTATGAGGGCACGGCGGTGAGGGTGATTGACAAGAGGAAGCAGTAGCAGTCAGGTCGTATGACGGAATTACTCACCTATTTGTAGAGTAGAGGCCTCTTTTTTTTTGCGATGATGCTTCAAGGTAAATATGAGATCAAAGAAAACAGCAAAATTACCTGCAAGGGTGACTGGAGACTTGACATATTGGCAAGACTGAAATAGCTTCCACATACTGGATGCAGAGCCTGTGATGGTGTTCTGTGTCACCTCCGTTTCTCAGAAAAGCGGATAAAACAGGGGTTGATTGTACGAGCTTCACGACAGGTGACGAGACAGTAGTCGACATATATAAAGTCAGCAGAGTCCAACAGCATATGAAAGAATGCACCATGCAACGGTTGCTACCTTATTTCTTTCTTATCATGCTTCTCCTTGCTGGGTGTTCCGGAGAAAAAGGAAACCCCAATGCGGTGCTTGGTTTTCTTGACCTTTCCCGCTGGGATTTTACCAAAGACGGCATCGTTAACCTTAACGGTGAATGGGAATTTTACTGGAACCATCTCTATTCGCCCAGTGATGTAGCTGGGCCAAATCCTCCTGCCAAAACCGGCTACTTCTCCATACCGCAGTACTGGAACGGCGCTACTGTCAGCGGCAGCGCTTTGCCCGGCAGCGGTTACGCTACGTTTCGACTCAGGGTGAAGCTGAAGCAGGGGCAACAGAATCTTGCCATCAGGATCGAAGACCAGGCAACGGCCTATCGGCTTTGGGTCAATGGTTCCGAGGTAGCCGGCAACGGCGTTGCAGGGACGGATGCACGGTCAACAAAACCCTACTTCAGGATCACCACCGCGTCGTTTCCGGTCGGTGGCCAGTACCTCGATTGTCTTCTCCAGGTATCCAATTTCCAGCTGGCCAGAGGGGGTCCTTATCGGAAGATTGCGTTAGGAAGCCCTGATGTAATAGGGCAACGGCAAGCCACGCTGTTTGCCATCGACCTGCTCCTGTTTGGCATTCTCGGTATCATCGGTATCTACCACATTAGTTTCTATCTGTTGCGCCGGAACGACCCGTCACCTCTCTACTTCGGGGCCTGTTGTTTGACTTGGGCAATCGGTATCCCTTTCGGGGCGGTGGGCGGCAGGTTCATAACCCTCTTCTTCCCGGAAGTGCACTGGTATTGGTTGGGCAGAATGGAGCTTCTGACCTGGTTCCCGACCGTGCCGCTTATGCTGCTGTTCTTTACGTCCTCGTTCCCTGAGGAATACTCCGCAAAGGTGACGCGTTTTGCCGTATTGACCGGAGCGGGGTTCTTTGTCTTCGCACTGTTGGCACCATCCCGGTTCCTCGGCTACACGGAAATTCCCTATGAAGTCTTTTCACTGGTGATTGCCGCTTACATTGTTGTGATGCTTGTTCGTGCCATGATGCGCAAAAGAACCGGGGCTGCACTCATGCTTGCCGGATTTCTGGTCTTCCTGGGCACAGTCGTTAATGACATTCTTTATGTAAACCTGGTAATCTACAGTGTCTATCTTGTCTCCGCCGGCTATGCGGTCATGGTCCTGATCCAATCGCTTGCCATTTCCCGCCGCTTCGCCCGGTCCTTCTCAGCGGTTGAATCCTTGACTGCTGAGCTGGAAGAAAAGAATATCGCCCTCTCGCGCCTCGACATCCTGAAGAACGAATTCCTGGCGAACACCTCTCATGAGCTGCGAACTCCCTTGAACGGTATTATCGGCATTGCCGAATCATTGGTGGCAGGTGTCAGCGGAAAGCTGCACCCGAAGACGGAGCAGAATCTGGCCATGATCGTCTCCAGCGGCAGGCGTCTGGCCGGCCTTGTTGATGACATCCTCGATTTCTCCCGGCTCAGGAATAATGACATCCAACTCCGTCGACAGGCTGTTGATATCTGTTCCGTTACGGAAATGGTTCTCGCCGTCATGAAGCCCCTTGCCGCTGGAAAACCCGTTGTACTTCGTAACGCACTTCCCGTTGCACTGCCTCCGGTTTGGGGAGATGAAGACCGACTGCAGCAGATCCTGTATAATCTTGTCGGCAATGCCGTCAAATTCACCGATCAGGGTGAAATCAGAATATCGGCCGTTCAGGAGGGCCCCGTCATCGTGATCTCCGTCGCCGATACCGGCATCGGCATTCCCCGTGACAAGCATGAAGCCATATTTCGGTCATTTGAGCAGGTTGATGCTTCCGACGCGCGGGCATATGGTGGTGCCGGGCTTGGTCTGGCCATTACCAGGAACCTGGTGGAACTCCACGGTGGCCGGATTACCCTTGAATCTGAACCTGGATCAGGAGCAGTCTTCAGCTTCAGCATACCTGCGGTGCGGGATTATGCTGAGGGACCACTTGATCAGCGACCTCTCGAACTTTTATCCCAGGTTTCTCCTGCTTTCCACGATGCTGCTGACACCGGACCCGCCCCGAATCTGCCCGGTTTTGATAAAACCGTCAGAATCATCGTTGTGGATGACGATCCGGTCAATCGGCAGGTCGTAACCAATCATCTGTCTTTTGCAAATGTCGAGGTGATCAGTGCCGGCAGCGGTATGCTGGCCATCGGCATTATCGAGAGCAGCGCTGTGCCCGACCTGATTCTTCTCGATATCATGATGCCGCGAATGACCGGCTATGAGGTTTGCCGGTGGCTACGGGAGCGGTATACCCCTTCGGAGGTGCCGGTCATCATGCTCACGGCCAAGAACGGGACCAGCGACTTGGTGCAGTGCTTTTCGCTGGGAGCAAACGACTACCTGGTCAAGCCTTTCAGTCAAGACGAACTCCTGGCGCGCGTCACTTCACAACTCAAGCTGCTGGACGCCTATCGTACCCTGCGGGAGAACTTGTCCTTGCGGCAGCAGCTGGAAGAGAGAAGGCAGAGTGAGCTGGAACTGCAAATGGTCCAGCGGCAGTTGAGCAGGATGCTCGACACCATCGATGATGCGCTGCTGGCTATCAATGAGAGCGATGAAATAACCTTCTGCAATCGCGCAGCTGAGGAAGTGCTCTTCTGCAAAGCCGATGAAATTCTGGGAAAACCGTTTGGTACCGCTGTACAGTTTGCAGCAGGGGGCAGTTTTCCAGAAGCGGTCCACGATGCATTCCGGCACTGTTTTGACGGCAATGCAAACCGGGACCTGGGCGTAGTTTCCCTTGAGCGTATCGGCGGCACCGTATTCAAGGCTCATGTCGTGCTTTCTCCACTCAACCTGGAAGATAACCCTGTCTGTCTGATTGTTTTACGACCATGCTCGGCAGGCCGGCCTGCCGGCCATGCCGGGCAGAACGTTGAGCACAGCCTGGCTGTAATAAGATCCCTGAACGAAAACCGGGCGCGACTCCAATCCATCACCGCGTCCCTTAACGGTCTTTTGCCGCTCATCGACGAGCAGGAACCGGGTTTTCTCCAGGGGCTGGCAGCTATCGATGAGGCCCTTGACCGTATCGGCAAAACCATTCTCGATGAAGAAAGCTATAAAAGCAGGCGGCATCTGGCGGTTGAGGTCATGAACTGTGCTCTTGACTACTGGACGGAATCTACCGGGCTGGCAAAAAACGACCTGGCCAGCCGGTCGAAACTCTGGAAAATTTATACCAATGTGGACGGCTGGGAACGGACCCAGACCTTGGATCGATACCTGAACATCGACACCTTTCCCCAAAAACCTCAATGGATCAAGGTTATGAAAACGGCGGATTATGTCCTGGCAAACGGCAAAATGCCGTCAGTCCTGCGAGCGCGGCTCGAAGCCCTTTTGATGCAGTTGCGGGTTCGCAGATAGCACGAACCGTTATCTTTCTTTACGCAAAACAGTAATAACCAGCGCGACAATTTTCTCTCGTAGTGCCATTCTCCCCGTTTTCCTTTACTTCTCGAGTGGAATTCTCCGGCCTGTTTTTCATTGTAACCAGGTAATGACCTGTAATTACAGAGAGTTATCGCCATGTTTAACATGATTTTAACGAGATGCTTCCTTGACTGTTTTTTCATGAAATATATTATTGCAATATCTCGTAACACTATGTTTATGCGATGTATTTCTCGTGGAATGGGTGGCGGAACATTCCCTGGAAGGTTCTCCCTCAACGGATATGGAGGATGCTATGCGGATTCTGGATCGGTTGTTTTGCTGTTGGCTGTTCGCTTTCCTGTCAGTGACTTGTGCTGACCGGGCTTTTGGTGCGTGTCAGATTATCGGTACTACCCTTGATGGCGGAAGTATCGTTTCGTGCACTGGCAGTACACCGGGTGGGCTTGCAACGGGTGACCTGAGCGACGTGGTCACGGTTGAACCGGGTGCATCGGTTGACCGGACGCTGGAGCAGACCTCTGCAGCTGCGGCAGCGGCTACTTCCGTGGCAG
>RPRC01000169.1 GCA_003857395.1 Geobacter sp.
GACAGTCATGGGCAACATGGCAGTAGGCCATAAACAGATTGTTATTACCGATTGTCGTTTCGCCGTCTCCGGTAACTGTTCCCAAGTGAATGGTCGCAAACTCGCGGATAATATTGCCGTTACCTATTTTCAGATAGGTTTCTTCACCTTTGTATTTCAAATCCTGGGGGACTGCTCCAACGGACGTCAAGTGAAATATCTGGTTATTCTCTCCAATTTCAGTCCAACCTTCAACCACCGAACTGGCACCGACCTTGGTACCACGGCCAATTTTCACATGTTCTCCAATAACTGCAAAGGGGCCGATCTCAACATCGACGCCAAGTACCGCTCCGGGATGCACAATGGCGGTAGGGTGTATCATCTATATCTCCAATCACCGTTTACAATGGCAAAACTATCCAAACGTCGCTTTCAAATCAGCATCGGCCACCAATTTATCCTCTACATAAGCCTTACCATTAAAGCCCCATATTCCCCTGCGGTTCAGCGTTGTCACCATTTCCAAGCGGAGCACATCTCCAGGAAGTACCGGTTTTCTGAAACGGGCATTGTCTATTGCGAGAAAATACGTAACTTTCTTTCGATCCTCTTCACTCGAGGAAAGATAGGCCAGTATCCCGGCCACCTGTGCCATCGATTCTATGATCAGAACACCAGGCATGACAGGGTGCCCAGGAAAATGTCCTTGAAAAAAAGGCTCGTTGATTGTCACATTCTTGATCCCGACAATACGCTTGCCAGGGTCAATTTCAAGAATTCTGTCAACCATGAGAAACGGGTAACGATGTGGCAATATTTTCACAATTTCTTGCAAATCAAGCATTCTCTATCCTCCAATGAAATAGCCTCAATTCTTGTCGTCCAGTTTTGCCTCCAGTTCCAGAATCCTCTTTTCAAGAGAATTGAGGACCTTGCGCATTTCCGGTAATTTCGGAAAAATGGAGGCCGACTTGAGCCATTCTTTGTGGGGGAATGCAGGATATCCGCTTAGAATCTTGCCTGAAGGTATGCTGTTATGCACACCTGATTTGGCTCCCACCATGACATTATCACCAATTTCCAGATGACCGACGATCCCTACCTGGCCACCAATCGTTACGTGTTCACCCAATTTGGTGCTACCTGAAATACCTGTCTGGGAAACAATGATACAGTTTTCGCCGATAACACAGTTGTGAGCTATCTGCACGAGATTATCAATCTTGGTACCCCGCCGGATAAGTGTCAGTCCCAAAGCCGCACGATCAATCGTGGTTGAGGCCCCGATTTCGACATCATCTTCAATAACCACAATTCCGATCTGCGGTATTTTCTGGTAGGCCTTTCCGTCAGGAGCATAGCCGAAACCGTCACTGCCGATTACGGTACCGCTATGGATAATAACGCGACTTCCGATACGGCAACCTTCTCGCACCGTAACATTGGCATGGAGAATGGTGTCATCACCCACCTCAACGCCCTCATACAAGACCACTCCAGGATGGAGAACGACATGTTTCCCCAACTTGACCCCTTCTCCCACAAAAGCACATGGATAGACAGTGACGCCTTCTCCGAGTGTTGCACTCTCGGCAACGTAAGCCCCTTCCATCACTCCTTTGGGAACGATCGGTTTTACATGAAAAAGGGAAAGCAGTTTTGCAAAGGCGAGATACGGGTTCTTCACTTCAATAACGTTACGGTTAAATCTTTCTGCGCCCGGAGGCACGATTACAGCCGTCGCTCGCGTGGTCGCAACTTTCCCGGCATACTTTGGATTGGCAAGAAACGTTATCTGCCCTTCCATTGCTTCATCCAAGGTACCAAGGCTCGAGACGACAGCATTATCATCACCAATGACCTTACCGCCCAGCAGGGAAGCTAATTCTTTCAGAGTTTTTTCCACGACGCCCCCCTTATTTCTTGATGGAATTCAGCAGTGCAAGGATCTGATCGGTCAAATCGCCCTTTTCATCCGCATAAATCATACTGTCATTTCTAATAAAGATAAAATTGAAGTTATTTTTCTTGCCGTAATCCTGGACAACCTTTTCAATGTCGGTGAGGATATTCCTGGTCAATTCCTCGTCCTTGGCCTGGAGATCGTCCTGGGCGTCCTTCTGCATTCGCTGGAGGTCTTTCAGCGCCTGCTGGTAATCCCTTTCCTTGGCAGATTTAGCAGACTCGGAAAGAATTGATCCCTGTTTTTCCAGGACATCCTTCAATTTTTTCAATTCCTCCTGCTTCCGATTGATCTCGTCCTGGTGCTTCTTGACCTTTGCTTGCAATTCTACCTTTGCGGCTTTGCCAGCGTTGGAAATATTCAGCACCTTCTGGATATCCACGTAACCCAGCTTTCCGTTCTCAGCGGCAAAAGCACCGACAGGAAAAGATAACGCCAAAAATGCCGCTAAAATCGTAAAAAACCCTTTCATGTAGATCTCCTTTTCGAAATAATAGTAGTCTCTATCAATACTGCAGCACCATGCGGCCACACGCGGCAAGGTACAGAAGGCACAAGCATACCAGAAGAACCGGAAAGGAGGGGTATGGTATTAGAAAAACCCGCCAATTGAAAACTCGAACTTTCCACTCGCACTGTCAATTCCCTCACGGGGATTAACAGGTATTCCGTATTCTAATCTAAGGGGACCCATAGGTGAATACCATCGCACACCAAGACCATAACTCATGAGTACCTTGGAGAAATACTGCTCTCCGGGTCCGTAGGAATTACCCGCATCAAAGAATGCGACTCCCTTCAACCCGGCATCCTTGATGATGGGAAAAACATATTCCGCATTGAAAACCGCTTCCTTGATACCACCCAAATATACCGTCGAAGGGGTGGTCGTTGCCAGACCGGTTACAGGATCGACTGATGTCAAATAGCTCGTACTTGTTGGACTCACGGTGCGGGAACTGTAGCCGCGAAGTGTACTGATACCGCCGAGATAGAACTTTTCATCAATGGGAATTTCCTTGCCGATTCGCATCATGTAGCCAAGTTCACCGCGAAGAGAAAGGACCGTATTCCACATCAAAGGATAGTAAAAGGACGACTGACCAATGAAACGGGCAAAGCGCTGGTTACCGCCAAGTCCGGCATATTCCGCCGACAAGGTGCCGGCATAGCCCTTGCTAGGGTCAAGGCGATAATCGGTTTTATCCAGGCTGATGCTGCCATACAGCGACCCGATGGTCCCGCTGGTTTCGTTCAGCAGAGCGGGATTTTGCAGAAATCCGGAGGAGAAGTCGAAGAGACTCTTGACCTCGTATTTATATAGCCAGAAGGTCGAAAGGTTATCGGAAAGCCGGTAACCGGCCTTGATGTCGCCACCGGTAACTCTTCGGGTGTAATCCTCGTAATCCCGCTCCGAACGATAAACATCGAAACCTAAGGTCCAGTTTGTATCGAGGAAAAAGGGATCGGTAATACCTATATTGTAGAGCTGAGTCTTGCCACCCAGAGAAGCTGAAAGCGTTCCCTTAAGTCCGAGTCCCAGGAAGTTGCTCTGCTGGATTGAGCCCTGACCAATAATACCGTCTGAAGAACTGTACCCGGCACCAATGCTGAACTGACCGGTCGATTTCTCCTTTACCTCGGTATTGAGATTGAGTTTGTTGCTCGCACTCCCTTTAACGGGAGCGATGCTCGCTTCTTCGAAAAATCCGAGATTTGAAAGGTTTTGCTTGGTTCTCTTCAAAGCAGTACTGTTATAAAGATCTCCCTCAGCAAGCTTGAATTCACGGCGGATAACCTTGTCACGGGTTTTTGTGTTGCCGCTGATAGTAATCCGCTCGATGTAGATTTTTTCACCTTTTTCAAAATCATAGGTAATATCAACGGTTTTTTTCTCCTGATCAATCTTTGACAATGGGCTTACATTAGTAAAAGCATACCCCTTGTCGGCATAAACATCCGTCAAGGTAAAAACATCTCCACGCAATACTTCCCTGCTGAATATTTCCCCACTTTTCAGCTTGACCTTGGACTGCAACACATCCTTGCTTTCCAGAAGATCACCTTTAAAATCGATAGACCCCGTCCGGAATTGGTCGCCTTCGGTAATACCAATGTTCACAAGAAGGCCACTCTTATCAGGTAGCAGTGTAACCTGAGGCTCACCAACCTTCACATTAACGTAGCCTTTGTTATAGTAGAGGTCGGCAATTCGATTCACATCGTTTTTTAATACCTCTTCTTTGTAGGCGCCCGAACCGGTAATCCACGACAAAAACCACTTTTCCTTGGTTTCCATCTGTTTTCTCAGTTTCCGTGGAGAGAAGACTTTATTACCCTCGAAAGAAATCTTTTTAATCAGGACTTTGTCGCCTTCCTTGACGGACAAAGTGACGCGGATGCCATTCTTGCCTGATTTTATTGTTGATGAGTCAACCTCGGCAAGGTAATACCCTTCATCTGCGTAAAGTGTTTTAACTTTCTTTACGCTCTTTGCCAGCAGGCCGCTGGAAAACACCGTGTTGGCTTTTAAACCAATCGCATCGCGAAGCTTGTCACTGGCAATTTCCTTGTTGCCGGTAAATGAAATCGCACGGACTATTGGTTTCTCAACAACAGTGAAAATAAGGGAAATGCCCTTATCGGTCTTGATTGATTCGACCTTCACATCCTGAAAAATACCGATTCGGAAGATAGACTTGACATCCTCATTGGTCTTCTCAGCGGAGAAGGGCTCGCCGACCCTGCTTGTGAGTAACGGCAAGATTGCAGCGGTTTCGCGGCTTTCGTTCCCGGTAACGACGATATCACTGATTCTTTCGTTGTCAGCCGAGAGAATTGCCGGAAACAAGGCATTCGACAGGAATGCGATTAACACGAAAAGGGTAACGGGAATGCAGCGGAATTTGCTGTCTTTTTGAAATAACAGTTTCACGGGTTACCATTCTCCTGAATCCGACCATCCACCAAACGTATGGTTTTACCCATTCTGGCGGCCAGGCGTTCGTTGTGGGTTACAATAATAAGCGTCAATCCGGTTTTTCGCTGTATTCCTGCAAGCAGCTCATGGACCTCTTCACTGGTTTTCGTATCAAGGTTTCCCGTCGGTTCATCCGCCAGGAGCACTGCGGGAGAGAGAACCAGGGCTCGAGCAATAGCCACTCGCTGCTGTTCGCCTCCGGAAAGTTCTCCCGGCTTATGGTTCAGCCGTTGGGCAAGACCCACATCTTCCAGAAAAGTAACTGCGGGTTTCCTGGCCTCTTCTTTGGAAATGCCGCTGATGAGAGCAGGCATCATAACATTTTCCAGGGCGGTAAACTCCGGAAGAAGATGGTGAAACTGGAAAACAAAGCCGATGGAACGATTCCGGAAAGTGGCAAGCGCACCTTCCTTCAGGGTAAAGACATCGTCTCCCCGGAAGAAAACACTTCCTGAAGTCGGCCTGTCAAGAGTGCCGATAATCTGCAGCAGCGTACTTTTCCCGGCCCCGGACGCTCCAACCAGGGCAATGGTATCACCCTCCATGACTGAAAGATCAATGCCGTTGAGGACGTCAATCCGGGAAACATCGGTTTTAAAGGACTTGCGAAGGTCCCTCACTTCCAGAAGGCAATTACTCATAGCGCAATGCCTCGGCAGGGGGGAGACGCGAACCCTGCCATGCTGGATAAAGAGTTGCAACAAAAGAGATAAAAATGGCCGTCAAGGAGATCAGGAGCACGTCGCTGGGAACTACTTGGGAGGGAAAATGATCAAGATAGTAGATATCCCTGCTGAAAAGCTCGAAACCGGTCACTCTTTTAACCAAATCCACAATAAATTCGAGATTAAAGGCGACCAGAAGACCACTCAGCACACCAATAACAGTCCCTGCGAATCCGATGATGAGGCCTTCCAGCACAAAAATCTTCATAATGCTTGCACCTGTTGCCCCCATGGATTTCAGAATCGCAATATCCTTCGTCTTTTCCATCACTACCATAAACAGGGTTGAGGCAATCCCGAAAGCCGCCACCAGCACGATCAGGGTCAGGATGATGAACATTACCATTTTTTCCGTCTTCAAGGCGAATAGAATATTTTTGTTCATTTGCATCCAGTCACGGGCATAATATTCGTAACCGAAACCCTTGTTAATGGTTCCGGCAACTTTATCAGCCTGATAGACATCATCAACCTTGAGCTGGATACCTGTTACCGCCGTCCCGAGAGACAGGAAGTCCTGGGCCTGCCGAAGCCCAATATAGGCGAGTGTTGAGTCGTACTCGAACATCCCGGTATTGAATAGCCCCGCGACACGGAACCGCTTCATCTTCGGGACCATTCCAAATGGGGTTATATTCCCCATCGGAGAAACCACGCTTAGAGAATCTCCCACAAACACATTGAGATTTTTCGCCAGTTCCTTCCCAATTATGATGCCTGGCATTGCCAGCGATTCCGGTTTGCCGGATGAAGCAACATCCAGATCGGAGAGCTTTCCATCCACGATGGATTTACTCAAATTGGTAACCTGAAGATCGGTCTCCGGCTCAATTCCCCGCAAAACAACACCGGAGACATTCGCTCCGGTGGAAAGCATAACCTGGCTATAAATGAAAGGTGTCGAAGCGACAACTCCTGGGACACGCTTAAGTTCGTCCATCACGACGGGATAGTCGTTAATTTCACCGGTTGTCTTCATGACAACGACATGTGCATTGGTACCGATGATTTTGTTCGTCAGATCTTCCTCAAAACCGGTCATTACGGCCAGCACCACGATAAGTGCCATGACACCCAGTGCGACACCAGCTGTCGAGATAAAGGTAATGATGGAGATAAAGGTCGACTTGCGCTTTGCTTTCAGATAGCGCAGCCCGATGAGCAGCTCATAGGCCATTATTTGACTTCTTTCCTGAGTTGCGGGAAGAGTATGACATCCCTGATGGAAGGAGAATCAGTCAGCAGCATTACCAGCCGATCAATGCCGATCCCTTCACCGGCTGCGGGGGGCATCCCGTGTTCAAGTGCCCTGATATAATCCTCATCCATGAAGTGGGCCTCTTCGTCCCCCTTGTCTTTAGCCTCGACCTGGGCCAGGAAACGCTCTTTCTGGTCGACAGGGTCATTTAATTCGGAAAATGCATTAGCAATTTCACGACCATGACAAAAGAGCTCAAATCTGTCCACCACTTCGGGATCGTTATCACTTTTCCTGGAAAGAGGGGATACCTCCGTCGGGTAGGAGGTTATAAAGGTCGGCTGGATGAGTTTAGTCTCAGCAACCTCTTCAAAAATCTCGGTAATGAGCTTGCCATACCCCACATCCTCGGGAAGATCTAACCCGATGGATTTAGCGTACAGATAAGCAAGATCGCGATCTTCGAGAGATTTTGCATCAATGGAACCATATTCCAGTATGGCTTCCTTAACGGTCAGACGTTTCCAGGGCCGTTTAAAACTGATGGATTCTCCTTGGCAGGTAATATCCTGCGTACCAAGAAGTTGTTCGACCACATAGCAAAAGAGTTCCTCGGTGTAGTCCATCAGATCTTCAAAGGTTGCATAGGCCTGATAGAACTCCATCATCGTGAATTCGGGATTATGGCGGACAGAAATACCCTCATTACGGAAGTTCCGGTTTATCTCAAAGACTTTCTCAAAGCCGCCGACAAGGAGGCGCTTCAGATAGAGCTCCGGAGCAATGCGCAGATACAGTTCCATGTCCAGAGCATTGTGGAAGGTCACGAAAGGACGAGCCGTAGCCCCGCCAGGAATCGGCTGCATCATGGGGGTTTCCACCTCAAGGAAGTCATTGCGCAGCATAAACTCCCTGATGAGCTGGATGATTCGGGCTCGTTTGATAAATACTTCTTTCACTTCAGGATTAACGATGAGATCGACATACCGCTGACGGTAGCGGGTTTCGACATCGGTCAGTCCATGAAATTTTTCCGGCAAAGGGAGCAGAGACTTGGTAAGGAGCCGTACTTCGCTGGCATGGAGAGAAAGCTCTCCGGTCTTGGTACGAAAAGGGCGCCCCTTCACACCTATGATATCACCGATATCCAGGGTCTCGAATTCCTCGAACGCACCATCCCCGAGAGTATCCTTCCGCACATAAACCTGGAAACGCCCTTTTCGGTCCTGAATTTGCACAAAAGCCGCTTTTCCAAAGGAACGGCGGGCAATGATGCGTCCGGCAAGAACAAAGACGTCCATGACATTATCCGGAATTGTATCCACATGGCCAAAAGTATTGAACAGGTCTTCCGAGGTATGTTCGGGCTTAAAATCATTCGGATAAGGATTAATCCCCAATTCCCACAGGGCATCTACTTTCTTTCGTCGCTGCAAGAGAAGTTCACTGAGCTCTTCCAATAGTCCCACACCTTTCCGTTCTGCTGCTAAGAATCGCATAACGCACGTAATAAACTCGCAAATTAACTCATTTCCTCTCGTTAATCAAGCAAAAAGCTCGCAACAAAAAACGACCAAATAGTGAAAAACCCACTATTTACGGAGCGCGCTGTCAGATAATTTCCAGGACATTTATATCAAGAAATGTAATGAAAAAATAAACAACAACGCAGGGTGGAATCGGCTACTGCTTTCCAAAGACCAGCGGCATCGATTTGCCGGCAAGACATCCGCCGAAAGTAACTGTCCCGAAATACTCCCCCATCCAGTAGCCATTAGCTTCTCCAGAGGGTAAATCAAGCGATGCAGGGTTGCTGAAGACCAGGGAAAGGTAAGGGGCAGCCCCTTTGATCACTTCTTCTTTCGAAAGGGGGAGTCTGAATGTAGCAATGGTGGCAATATCCGAAGAAACAGGATGCGGAGCAATAGTATTTCCGAAGGATTCTGCCAGAGAAAGAGGAACTACCGACGTTGAAATACTCCGGACCGCAGGAGACAGCTTTGCACAGAGTAAAATTTCAGCGTACCCGTTTCCGCTGAGGCGAAAATCATACCAAGGTCTCCACTTGAGGTTCGAAACCAGGTAGGCAATTCTGACTTTACCGTCAGGTTCAGACAGCCACAACCGTGCAACATTCTGGGGCGAACCCTGTTTATCCAGCCTGGCGATTTGTGTCTCCACTTCTGCCAAAGCCTTCCGGGTTTGCCGCCTGGCAGCAGAAACCTCATCCAGTTGAGTAAGAGCATACCGTGTTCCGGTGCGAAGCGACCCCAGGGGATCAGGGTTGCTCTTGGTTTTCCTCAAGGCTCGACTACTCTGGGATTTGGCGGCAGCCTTAAAGATTCCTTCTCGTTCATCAAGGCTTTTGACTCGATCAAGAAGGACTTCCCTTCGACCTTCCAGCGCAGTACGCTGTGCGGAATTCTTACCAACTGCTGAGGCAGGGCGAAATTCAACCCAACGAACCGTACTGCTTCCAAGTGGCTTGACCCTGAACGAGTTGGGCAGCATCGCTGCGGGAAGCGGAACTTCGACCAGCCCCTTTCTGGCTGCAATTTCAAGCTCAATACGAGCGCCATCCAGGAAAAGAATTCGTTTCTCTCCGGAAGCGAACGCCGGAAGGCTCCAAAGTACGACAAGAAAAGCGGCAACAAAAATCCTCATTGAACCCTCCAACGGCATCAGGAAATAGCCCGGAAATGATCTGGGCCAAGGAATCAAGCCTCTTCGACGATACCCCCAAGGCGGACAATAACTTCCCATTCTGCACCTGTCACGGGCAAAATGGAGAGCCGACTCCTGCGCAGCAACTCCATGCCGGCAAGGAGCGGCTGCTGCTTGATCTCTTCCAGCGTCACCTGGTGAACCAGAGGTTTTTCATAACGAACATCGACCCGATACCAGATGGGGGCTTCCGGCGTACTCCGCGGGTCGTAGGCATCGCTTTCAGGGTCTAAGGCCGTAGTGTCAGGATAGCCCCCTCGCACTACCACTGCAGTACCAACTACCGCGGGCCGGGAGATACTGCTGTGATAAAACAGCACGCCATCCCCCGGCTGTATCTCATCACGCAGAAAATTCCTGGCCTGGTAATTACGGACACCGTCCCATGGCTCGATACCTTCCGGCCGTTTTTCCAGATCACTGAAAGAGAAACAGGAGGGTTCGGACTTGAAGAGCCAGTATCTCCGGCTGGATTTCATAACAACCTCATACCTTGTCTCAGGAGAGACGATGCAGGAACAAGCCGCTCAAAAGCTTCGGCTCAAACCAAGTAGATTTTGGCGGCATAATCTTGCCGGCATCCGCCAGCGACATGAGCTCATCGATGGAGGTCGGGTAAAGAGAAAAGGAAACCTGATACTCGTCACTATCGACCAACTTGACCAATTCTTCCGTCCCGCGACTTCCACCGACAAAATGAATCCGCTGATCTGTCCGCGGATTGCGCACGCCAAGAATTGGGCTCAGCAGCTGATCCTGGAGAATGGAGACATCAAGACGCCCCACGGCATCTTCCTCATCAATCAGGTCATGCCTGGGTGTCAATGCATACCATTTCCCCTTGAGATACATGCCGAAATCATGGCGCCTGGCAGGCGTGACTGCAGTTGAGATAGGGGTAATATCGAATTTATTCCCCACCAGGGTAATAAATTCGACAATAGTGTGCCCGTTCAGATCTTTCACCGCCCGGTTATAGGCCATGACGTTCATCTCATTATCGGGGAAAATTACCGTCAGGAAAAAATTATACTCCTCATCACCAGTATGATTCGTATTCACATTTTTCCGGAGTTCTCGCACTCGGCTCGCCGCAGCACTGCGGTGATGTCCGTCGGCTACATACAAAGTTTCGATACGGGCAAATTCCTCACCAATCTGACGGATGACAGCGTTATCCGAAACAGCCCAGATAGTATGCTCCACGGAATCTTCAGTAGTGAAGTCATAGAGGGGCTCCGATTCGGTCAAACGAGACATCAAATTATTAATGATGGCAGTGTTCCGGTAGACATAGAAAACAGGCTCGTCATTGGCATCAAGGTAATCGATATGAAGAACGCGATCCTCTTCCTTGTCCGCCCTCGTCAATTCATGCTTCTTGATCAGACCACTCTGATAGTCGTCAACACTGGCGCACGCAACAAGACCAACCTGAATAACCTGACCCATTTTCTGCCGGTAGATATAATATCGCTCTTCCTGGTCCTGAAGCAAAGTCTTTCCGGCAATAAACCCGGCCAGGTTTTCCTGTCCTTTTCGGTAAACCGACTCATCATGGGGATCAATTTCCACCGGAAGGTCTATTTCCGGTCTCGAAATATGAAGGAAGCTGAAGGGGTTACCTTCAGCCATGGAGCGTGCCTCGGCAACACTCATCACATCATAGGGTGGTGCCGCAACGTGCTTTACAATTTCTTTTAGAGGGCGCAACGCCCTGAAGGGTTTAATCAGTGCCATACATACCTTCCTGAGTAGTTTTTCTAGTGGAGAAACTCACCGTTCCTGTACCTGTAAAAACATGCGCGCAACAGAGAGAATCAATTAAAATACCGGCGAGCTCCCACAAACTTCTTGTGAACCCCGAAACCCTGCAAAGGTGTAATCTTTATTTCATCGCCTCTGCGTGGAGCGTGTACAAAACGGTTGCTTCCCACATAGATTCCCACGTGGGAAATCCTCTCATCCGAGGTACCGAAAAAGACCAGGTCGCCGTCATCAAGGTCCTCCACTCCGACACTCCTCCCGACCCGGAACTGCTCAGCAGAAGTGCGGGGAATATTTACACCGCAGAGATTGTAGACCGCCCGGACAAAACCGCTGCAATCCATTCCGTCCACAACGGTGTTTCCGCCCCACAGATAGGGAATACCAACGAATCTCTCCGCAGTGCGCGCCGCAATAGCTCCCATATCGTCACGGCTGCGCTTCCGAATCGGCTTTTCGACCGGCAACGGTGAACTCGGCTCCTTTTCAACCACCAGGGACCTTTTCAAGGGCGGAGCAATGAAGAATGAATCAATGCCATGTTCTCCGACAATTTTCTTCGCGGCACGCCGGGCTGCTTGGCGAGTGGGAAAATCACCGAACCTGACGGCAAACAATCCGCTTTCCTTTTTGAAATAAAACGCATCGACACCTTGATTCTGAAGTTTTGAGGTGAGCCTTTCGGCGTTATCCACCTCGGAAAAAGCGCCGACCTGAATTGAGAAACCAAGCTTGGATATCCCCCCCGCGACAGGGGTAGCACAGCCAGAGCCGGCGAACACCACCAGAAGGCAACTAGCCAGTATGAAACATCGCAAAACCATTACGGAGCACCCTCCTGATCATTCCTTTTGACGCCCATCAGGAATGCAACGATAAACGCATCCAACTCCCCATCCAGCACCGCATCGGGATTTCCGGACTCGATTCCGGTTCGCAAGTCCTTCACCATCCGGTAGGGATGGAGTACATAGGACCGGATCTGGCTTCCCCAGCCGATTTCCTTTTTCTCCCCTCCGATTTCCGAGACCTTTGCCGCCCGCTCCTCCAATTCACGTTCATAGAGCTTTGCCCGCAACATCCTCATCGCGGTTGCCTTGTTCATGTGCTGGCTGCGTTCATTTTGGCAGGCCGCCACGAGTCCGGTCGGGATATGGGTAATCCGGACAGCCGAATCGGTAGTATTCACGTGCTGGCCCCCGGCACCGCCGGATCGATAGGTGTCGATACGAAGGTCTGCATCGGAAATGCTGACAGCGACATCGTCATCTATCTCGGGAAAAACAAAGACCGAGGCGAAAGAGGTATGTCTTCGGGCATTGCCGTCAAAGGGAGAAATACGAACAAGTCGATGGATACCGACTTCTGCCTTGAGGTAGCCATAACCGTATTCGCCATCAAGCGTGAAGGTAACCCCTTTGACCCCTGCCTCGTCGCCGGGCTGATACTCGGTTATTTCCGTACGCCAGCCTTTTTTTTCACAGTACCGGAGATACATCCGCAGAAGCATTTCAGCCCAATCCTGGGCCTCGGTTCCGCCTGCTCCGGCGGTGATGGAAACAAAACAGGAGTTCTTGTCATGAGGGCCGGACAGCATCCTCTGAAATTCAGCCTGAGAAACCTTTCCCTCCAAGCCGTCGACCAGAAGTTTCAGTTCTGCCAAGGTATCCTCATCCTCAACCTCACTCCCCAATTCAATGAGAATTTTGGCATCTTCTTTTTCACGCTGGAGCCTGTCCCAGCCGTCGACCATTTTTTCCAGGAAGGTTCGCTCCTTCAGTACCTTCTGAGCAGTATCGCCATCATCCCAAAAATCGGGAGCGGCAATGCGCGACTCCATCTCCTGAATATCTTCCCTCTTTCGATCTATGTCAAAGAGACCCCCGGAGTGCTATAATGCGCTTTTCCAAGTCTTCGATTCGTGCAATTTCTTCTCTGAACATTCTCTACTCCTCATAGGCATTTAGTGCTGTGATTTCCTGAAACCAAGTATGGCTATCGTCATGGCGAAACCAAGGCAAACGAGTGCAAAAACGTCTCCGATCCTTGTATAGACCGTTCCACCCTTACCCAGGATCACCTCCCCGACAAGATAGTCTTCTTTAAAAAGGGGTGTTGTCAGGGATATTTTTCCTTTCTTATCAATAATTGCCGATATTCCGGTATTTGCCGCTCTGACAAGAGGGACACCGTTCTCAACGGCCCGGAACACCGCCATTGATAGGTGCTGATAGGGGGCGGACGATCTTCCGTACCAACCGTCATTGGTAATATTGACCAGAAGTTGCGCTCCTTCTCGAACATAGCTGCGCGACAAGTCGGGGAAAATACCTTCAAAGCAGACAAGAACGCCGACTTTACCTTTACCGATGTCTAGAGCTGCGAGAGAATCTCCAGGAGAAAAATCCCCGACACCCACCACCAGTTTCTGCACAAAAGGAAGCAATTTTGCTAGGGGGACATACTCCCCAAAGGGCACAAGATGTATTTTATCACTGCGGCCCAAGACTTCGCCGGAAGAGGAAAGAAGAAAGGCGCTGTTAAAATACCTTCGGTGTAAGCCGCTGTCGTCGAAGGCAGGACTGCCAAAGATAAGAGGGGCATGTATCTCACGTGCCAGTGAGCTAATACGGTC
>RPRC01000170.1 GCA_003857395.1 Geobacter sp.
CCTGCTTTCTCAGAGAGCAGGGGCCTTTTTGTGTTTGATCCAAGGAAGAAGCCGGTTCAGAGCAGAGAGGCGTCTTCCTTGATGATCTAGTGCTTATTGAGTCTTTTCGGTGTAGATGATGCAGTCGATTACTGCATCTACTCGGCGGTTCTTCTGTCTTCCCTCAGCAGTTTTGTTCGAGGCAATCGGTTTCGTGTAGCCGTAGCCTTTTGTTGAGAGACGCTCTGGTTCAATCCCGAATTTTTCGATCAGGTAGTTCCGGACACTGTCGGCGCGTCTTTCAGAGAGTTTGATATTGTACTTGTAACTACCTCTGTTGTCAGCATGTCCTTCAATAACTGAGTTTGTATTCGGGTATTTTTTTAAGAATTCAGCAACCTTGCTTATTACTTCATGGTATTTTGGCTTAACGTCTGACTTGTCGTAATCGAACTCGATCTTCAGGGTCATGCAGATTTTTTCAGGCACGGGCTCCGGTTTAGGCGCAGGTGCTGGTGGCGGACAGACAGGAGGTGCCGGTGCGGGTTCTGCTGCTGGAGGCGGAGGGCATACCGGAGGCGCCGGCTTTTCGGCTGGCCCAAACAGAAAGGTTACGCCAAGTGAGGCTTCCCAGTTGAACATCAGGTCGCTTTCCCTTTGCTGGAAAGCAGTCGATTGGCCTATGAACTCGCCAGCCTCTTTCCCATTAAAAATGAACAGTTGACGAACGTCTGTCCGGAGTGCAATGGAATCGGTGATAAAGTACTTCAGACCGCCACCGATATTTGCGGTTGGGGAATAGTTCGTATGGTTAGTATTTTTGTACTTGACCTGTGTTGCTCCGCCGCCCAAGGCCAGATAAGGAACCAGTTTTTTGGCGGGCATGAAGTTGTAGAGGAGGTCTAATCGATAGGACCAGGCATTAACATTGCCGAAACCTCTGGTGGACTTGGTGGGTACAAAGTTTAAAACACCTTCAGCCTCGAAATTGTTGGTGAAGTCATACCCAAGTCTCAGTCCGTAAACAGGTGCTGCGTGAAGGCCTTGTGAGCCATCGAACAGGTATCCACCAATGTGTGGCGACAGAGAGACTGCCCCGGCACGTTCTCCTGCTAAGAGCGGTGAGGCTGTAAGTGTAGCGACAAGAGCAAACAGTAGCGGAATTAAATACTTTTTCATTTGTTCCTCCTTTTGAAGTCAATGCCTTTTGGAACGGCAACCATGATGGTACTTGAAACTAAATGGGCATATGGGGGCTAATAAGGTTTATTGAAGATGTGTAAGTACGTTACCAAAATCTTCAAAATAATAGTCGCAATTAGTGATGTTGTCAACTAAATGGGACTTATTTTACGTATAGGAAAGGTAACTTTTTTGGGCTGATGTGTATTTACTGTCTTCCGTCTAAAATTTGGACACGAGAATTTTGCTACATTGTAATCGACTCGCTAACAGTTTTATGCCCGCGCCGGCGCGGATCTTTTTGCCTCGTATTGTTCTGGAATTACATGAAATTCCGTTTGTTCAGTCGCTTAACCTGTTTCGCTCAAGTTGTGACGAACCCGGTTGTAAGTCTTCAGCTGTTTTAGCGGAAGTGTCGATGGTAAGTATACTTGCTAGAGTTTTATTGAATGATGTTGGCCTTGAATGTTATGTTGATTGTCGTAAGATTGCCCTGTTCTGAAACAATAAATTTGCTCTGCAACGGTTCTATTGGAGACAGATAAAACCTGCAACGGACTGTTTTGCTGGTGCATTCAAATCTGTTGACCAGGTTAATCACGCGGGGTATAGTATTCAATTGCATTTTAGGTATTGCTGTTTGAAACCCCTGTTGTGGCGGGTTGCTGTACCACCTTGCACTGTCAGTGGTAATCAGATTTTTTGCCACGGCAAATGGTCTGTTTGCCCTTATTTGTTTTAAAATTTTGCTAGTGCTGGTGATTTGATGTCGATTGTGAATATGCGAAAACTGCCGCCCCAGAGTATTGAAGCTGAGATGTCAATTCTTGGCGGAATACTACTGGATAATGAAGCGATTAATCGAGTTCTTGATATTCTTGTTCCTGAGGATTTCTATCGAGAGTCTCATCGAAAAATCATGAGGGCGATGATAGAGCTCAACGAGCATCGAGAGCCCTGCGATCTTATTACACTTACTACCATCCTGAAAAAAAGGGGAGAAATCGAGGAAGTGGGCGGTGCTCCCTATCTGACGACCCTTGTGGACTATGTTCCGACCGCAGCCAATATTGCCTATTACAGCAAAATTGTAAAAGAAAAGGCCATTTCCCGAAACCTGATCACTGCTGCAACCGAAATCGTTACCGACGGTTTCGATGATCAAGCTGATATTGATGAGTTGCTGGATAAGGCGCAGAAAGCTATTTTCCAAATCTCCGAGAACCGGATCAATACGCCTTACTTCGCACTGAACCTTATCTTGAAAGATGCAATCAAGTATATCGGCGAACTCTATGAGAAGAAAGAGAGCGTCACGGGTGTTCCGACGGGGTTTATTGATCTGGACCAGAAGACTGCCGGGTTTCAGCGAGGAGACCTGATAATCATTGCCGGCCGGCCGTCCATGGGGAAAACCGCCTTTGCTCTGAACATTGCCCAATATGCCGCTGTTCATGCCCAACCAAGTTATCCTGTTGTTGTCTTTTCCCTTGAGATGAGTAAAGAGCAACTCGTGACACGCCTCCTCTGCTCTGAGGCACGAGTGGATGCCAGTCGTCTCCGCACCGGCCACCTTGTGGAAGGTGATTGGGACAAGATCATGCGTGGTGCGGATAAGCTCTTTGAAGCAAAAATTTTCATTGATGATACACCGGCCATTTCTGTTATGGAGATGCGGGCCAAGGCTCGCAGATTAAAAGCGGAACATGGCATTGGAATGATCGTTGTCGACTATCTCCAGCTGATGAGGGGCGGGAGTTCTCCGGAGTCGCGACAGCAGGAAATCTCAGAAATATCTCGTTCGTTAAAAGCCCTGGCAAAAGAATTGTCCGTGCCGGTCGTGGCGCTTTCCCAGCTGAATCGCGGCCTCGAAAGCCGTACCGATAAACGGCCGATTATGAGCGATCTCAGGGAGTCCGGAGCAATAGAGCAGGATGCTGACATAATAATGTTCGTGTATCGGGACGAGGTTTACAATAAGGAAAATCCTGACGTGAAGGGAAGAGCTGAGATCATCATCGGAAAGCAGAGAAACGGTCCCATCGGAACGGTTGATTTAACTTTCCTCGGTGAATTTACCCGATTTGAGAATTGTGCGGTTCGCTCTGAATATTGACAGCCGTAGAGTAATTACACCTAGATTGCAAAGACGAGGTACTCATGATAGATACAACGGCGCGCATCAGTTCTACCGCACTGATTGAGGCTGATGTGGAGATCGGTCCCAATGTTATCATTGGTGACCATGCCAGAATCGGAAGCGGTACCAAAATAATGGCGAATTCAGTTGTCGGGCCCTGGACGAAGCTGGGAAGTAACAATATACTTCATTATGGCGCAATTATCGGGCACGATCCTCAGGACTTTGGCTACAATGGCGAGGAAACGTACCTGGAGGCAGGGAACGGAAACTGTTTCCGTGAGTATGTAACGGTTCACCGCGGCAATCGGGAGGGGACCAAGACCCTTATCGGTGACAATAACTATTTCATGGTTCAGTCCCATGTTGCGCATAATTGTATCGTGGGTAACGATACGATCATTGCCGGCGGGTCCCTTCTTGCGGGTCATGTCACCATTGACGATAAAGCGATAATTTCCGGTAACTGTGTTGTGCATCAGTTCTGCCATATTGGTACGCTTGCCATGATGAGAGGTCTTTCCCGAACTTCCCGGGATGTGCCTCCTTTTTGCATTATGGATGAGACCCATACAGTGAGAACCATAAATCTTGTCGGACTTCGCAGGAATGGTTATGATTCAACACGCGTGCGGGCAATCAAGAACGCATTCAAACTTCTTTTTCGTTCAGGTCCCAATATGAAGGAAAATGTGGAACGCGCAGAGTCTGAGCTGGAAATAACGGCTGATGTTCGATATATGCTTGATTTTATCAAGAGCTCGAAAAGAGGGGTGTGTTTCGGTCGAAGCAGGGCCGGCACTGATTTTGATTAGGGGAAAGGTGAAATGAAATGACTGTGTTTAATCCATTGCGGACTCTGCCGGGTCCAGCCGGTTATGGTAAGGGTGATGTCTTTGTCCTTTTCGGTGAGCTTTTTGGTCGTGGCTATGCAAATGGACTTGTGGATGAGGCCCGCAAATCGGGGATGACGATCATCGGCATAACCATGGGAAGGCGCGAGACAGATGGCTCGCTCCGGCCTTTGAATGACCAGGAAATAGTCGAGTCCGAAAAGGTGCTCGGAGGTAAGATCATCAATATTCCCCTTGAGGCAGGGTTCGATATGGACCAGGCAGAATCGGGCATCGCTCCCGTAGATCAGTTGAAGGGGATCAAAACCGACGGATGGGAATCGGCTGTGCTAGACTGGGAAGCAATTGAGCAGTCCAGAAGCGCGGGCCTTGCGCGATTTACCTCAAATCTTGCCAAGGTCATGGCCGTGATGGATTCACTGATACCCGAAGGTGTCAATGTCCTTTTTTCCCACACCATGGCGGGTGGAATTCCCCGGGCCAGGATTCTCATGCCGGTTCTTAACAGGATATTCAAGGGGCAGGGTGAGCGCTTTACAGCCTCCAAGGTTTTCTGGGGAACTGACCTTGGAAAACTCTGCAGCACCTGTTTTGATGAGGTAACTGCCAACACCTTCCAGCACCTGATTGATTTTTCCCAGCCTATTCGCGAGCGGATTGAATCTGCAGGAAAAAAAGTAGCCTACACGGCCTATGGTTACCATGGTTGCGAAGTACTTATCGGAGATGTCTATACCTGGCAGTCCTATACCCCCTATCTGCAGGGGTGGGCAAAGATGCGCCTTGAGGAAATTGCCGTTGCGGCGTGGGAAACGGGCGTGCGGGCTACCGTTTTCAACTGTCCGGAAATTCAAACCAATTCGAGTGCCCTTTTCCTTGGTGTGGAAATTTCCCTCTATCCCTTGCTTACAGCATTAAAGAAGGAAGGTGGCGGGGCTTGTCTCGACCGCATCACGGCTGCATGCAGCCAGCTTCTCAAGGAAGGAGCAACAATTGAGGACCTGCTGGCAGAAGCGGACCGGTATTTATCCGATGCCCTGCTGGAACCATTTCATGAGTTTTCAAACTGGCCTCACCATAATACGCCGGAGCAGGCGGCTCTCATGCTGAACAGTGCCACTTCGATGCTGGATATGAATGAAGATCCGAAAAACATTGTCTGTGCGGAGCTGTCAAGGGCCGTTTTTCAGGCTGTTGGCCGGCTGATGAACCGGACTTCCTGGGAACCGGGTGCGCCGGTTTTCTGGTTGAACCACGATATTGTTGCACGCGAGCTGGTTGCCGTCGGGTAAGCCTCGAATCGGCAGTTGCTGGAATTATGAAATGGTCTGCTGTGCACCTTCATGTAGGGGCAGGCACAGGGGCCTGCCCTGATTGGGCGGCCACAGGTGGCCGCCCCTACAAGTTTTGTAACACTGGGTTAGATAAGGCTGGAGCTCTGATGCCCAAAAAAGTACTTTTGGTTGATGATGCCGCGATGTTTCTTGAGATCCAGAAGGATTTTCTCAAGATGTCGAGTATCAGCGTCCTCTGTGCGAAGGATGGCCTGGAGGCCCTTGAGAAGACCAGGATTCTGCATCCTGATCTGCTGGTAATGGATTTACATATGCCAAGGATGAGTGGTGCGGAGTGCTGTGCAGCCATTAAAGCTGACCCGGCACTTTCTTCCATTCCTGTCATCATGGCCACGAGTGCCGGGAAGGCTGACGATCACGAGCTCTGCGCAAAAGCGGGGTGCGACGGATTGTTGACAAAACCGTTCGAAAGGGGACTGTTCCTCGATACGATCCGTCGATTCATCCCCGAGTTGGATCGCAGAGAGGCTCGGATACCGTTTCGGTCTGCGATCCGGTTTCAGGCGTTTCGCGTCACCATGACAGGAACCATTCTGGATTTGAGTGCTCGTGGTGTTTTTGTTGCGACAGAGTACGATCTCGATGTGGGAACGGAGGTTGTCCTTACGTTCATGCTCTCAGAAGTGAATGGTTCACTCGTACAGGCAAAAGGAGTGGTGCGCTGGAAAAACACTCCTGCTGAAAGAATCAAGGAAGAGTATCCCCCGGGATTTGGTCTCGAGTTTATCGCAATAGCCGGGGATTCGCTTTCAGCTTTTCAGCATTTCCTGGCAAAAAAAGGCGTGTGAGGATCACGGGTAAACGGTTTTACCGTACCAGTTTTGCCAGTTTCTTGAACTCGGGTGTCCCCGCCCTGTGCAGCAGTTGGAAAAGTATTGTTTCCGTGGAAGAAATAATTGCACCGGCTGAGGATGCCAACGCGAGGCCAATCTGCCAGTTCTCCTTTTTTCTGCTTACGACGGCATCGCTTGCCACATGAACATGATAGCCCTTTTTCAGCAGCTCCAGAACGGTCTGGAGGACACAGACGTGAGTTTCCATTCCGGTAATGATAATTTTCTTCCGAGCCGATTCAGTAATTCTTGCCAGCATCCCTTCATCACCACAACAGCTGAAACTCATCTTCTCCAGGGGGATGGTTGCGGCAGTCTCTTTTAGTTCCGGTAAAGTTGCGCCCAGGCCGGTCGGGTATTGTTCTGTTACAAGAACCGGAATGCTGAACTCGCCTGCTGCCTCAAGAAGAATGGAGATGTTGCCTTTTTTGACAGTAAGGATCTCCGGGTCCATGGCTTTGCACAGTTTCTCCTGGACATCAATTACCATCAGGAGTGTTGAACCGGGATCGATAAAAAAACGGTCAAGATGTTCCATCAAAAATTCCTCCGTTTCTTTCAGTCTGTTCGTGTAACGCTTTAATCCTTCTTTATTTCAATATCGAGTTCCTGGATCTTCTTCCTTAGGGTATTTCTGTTAATGCCGAGAATTTCCGCGGCTTTCACTTGGTTTCCCCTCGTCTTTTCAAGGACAAAACGAATGAGGGGACGTTCCATTTGTTCAAGTATCAGGCCGTAGAGGTCCCCCGATTCCATTTTATCCAGATTGTCGAGGCTTGATCGCAACTTCATTTCCACCAGGGCTTCAAGGGAAAGTTCCTCGTTGCGGGAAGTAGAGGTGCTATTCGACCTGAGTCCGGAAAAGTCGGAAACCGACAGGTGCGGGTCAGAGCAAAGGATAACCGCTCGTTTGATGGTGTTTTCCAACTCTCTGACATTGCCCGGCCAGGAATAAGATGACAGAAGTGTGAGGGCCTCCTGGGTACACTGCTTTGTTGGCAGTTCCATTTCCGAGCAGGCTTTTTTCAGGAAATATTCTACGAGCAGGGGGATATCTTCTTTACGTTCCCGTAATGATACGAGATGGATCGGGAGAACATTCAGCCGGTAGTACAGATCTTCCCTGAAAGTCTTTTCTCTGACACTTACCTCGAGATCCTGATTTGTGGCGGCTACTATGCGGGTGTCAACGGTGATGCTCTGGTTGCCGCCTGTCCTTGTTACTTCTTTTTCCTGCAGGACGCGGAGAATCTTTGCCTGAAGATCAAGCGGCATATCGCCGATTTCATCCAGGAAGATAGTACCGCCGTTTGCCTGTTCGAACTTTCCCAGTTTTCTTTCAACCGCTCCGGTAAAGGCACCTTTTTCGAATCCGAAAAGTTCACTTTCCAGGAGTTCTTTCGGGATGGCTGCGCAGTTGATGGCGATGAATGGCTTTCCAAGTCGCTTTGAGTTAAAGTGAATAGCTCGTGCGATCAACTCTTTCCCTGTACCCGATTCGCCCTGAATCAGCACAGTAATGTCACTTGGTGCAACCTTGCCGATGGTTTTGTAAATCTCTCTCATGGCCTGGGAATTGCCGATAATGGTCTTCTCCAGTTGATAGCGGTCTTTGAGTTCCTCTTTCAAAAGAGATACTTGGGAAGTCATCTCCCGTGCTTTGTCGATCTTTTCGATGATTGCGTCGATTACATCCAGGTCAAAGGGTTTGGTAATGTAGTCGTATGCTCCCCGCTTCATTGCTTCCACGGCATTTTTCATGCTCGCTTCTGCTGTCATTATGACAACAAGGAGTTCTTTTTTCAGTTCTCTGATCTGATCCAGCAATTCAAGTCCGGACAGCCCGGGCATCTTTATGTCGAGGATGGCCATGTCATAGTGCGAGGACTGAATCATTCTCAGGGCCTCATCACCATCCCTGGCAAGGTCGACGCTGAAACCTTTTCTTTTGAGGGCTTTGGAGAGGACCCATCTCATGCTTTCTTCATCATCGGCTACAAGAATTTTATTGAGTGACATATGTTGTTTCCTTCTGATTTTATGGTTTCAAAGCGAATTGAACCGTTATGAGCTCCAGAGACCACTGAATTGTCTATGTATGACTGAATGAAAGACTTCTTATCGAACAAGAGGAAGCATAACGGTAAAGTTCGATCCCTTGCCCGGCTCCGAATCTACTCTGATCATGCCGCGATGTTCGTTAATAATTTTATTGCAGATTGCCAGTCCTAACCCGGTTCCTTTCGATTTTGTCGTAAAGAACGGAGTGAAGAGATTTTCAAGAATTTCTTTCGAAATTCCAGGGCCGTCATCGACAACGTCGATAACGACCATGCGAGAAAACTGCTCGCCCTTTTTGGTCATACTGTAGTCTGAAAGAACTCGCGTTACTATCCTAATCTGGCCGGAGTCATTGATTGCCTCAACAGCGTTTTTGATGAGATTGAGGAAAAGTTGCGTGATAAGCGCCTCATCTGCCAGAATAGGCGGTATGCTGAGATCAAAGTCCTGAATAAATGCAACATTTTTTGTAACCGCTGCCCGTTTTTGCAGGGTGACAATATCTCCGATCAGCTGGTTTATGTCCACGTGGGCCAGTTCCAGTTTTCGCGGGGTCGTAAGGCTCAGAAGTTCTTCCACTATCCGGTTTACGCGCCCAACCTCCTTTTGCATTATGGAAGTGTACTCTCGGAGTTCACTTCCGTCCGGGAGTTCCCGCTCAAGCAGTTGTGCCGCCCCTTTGATGCCTCCGAGCGGATTTTTTATTTCATGGGCAAGACCGGCAGCGAGGGTTCCCAGTGTCGATAGTCGATCCGCCTGACGGACGGCATCTTCCAGTTCCCTGATATTGCTTATGTCTCGCAGGACGAGAACAATTCCGATGCTGTCCCCGTTTGCCAGCAAGAGGGGCGATGTCGTAGCATTGACAGGAGTTACATTGGGCCCCTTTTTGAGTACGACATTCTCATGGTCGGAAATTGTCATGCCGCTTTCCGATGTTTTGGCGACCATCTCCAGCAGCACATCTTCTCCTCGAAAGAATTCGACAAATCCGCTTCCTACTGCCAAGCGCCGTGAAATACCGGTAATTTCTTCTGCCGCAGGGTTTAGAAAGGTAATTATGTGCTCCCTGTTAAGAACGATAACACCATCGCCGACACTATCGAGCACATCTGCAAAATAGCCTTTCAGGCTTTGCCCACTTTCATTCATGTTCCACCAGGGTAAAAAAATCGTTTATGGCTTGACGGAGCTGCTGATTTTCTCCAATCGTGTTTACCTGTACGCGAAAACGGGCAGCACCTGGAAGTCCCTTTACGTACCAGGAGAGGTGTTTTCTTATTTCCGCTACGGCAGTTTTCTCTCCATAGAGTCTGCAGAGTTGCTCCAGATGGGAAAGCGCCGTGGCATGACGCTCCTCCTTGGTCGGGCCGGAAGGGATCTGCCCCGCAAGTCTCTCAATTGCTTCCCTGAAAATCCAGGGGTTTCCCATGGCACCCCGTGCAATCATAACTCCATCACAACCTGTTTGAGAAAACATGTCCACGACATCCTGGCTGGAAAAGACGTCACCGCTGCCGATAACCGGTATCGTGATGGCGTTCTTCAGTTCGCTGATCCTATCCCAATCGGCGTGATCGGAAAACATCTGCGCACGCGTCCGCGGGTGCAAGGTAACGGCATCGCATCCTTCTTCCTCAGCGATGCGGCCGATTTCCAGGAAAGATGGTTCAGCCGCATTCCAGCCCGTACGGATTTTTATTGTCAAGGGGCGGCTTGTGGCCTTACGTACCGAACGAATAATCTCGGCAGCCTTGAGGGGATTCCTGAGGAGTGAGCTGCCGGCTCCTCCTGAGACCACCTTTTTTACCGGGCATCCCATATTAATATCGATGAGATCGGCGTTTGCTTCAATCATGCGAGCCGCCTCGGCAAGGGAATCGGGATCATCGCCAAAAAGCTGAATGCCGAGGGGGCTGTCCTGCGGAGCGCTACGCAAGAGAGCCAAGGTATTTATTCCATTCCGCTTCAGGCCTTCCGCACTGATCATTTCGGTAAAACAGAGGGGGGCACCCTGCGCTCTTGCCAAAATCCGGAAAGGCAAATCGCTTATCCCTGCCATGGGTGCGAGGATAAGGGGGGGGGATATCAGAAGAGAACCGATGGTAAGGCTGGTACGCATTAAATATTCTCACGAAATAGTGCTATTGTGCCTAAATTTTAGGCATGATAGCACAGGGTACGAAAAAGGCAAGAGATTTGTTGTCTCCTTGGAAGGGGTTTTTCTTGTTAGCCAAAAGAGACTTTCGTCACCTATTCGATGGGTTAAGCTATTTTCATGGATCAGGAAAGCACTTGCCGCTATACTGTCCAAACGTAAAAAGGGGCTGGCAGGGTGGAGATAGTCAGGGCCATTCCGGTCGCTTGTTGCAAAAAATAGCTTTTTCAACTATTATTCCGTGATACACGTGCCAGAGTAAGTTTCCGGTTTTCCGGACACTGCCGGATGTGCAAACGCGGAAGGTCCTGATATTTCGATCACCGCGCAGTAGCAGTAGGGTTTTTATTATTGTCTGTTTTTATGGAGGATTGAGATGGGTCTGCTTGATGGTAAAAAAGCCATAATTTTTGGTGTTGCGAATGAAAAAAGTATCGCTTGGGCAATTGCTCAGGCTTTTAAAGAGGAAGGGGCGGAACTGGCCCTGACATATGCCAACGACGCAATTGCCAAGAGGGTATTCCCCTTGGCGGAAAGCATTGGTGTCACTCATGTTCTTCCTTGTGATGTGACGAATGATGACGATATTCAAAAGGTTTTTTCCGAGATCGGGAAGAAATGGGACGGAATAGATATTCTGATCCATTCCCTTGCCTTTGCAAACCGGGAGGAATTGAAAGGTTCCTTTCTCAATACAAGCAGGGCAGGATTTGCCCTTGCCATGGATATCAGTGCCTACTCATTGATTGCCCTTGCGAGGGAAGCGTACCCGCTTATGAAGGACAAGGGCGGGAGTATCCTGGCCATGACATACTATGCAGCTCAAAAGGTGTTTCCGAACTATAATGTCATGGGGGTTGCCAAATCCGCTCTGGAGGCAAATGTCCGCTATCTGGCCGAGGCTGTGGGAGTCGACGGTATTCGGGTAAACGCAATTTCAGCCGGACCGGTAAAAACCCTCGCTGCGGCCGGTGTCGGAGGCTTTCATCAAATTGCCGCGCATATCGAAGCTCGGGCACCAATGCGCTCTAACATTGAGCAGCGTGACGTCGCCAATGCCGCGTTGTTCCTTTCGAGCGATCTCTCTCGAAGGGTAACAGGGGGCGTCCACTTCGTTGACAGTGGTTATAATATTATGGGCATGTGATGGGGGATTCTTCCCTGATTGAACAGGAATAGGTTCTGGAAAGAGCTGTACACATTTTTCCTGGACCTATTCTCTTCTGTACGCAAACTATCTTTTAAACAGTATAATCAAGGGGCTTTCGTTGCGATGTCAGCCCTTTGCTGAGAAAGGACTTCACAATACGACAGCTCTTTGGCAATCTTGCCGGCCTGAAGCCAAGTCAACTGAGTGCCCTGGAAAGGCTCTATCGTCGCCGAGTTCCTCCTGCTGATCTGGTAACCCCTGAACTTGCCCTGCGTATGGCGGAGCTGTCTGAGGAAACCGGACGCCAGATCGGGGTGCTCATCAATCGAATCGGCCTGGTCGAATATGTCCTCGTGGGAGACGAACGCCAGCTTTATATCCCTGAGCTTACTGAATACCCCCTTGGGAAAAAGCGCCTGCGTGGCCTGAGGCTTTGCCATACGCACCTTAAAGGCGAGACATTGACCGAAGACGATCTTACTGATCTGGCACTACTTCGGCTTGATCTTATGGCAGCACTTCTCCTTGCGCCCGGCAAGAAGTCCTTTGCTATCCAGACTGCTTATCTCTCGGCCGATCTCAACAGTTCTGCACCCTGCCACATTGATGTACCTTGCCTGTTTGAACAATTCCAGATGGATGTCCTTGAATTTACCTCCTCGCTGGAGAGTTCCCTGGAAAAGAACATGCCGGTGGCTTTTGAGGTGCGAGGGAGCAGTGAGAGAGCTATCCTGCTCTCCGTGACCCGCTCGTCCGGCCCGGAGGTCCAAGACTCCATGGATGAACTGCGGGAATTGGCCAGGACTGCCGGAGTCGAGGTTATCGATGCCATTGTGCAGCACCGGCGCGAGCTGAATCCTCGCTATCTGATGGGTGAGGGTAAGATGCGCGAGGTTATCATCAGGGCGCTGCAGCTCGGAGCAACCCTGTTGGTCTTTGATCAGGAACTCTCACCCGCCCAGGTTCGTTCCATCTCGGAAATTACCGAGTTGAAGGTCATCGACAGGAGCCAACTCATCCTTGATATCTTTTCCCGCCGAGCCGTCAGCCTTGATGGGAAAGTGCAGGTTGAACTGGCCCAGCTGAAATATATCCTGCCCCGTCTTACGGGGCGTGGAGTGCAAATGTCGCGGCTCATGGGTGGTATCGGTGGGCGGGGGCCAGGTGAGACGAAGCTTGAGATAGACCGGAGACGGGTCAGGGATCGGATAGCCAAATTGGAGCGTGAATTGAAGGAGCTTTCTCGCGGGCGTGACCAGAGACGAAGGAAGAGGGTTAAGGCGGGTGTCCCCATTGTTTCCATTGTCGGTTATACGAATGCAGGAAAGTCGACGCTTCTCAATTCGCTCACCAAAAGTGCCGTGTTTACAGAGGATCTCCTTTTTGCTACCCTTGATACGTCAACACGCCGACTTCGTTTCCCTCGGGAGCGCGAGATAATAATTACCGATACGGTCGGTTTTATCCGGTCCTTGCCGAAATCCCTCATGGGGGCCTTTAAGGCGACTTTGGAGGAACTAAGGGATGCTGACCTGTTCCTTCACCTGGTGGATTGGTCAAACCCTCGTTTCGAGGAACAAATTAGCCAGGTTGAAGAAATTCTTGATGAATTGCATCTCTCGGAAAAGCCCAGACTCGTGGTTTTCAACAAAAGCGACCTGATGCCAGACCTGAAGAAAAGAGATCTTCTCGCTTTCATGAAAGCACGGCAGGCAGCCCGAAAGTATGGTGCCATCACCCTTTCCGCCAAAAATACCGCATCCATTACTCCGCTCCTTGATGAGCTGGAAAAGAGATTCTGGCCGCTGGAAGGCGACTGAACTTTCGCCTGGATATCATCAAACGCATCGAATCTGAAAGGTTTGCCGCACTATCTACCAGCCCTTTACCGTTGACAGTCAAAGAAATCTTATCTATACTTTCGCACCTGAAAAAGCCTCCCCTCGACTTCTGTCAAAGAGGTTTGCGAGGAAGGAAAAACCCATGAAAACAATACTTACTGCACTCTTAATCTGTCTGCTGCCATTGTCTGCGTCGGTCGCTGGAACTATCCCGAGGCAGTCTTCGCCGAAAATTGTCACCTTTGCTTCCGCTGCAACCGAAAAGGGCAAACCCGGTAAAAAACTTTTTAAAAATGCTTCCGCCCGTATTTCACTTTCTGACGAGAAGAGCCTCTGTAATGCATTAGAACTTCCCGCCAATGAGCAACTCGTTTTTGAGGACCCTTCCGATGGATTTATAGATTTCGAG